>DATDGR010000035.1:0-6886 GCA_036521995.1 Terriglobia bacterium | reverse complement strand
GTCGCCGTGATCAACAGTGAGGTTCTGGTCACCCTTGAGCCCGTCAAGGGTCAAATCTCCGTGCTCCAGGGTCAGGTCGGTGGAGGTGGCCGGCGGCACGCTCAGGGTGATGTCCAGGCGCACGCTGCGACCCGCTTCGGGTAACGCGTCCAGGTTTGACTGCAGGGTGTATTGAGCGCCCTGATGGACGATCTCGAACTTCAGTCGATCTGCAATTTTCTTGGCCTCCTGTTCGGAGCCGGCATGGACAACTTCTTTGATGGCGGCCTGAAGGTTCGGCTGATCGCCGGACCGCACCTCCACGTCGCCCCGATGGTCGACGAGCACGAGGTGAGACGGCCCCTCGACCGGGGTGCTCACGTTCTGGGTATACGTGTAAGAGTTTTCGAAGATGCCGTCCCAATCATCACCGTTGGCGTGGATACCGGACTCCCACCACGCCGGCCACTGATGCAGGACGATCTTCGACCCCAGTGTGCCGATGATGAGGACCAGGACGAGGAGAATCACCTCGCTCGCCGAGAAGAGCGGTGGCGGCGTGGTTTCAGGATGAGCCCGCGCCTGCAGGTGGTCAATGAGCTTCGAAAAGCCCCAGAAGATGATGACCACGGGCCAGAACTTCGCCAGAATCTCCCAGGGGCGAATGGCCGCATTGAAGTTTTGATAGAGGAACAGCGCACCGACCCCAATCAGGGTCAGGGCCCAGAAAATCGATCCCCGGCGATAGACATATGCGCTCATGTTCGTTCTCCCCTCGGGTCCGCCAGAAAATCAGCCTGCCGGCCAGGGCCCATCATCCTCCACAGGTGCTTCCTACAACTCTCAGCAGTCTGCTGAGAAGGCCTTTGCCGTGGCGTCATCCTGAGCCCGTTCGCCCTTCCACTGCGAACGGCCCTGAGCACAGCGAAGGGACTCAGGGTAAACTCCGCGAAGGATCTGCTTTTGTCTTCCGCAAGAAACAGAAGTTGCCGTACCAGGCTCAGCATGACAACTGCCTTTCTCGCCGGCCGCTTCAGATCCGTGGTCCCGCGGGCCGGCGAGGCGGCCTTCCCGACTCGATCAGCCTTAGGACTCCGATCACGACCAGCAGCACGGGCCATGTCTTTCTGAAACTCCACTGCGGCAGAAACTGATCGGCCAGAAACATCAGGCCGAGCGTGATCAGCACCACGGGCCACGTCAGACTTACCCGGTGCAACAGCCCCGTTGCCCCGCCGAGTGTCCCTCGATTTACGGTTTCGAAATCCTGTGACATTGTTGCTAGCCTCTCTGCTTCAACCGCTGCAGCTCCAGATCGAGTTCGGCGAGGCGAGCTCGATGCTCGGCCTCCGCCCGGCCCAGGGCGCTGAGCGTGTCAGTCTCGCGATCGTGGATTTTGGCGAAACTCGTCAGCGCCACGATCAGGACTACCATCGCGAAGCAGCCTAGTGGAACCAAGATACCTGCGTCCATTTCTTGACCTCCGCCCCCGGAAAATCGGCCAGCCGCCGCGGAATCCTCCCGGCCAGCAGCGGCCCGCTAGACACGGGCCGGGGTCTCTGAGTTCCGTCCCCGGGTCCTTTCGATCTCCAGTTCGATTTCCTTCATGCGCCGCTGATGCTCCATCTCGCGAAGCTGCATCTCCTGGTGGACCTGCAGCTCCCGTTCACGCGCCTTGAACCAGAAAACCGTGACGACGATGATGACTACCATCGTGGTCCCGAAGACCGTGCCCACGATGGGAATCATGATGGGACTCGAAAGGACCTCCATGGCGGCTCTCCCTTCGGGCGGCAAACCCGCCCTGGTTCTGCCATATTCAGTGAACCTTGCTCTTCTCAACTTCGAGCTTCAGTCTTTCGATTTCCAACTCCTTCAAGTGGCGCTCATGTTCCATCTCGCGCTGGCGCAGCTCGGAGTGCGCCCGGAGTTCTTTTTCACGCATCTTCTGAAACATGACGATGGCAACGATGATGATCGTCATTGCGAAGGCGCCCAGCGGTACCAAGATTCCTGCATCCCAGTTGGCCATGAGTCTCTCCTCGCTATCGGTTCGCTTACGGACTCTTCCTGCCCTTTTCAACCTCGAGCTTGAGCTTTTCGATTTCCAGTTCCTTCAGGCGGCGCTCATGCTCCATCTCGCGCTGGCGCAAGTCCGAATGTGCTTGCAGCTCGCGCTCGCGCATCCTTCGAAAGTTGCCGATGGCCACGATGATGACCACCATTGCGATACCACCCAGCGGTACCAATTCACCTGCGCCCCAATGCACCATGACCACTCCTCGCGTCCCTTCCGGTACGCCTATAAGCCTTGCGGTCCGCGCGGCCCGGCCGGAGGTTGCGGACCCGAAGACCCACCGCCCGGCGGCGGTGTTGTTCCCCGTCTCATGCGATGTTGGATCATCAGCAGCCCGATCACGATCAGGATGACGGGCCAGAACCGGCTGATCGACTCGAAAACCGGTATACCGAAGTTGTCGAGCAGGAACAAGGCGCCGAGGCCGATCAGCAAGGCGGCGCCCACCGGGGCGTTAATCTTGAACTCGCCCAAGCCCAGCCATTCCTCCACCGGCTGGCCGAGCTGCTTGCGCCGTGCCGTTTGGTACGAGTCGATGACCATGTAGAAATAGAAGGCTGCCGCACCCAGACCGAAAATGGTGTCAAAGGGCCCGCCCACGCGATTGCTCAGGGCTATGAGCGACCCGAAGATCAGAACCTGCACCATGGCCTTGACGATCTGCCCGTTATAAATGGAGCCCACGCCGGGAATGAACCCCAGGAACAGGGCGAGGCCGGGATTTGGCCCTTCGCCGATACCGGTGATGGACGGAAGGGTGCTTGAGCGCAGCCGGTTCGCCAGGCAGGACTCGCAGTAGATCATTCCGCTTACTTCGCGCTTGCACTCGGCGCACAGAGCGCGCCCGCAGTGGCCGCAATAAGCGACGGATTCGGTTTGGGGATGATTAGCGCATGTCATGGAATTGTGCTCCTCACTGAACGGTGCCCGCCGCCATCCCGAGCAGAGAACGCCCGTAAGTTCCAAGCGGCCTCATTGACCTGGAAGGCGTTGCCCGGAGTCCAGTTGGAGGCGAGCGAGGGCCCGCTCACCGGCGCGCCTTCGGTTGACCCTCCGGCAGGAGCCTGGCGTCGAGGCGCTTCGTCGGTAGGCTGCGCCCGAAGCTGCCGCAGCCGCGATTCAATCTCGTAGACTACCTTGAGGTCGTAATAGTACTTCTCGGCGCGGCCCAGCATTAGATGGCCGTTGCGGTTGGCCTGATAGATCCAGTTCTTCGGGTTCAAGTCCTCAGCCTTCACGTGCCTAAGGTTGATGCCGGCCACGTTGGCGATCATCGACAGCGAGAACACCGCCATAGCCACCCCATAGACGACTCGGATTTGAAGCACAGGCCGGAACCAGGCGATCAGGCGTTCACCCAATCCCGGCTTGCGCTCGCCAACCGTGGCCCTCAAGATCTTGGGCACCAGCCAGGGTGGGGGCTCAAGGGGCTCCGCCGCCTGGCAGAGCTCGAACAGGCGCCGGACGCCCGCCATCAAATCCCGGCAGTCCGGGCAGGCGGCCAGGTGGCGCTCTACCTCGGCCTGGCGCAGGACGTTCAGCTGCCCTTCCAGGTAGTCACTCGCGAGGTTTTCGATCTCCAGATGCGTCATGGCTTTCGGGCCTAACCACCCTTCACTCCTTCCATACGCTTTATGACCTTCGCCAGTTCCAACCTTCCGCGATTGATTCGGGACTTGACGGTTCCTTGTGGCACCCCGAGCACTTCGGCAATCTCGTCGTAGTCGAGATCCTGAAAGTCCCGCAGAATCACGGCTTCGCGCATATCCGGCGAGAGGCGGTCGAGCGCTGCCTGCAGCATCTCCCGGCGCTCGCGAGATTCCACCTGCGCCAGGGGCTGTTCCTCGCTGCTTGGCGTCTCCTCAAGCACTGCGGGATCTTCCTCCAGGGACGAGGTCAGCCGCTCTTTGCGGGTGCGGCGGTAGTGGTCCACCAAGTGGTTGCGGGCCACCCGGCTCATCCAGGTGCCGAAGGCGCCCTGGTCCGCGTCGTAAGTTCGCAAGGTCTGAAAAATCTTAATGAATACCTCCTGCGTCAAGTCTTCGGCCTCGCCCGTCCTGCCCGTGAAACGGTAGCAGAGGTTATAGACCTTTCGGTTGTGCGTCCGCAAGAGGTCTCCCCAGGCGGAGTCTTCGCCTGCGAGGCAGCGTTTCACGAGCTGCAGATCTTGTTCCACTCAGCCGCTCCACGGTCTCTATGACTTGCGCTGAGACGGGGAAAGTGTTCTTACAACCCGCCCGGTCGAGGGCAACATTCGAGCGAGATTCTAACACGCATGCCCACTGGTATAGTGTGACGGAGCACACGAGGAACTGACAGCCCGTTGGTTGACCGTTCCCTGGGGCGGCCGGACCATCGGAACTTGACTGGACCTTAGAACGTAGCTGTCGAGCCTGGGCGGGTTGAGCTCCATCGCTTCTCGGTCCCCTCCCAGGTGGAAGAGAGCCAGCGTTTGAGGGTTCTCTGGGCGAAGCCGGCCGTCGAGCATCCGGATGTGAGGCGCTGCGTAACCGCGAGTCTGCTTCCGCGGCTGCGGGCCAAAAGCTTGCTGTATCCTTTTCGAATCAACTTATGCGGACAAAACTGCCCCGTTTTGGTGCAACTGTGCAATCCTTATACGCTTTCGTGTTCAGGTCGCCTTTGTTGTGAGGGGCGTCGATGGCCTGAGGTGTGGGGGTATTCCGCGTTATATTTGACAGGGGGCCAAGCTCAAACTACCTGACCTTTGTTCGCCTTACTTTCGCCTTCGAACTGGTGTCTGGCAAAGCCCGCCGGTCGAGAAAGAAGGGCAGGTATGTTTCTTTGAAATCACGTGAATTGCGCCGCGGGGGCCGTTTTTGTCAAAAGTGTATAAGTGTTGCACACTTTTGCTACGACTCTATGCCTGTAAGTTCTTCAGACTTGAAGGCTGCAGGGACAGCCTTGGCAGGCTGCCGGTTTAGGGATCTGAGTTGGGCGCCCCTCGAGGTGGATGCTAGCTCCAGGACGCGGGATGGCACGCCAAAGGGCGCGGCAGGCGAACCGCGCCCAGAAGTGATCCATCGTATCTTAGCGCTTCTCCTACTTTGGCTTAGGAGCAGGCTTGGGCTCCGGCCGTGGCGCCGGTTTCGGGGCCGCTTCGTGCGGCAGAACTTCCCGATCTTGTGGAGGCCCGGCAGGCCGTCCTTGCCTCAGGTTTTGCTCCTGCTGGGGCTCGAGCGGGCGTCCGGGGTGCTGCTGCAGCGCCGTCTCGTGTTGGGCGAACGGAACGTCGCGCTCGGGCGGCGGTGTCTTGGTGACGAACGCAGGCCGCGCGGCTGGGGGTCCGGCGCGGGTGCTCGTCGGCGCCGGAGTGACCCTGTTTGTGGCGGGCGCCGGACTCCGCTCCGGCACAGCAGGAGCCGGAGTATGCGCCTCGGCTGGCGGCGGCGCGGACCGGGCCGCCAGAGCCTCCGGGGTGGGTCGTTCAGCGGGCTGCCCTCCTCGGGTCACCTGCACGGCGACTCGGGGCGGAGCCGTTACGGCCGCGCGCACCGGCGGGGCCTTGACAGGCGCGCGACCTCCGAACACCGCCGTCTGCGCAGGAGCGATGGCGGGGTGCGCAATCACTTGGGCCTTGGCTATCTGTTCCGGCGGTATACGAACGATGTGAGCCGCCACGGGTTGGCCGCTCCGCAGGACGTCCCCGGAGACGGCGGTAACACCCACGGTCTTATATTGATACTTGATGTTGGTGACGTTGATGTTGGTAGTGTTTATGTAATTGTTTATGACCGTCACGTTTCTGACGTTAGTGATGTTCACCTGGCGCAGGTACGTGGGAGTGTAGTGGTACCACGGAATGAAAGGTTCGCTCGGCCCCAGCGGGAACCAGGCCGCCAGGCCGAAGCCTCCTCCAAAGCTGACACCCACCGAGAAGCCACTTCCGCCTACGAACGCCACCAAGGCAGGAGAGTAGAAAGGCACCACCGCCACCGGTCCCGGCATCCAGCCCCAGCGTGATCCGATGAAGGCCCAGCGGCCGTAGTGGAAGGGACAAAAGCCCCACGGTTCAGTCTCCACCCAGGTCCAACCCCAGGGTTCCACCCAGGCCCAGTGCCCGACGCGATAGGGCACCCAGCCCGCCGCGACCCCGGCTGGATACCACACCGGCCCATATTGAGGAACCGTGTTCCACTGGCCGTACTGGTCCAGGTCTTCCGCCCCCGGAGTGTACGGATTCACGTACTGCCTTGATGAATAGCTTTCGATGCGGCGGTCACGGCTCGCGCACCACTGGTCAAAATCGTCTGGGTTCGGAAGCGCCACCAAGTTGACCTGGATCGGCCCCGTCCCCGTCAACTGGGCGGCTTGTCCGCTGTTGACAGGCTGCGAAATGCCTCCGCCGGTCACTTCCAGGCTGCCGCCGTTCACGCTCACCAGCGTGGACCCCTGGTTCGGATCGATGTCCACGCGGTATGAGCCGGGCTGCTGAATAGTAAGAGCTCCGTTCGGCGTGTCGATCTCCACGGAATTGCTCTGGGGCAGTTCATAGACAGTGACGCGGACCGAGCCTTGCCCGAGACCGAGCTGCATGAGCTGGTCATTCAAATTGACCAGGGTCAGGTCCGTGGTTTGCGACATGCGCACGGCAAAAGGTCCCACCTCGAGTTCCACTCGAGCGCCTTGATCCGTGTACAGACGGTCGCCGGTGCTGACCGTATAGTTCGGTGAGGCCGTGCTCCATTGACTTTCGCCCGACGGCTGAAAGGAGACATTGCCCTGCGTGAAGCTGAGCCTTGCCACCCGTCCCGGCGGGCTGCCTTGGTCCTGAGCACCGAGTGACGCCGCCACGAGCCAAGGCAGCAAACA
>DATDGR010000034.1:0-11256 GCA_036521995.1 Terriglobia bacterium | reverse complement strand
CTCCGGGTGCCCTGCGGATAATCGTCCGGAGGCCCCTTCCCAACGGACCCCCCCCGGTCGAAAAATTGCAAAAACGAACCCGAGAAGCTGTTTAGAATCAACAAAACGATGCAAAAACGAACCTAGAACGAACCTAAACGAACCCGAGCTTCGATGAGGACTATCAAATAAGTGATTTAGAATCAGCAAGGGTGTTTGGAGGAGCGAAGAAACGAACCCGAAACGAACCCAAAACGAACCCGAGATGGGCCAAATAGCTCAACCCCAAAGGAATCAATCGGAAAGACGCAAGAGGACGCGGCGCCGGGGCCAATAGAGCGGATTCGTAGCTGCGGCGAAGTTTGCCTTGAGCGAGATGGAAGTTGCTCCTCGCTTCGTAGGGCAGGCTCGTCACTCCCTAATAAGACAGCGGGATCATAGTGCAGGCATCCTCGCCTGCGAGAGTTCGGAACCAGGGACTGGCACGCTACAAGCCTGCAGCACAACTGTTATCCTAATGGAGGGTATCCAGAACGGGCGCCGCCGCAACTGTCTGATCGGCGCGGAGGAGACGGGCGTGGAAGGCAACACTAGGGAAGAGAAGCACATCAATCATGGCATTGCGGAGGAGGGAACCCGATGAAGAGCCCGACCAGCAGTCTGGCACGCTCGCTATGGTTCGTAACTGCCGCCCTGATGATCGGGGCACTGGCCGGGGGATTCTGCGTCGTGCGTGCCAGGGCGACGGCGGCTAGAGACGAGTCGGAAGTCCAAGCCGCGCTCTCGGCTTTCACCCGGGTCTACGACATCGTCGAGCGCGAGTACGCGGACGCCGTCGATCCCAACCAGGCGATCTACGGCCTCGACGTGCCCGCCAGCCCGGTGGGCGCCATTCCGGGCATGCTCCGTCCGTTGGACCCACACTCCGACTTTTTCGGCCCCCACGCCTTCGCCCAGATCCGGGAGCAGCAGGAAGTGAAGTATTACGGGGTGGGCATGACCATCGTCTCTCAATTGAACCGGGCAGGAAAGCTCGCCACCTACGTACCCTCTGTTGTGCCCGGATCACCGGCCTTTAACGCCGGGATCCGCCCGGGGGACATTATCGAGAAGATCGACGGCCGGAATACCGAGGGTTTGGACGGCACTCGCGTCAGCAATATGCTGAGGGGTCCCAAGGGAACGGTGGTGCGGGTTTCGGTTCAGCGTGAGGGGGATGAGCAGCTCGTCGATTTCACGATCACGCGGGACGAGATCAAGAACCCAACGGTGGACAGCGCTTTCATGCTGAAACCCGGGGTGGCCTACATTCATATCAGCGATTTCTATGAAACCACCGACGATGAGCTCACGGCCGCGCTGAAGACGCTGGACCATGGCAACCTGAAAGAGCTGATCCTCGACCTGCGAGGCAACCCTGGCGGCATTCTGGACCAAGCGGTGTCGGTCTCGGACCATTTCCTGGCCAAGAGCCAGCTTATTGTCTACCAGAGCGGGCGTGCGGCGCGAGAGCAGCGCTACTATGCCATCCATGGAAACGGCGGCGAGGAGTACCCCATGGTGGTGCTGGTGAACCGTTACACCGCCAGTGCCGCGGAAATCGTTAGCGGAGCACTGCAGGATCATGACCGGGCGCTGATCATGGGGGAGCCGAGCTTCGGCAAAGGCCTGGTGCAGTCGGTCTACGCGCTAAGTGAGCGTGCCGGTCTTGCCCTGACCACCGCTCACTACTACACTCCGAGCGGCCGCCTGATCCAGCGCGACTACTCGCAGGTGTCACCCTACGCTTACTACTATCGCCCCGAAGATAATCCCGCCCCCCACACCGATGTGCGCCTCACGGATGGCGGCCGCGAAGTCTACGGGGGCGGCGGGATCACGCCGGACGTCGAGGTGCCACTCGCAAGCCTCAATGCCGTTCAGCAGATGCTGGCCGACCGCGACGCCATCGACGAATTCGCCCGGTACTTCCTCGGCGTCCACAAAACCATACCCCGCGACTTTCAGACGACACCGGAGGTCATCGACGCCTTTGCCAAGCGTCTGCAGGAACAGAACGTTCAGCTCGCACCGGCCGAGATCCAGGAGAATCTCGATTACCTCAAGGAAAAGATCCGCGCCCAACTGGTTGAGATCGTTTACGGGCGCGACCAGGGACTGAAGCTGGAGGCCGAGAACGATCCTTTGGTGGCGAAGGCGGTGGAATCCATGCCTGAAGCCGCCGCGTTGATCACCCACGCTAAGCAGTATCTGGCCAGCCGCCGGCAGGGCACAGCCGAGGATTAGCAGATCGGCGCGGAAGGGGCTTGTCTCACCAGGTTGTATGAAGTCCAGCTAGTACGGAGCGCGCGCGCTTCGCATCCGCAGAGGGTCCGGGTGGCGCGAGCCCTGACCCGATGACCATGATTGCCTCACCCGCATCCAACCTGGTTGGCCTTACACGGAGCGAGCTTGAACACCTGGCCGTAGCTTGCGGGCAGCAGCCATATCGCGGCCGGCAGCTTTGCCACGGGCTCTACGGCCGGCTGCTCGAAAGCTTTGGCGCCTTCACCGATCTCGACCGGGGCTTCCGCGAGAGCCTCGCCGCCCGGTACGAAATCCGCAATCCCACCGTAGTACGCGAGATCGTCTCCCGCGACGAATCGATCCGGTATCTCCTGGCTCTGGCCGATGGCGAGGCGATTGAAGCGGTCTACATGCCCTGGCGCACCGAGCGGCGCGGCGCCCGTGCTGTGGCTACTCCTTCGGGCCGCGAGTTGCAAGCACCCGTGGGGGCCGGTGAGGAGCCGCGCACCACGCTCTGTATCTCCTCGCAGGTCGGCTGCGCCGTCAATTGCCAGTTCTGCTTCACCGGACTGCTCGGCGCGCGGCGCAATTTGACCGCCGGCGAAATCGTGGGGCAGGTCCTGGCGATCGCGCGAGCCCGCCAACTCTGGGGCGCGGCCAAGACGCAGGCCTCGAGCCCAGGCGAGCGGCCCTTGAACCCTCGTGCCGCGCCCCGGCTCAACATCGTTTTCATGGGCCAGGGCGAGCCGCTTCTGAATCTTGACGCCGTGACGAAGGCCGTTGCGATCCTCGCCGATACAGTCGCCTGCGGCGTGCCGTTGCGCCGCATCACCGTGTCCACGGCAGGCATCGTTCCTCGCATTTATGATCTCGGGCGCGAGCCGGTGAGGCCCAAGCTGGCCATCTCGCTCAACGCTTCGAATGACGAGCAACGGGACGCGCTCATGCCCATTAACCGGAAGTATCCGTTGAGCGTTTTGCTCGAAGCCTGTCGCGCTTATCCTTTGCGCCCGCGCGAACGACTCACCTTTGAATACGTGATGCTGGACGGCGTGAATGATGCCGAGGAGGACGCCGGCCGCGTCGCCCGGTTGCTCCGCGGGCTCCCCGCACGGGTCAACCTGATTCCTTATAACGGCGGTCCTTCGCTCAACTACCGCTCCTCCCCGCTCGGGCGCGTCCATCGTTTTGAGCACCTGCTCCGCGAGCGCGGTGTGCCGGCTTTTGTCCGCATCTCCCGTGGCCAGGATATCATGGCCGCTTGTGGCCAGTTGAGCCTGGCTAGCCCCAATGAGGTTGTCGCCTCGTCCTTCAAAGCTCAGCCCCATCGATTACGGCCGCACAGCGATGGCGGCCAACATCCGGCCGGCCCGGCTGCCCTCGCGCCGGTGCGAGAAGAAGAGGTCCGACCGGCAGGCCGTACAGTGGCCTGAGCTGTGAATGGCCGAAGCATCCAGGCCCGCGGTCAGGAGCTGGGCGCGAGCCACCGAGGCGAGATCAAGGTGCAGGCGGCGCATTTTCGACCCGGGGCGCGCGCGGCCGGGGGAAGCCTGGGTGTGAAAAAGCAGGGTATAGCGCAGATCGGAAGGCCGCGGTTCCGCGCCGGGAGCAGGCTTGCGAAAGAAGTGGTTGGAATCCACAAACCGGCCCTGGAAGGCGTCCACCACTTCGTCGCCGACCTCGTAACAGCAGGGTCCAATGCCGGGGCCGAGCGCGGCTTCGAGGTGTTCGGGACGCGACTCAAAAAGGCGGCCTAGCTCGCCCACCGTCTTCTCGATAATTCTGGCCAAAGCGCCCCGCCAGCCTGCGTGAATGGCCGCGACCACACGGAGTCTTGAATCCACCAGCAGCACCGGCAGACAGTCCGCCGTGCGAATTGTGAGCAAGACTCCGCGCTCGGAGGTCGTGAGGGCGTCGCCCGCGGCCTTCTGCGCCCAATCCGGTAATGGCCATCCGGCAGGGCGGTATTCAAGCATTTCTCCGTCCGAAGACATACTGTGCGTGCGGCAGGCGGGTCTCACCACCTGATAAACCGTCGCTGAGTGGATCTGCCGCAAGCTGGCGGTGATTAGGTCGCCTCCTAGGGCGCCACAGAAACGCCGTCGGTTCGCCTCCAAGTATCGGGGGTTGGAGTCGGCGGTAATACCCAGGTTGAAGATCCTTTTCCGGCCGTCCGATCGGGCCTTGCCGGTGCTTGACACCAGACGCGTGCTGAATCCGTGCACCAACCACGAAAAGCGAGCGAGCGCCGTGGATTCGAGCCAGGTGAGTCCCTCGCGGGTGACGAGCTGGAAGGGGTCGCGTGCCAAGCGCCAATATAGCACGCGACCCGCAGCGGGGCCCGGACCCCCAGCGACCAGGTTAACCAGAGGTTGACCTAAGGTTTGAAACCGCTTGCTCCATTTGATATCGTAGAGTTACCAGGAGGAAAAGGATGCTCTCCAGACGGCTTATTGAGATGATTGAAGATCATGCAGAAGAGTTGACGTCTCTGACGCTAAACGACCTGCGCACCAGTCCTCGCACGCCTTCGTATCACACCCTTTCGGCAGACCAATGGCGCAGCCGCGTCTATTCAGTCTACCGGAACCTCGGGAATTGGCTGGCTGAGAAGACGGACGCAAAAATCGAAACCTGGTACCGCGCCCTCGGCGAGCAGCGCTGCGACGAGGGAGTCGCCCTAAGCGAGGTGATTTACGCGCTGATCTTGACTAAGAAGAACTTAGAGGGATACGTCCGCAACGCGGGAATTTCAGATTCCGCCGTTGAACTCTACCGGGAGCGCGAGCTGTTTCACATGCTCGACTATTTCTTCGATCGCGCGATGTATTACGCTGCCGTGGGCTACGAGGCGCGGACGGTCGAAGCCAGGGCGTCTTAAGGGCGAATCCGCGGCGGCGGAAAGCACCAGATGATCGTGGGCATCGGGGTCGATCTCGTGGAAACCGCGCGCATCGGAAAGAGCCTCGAGCAGTATGGCGATCGCTTCATTCGGCGCCTGTACACCCAAGGTGAGATTGATTACTGCGAGAAATTCAAGAACCGGGCTGAGCGCTATGCGGCTCGTTTCGCCGCTAAAGAGGCGGCCTTCAAGGCCCTCGGGACCGGCTGGCGTGAGGGCGTGCGATGGGTGGACGTGGAAGTGACCAACCAGCCGAGCGGCAAGCCGGAGGTGCTGCTTCATGGCCGGGCGGATGAGGTGGCCCGAGGGCTCGGCGTCACCCGAAGAGCCATCTCAATTTCCCACGCCGACCACTACGCCGTGGTCCAGGTGGTGTTCGAATCCGATGACTAGGCTCGACCTCCAACTTCGCGGGAGCTGGCTGGGAGCCGGCATGCTTGCTTTCGGCGCCATCGTCTGGGCCCAGTCGGTCGCGCCCCTGCAGACGGAGGTGCTGAGCTCCCGCGACGCGTCGCGGCTGCTGTTGAACCAGGTGAAGCCCGATTACCCAGCGGTGGCACACACCAACTACATCGAGGGCCAGGTGCAAATGGAACTGATCGTGGGGGCGGACGGCCGCGTACGGAAGGCCCACGTCCTACACGGCCATCCCCTCCTCGCCGCCTCCGCGCTCCAAGCTATCCACCACTGGATCTACCGTCCCTTCGTCACCGCCCAAGGCCCAACCCCCTTCTGCACCGAGGTCAAGGTGGTTTTCGACCTCCGGCAGCATAGCATCGACCGGGAGCACTTCCCGACCACGCCCGAGCTGGATCTGGAACGGCGCGTGACGCCGCCCGAGGCCCTGGAGAAACCGGCAGCCTCGCCCACGGAGCCCTCGATTCGCATGCGGGTCCTGGTAGGAGACGACGGCCGCGCTATCGACTCCTCGCTGGTCTCCGGACCCACGGCGTTATTCGAGTCCGCCCAGCGCAGCCTGGCGCAATGGCAATTCCAGCCCGCGCGCTGGGGAAATCTCGCCGTGCCCTGGTATCTCGAGATCGACGTGCCCGTACCGGGCGCCGAGTCCACGGCAGCTTCCACGGCACCGAGGAAGCCTTGAAGCCGCCACCGTGCCGGGATCTCAGGAGTTCTGTGAACCAACATGATCGGGGCCGGGGCGCGTTGCGGCAGCATCCTTCGCGCTCGCCGGGCCGCGTTCTGGCCGCCGCTTTCACCTGGGCTCTGCTGTTCCTCACCGGCCCCCTGGTGGCGGCTTCGGACCAGGCTCGTGAGCCCCGCTTCAAATACGTCGGAGGTACGGAAAGTGTGCCCGGGGGCTGCGTTGGCGTTTTGCAACTGGCCCTGGATTCGATGGCTTTTAAGTGCGAACCGTCCACCGTCACCGTTCCTTACGGCGCCATCGAGATTATGCAATATCGCGCCGACGTCACCCGCCACGTTCGCCGGTTGAAAGTTCGATGGTGGGTGGACCCACCCGTCGGCGGAGGCAACAAGAACCGCTACTTCACACTGGTCTACCGCGCCTCCGGCGCGACCCACGCCATGGTGCTCGAGGTGCCGGCTGACCAAATGCGTCCTTACCTGGCCGAAATCGATCTCAAGGTCGGCCGCCGCGTGGAAGTTCAACGGCACGAAGACTACGAGTGAGCCCGCCGGATCCTATCCCGTTCGGCTAACGCTTCTCGTAGAAGTATCCGGCGCGCGCCCGCAGCTTCAGATTGGGCTTCGCCACCCGGACCTCGATGCGGTGGAAGCCGACTTCGCTCAGGGTACTAGGAATGTAGGCTATTTCGTACTGACTGTGGACCTCGGAGGCGATGCGATTGAGCTGGTCCTGGAGGGCTGTCTTGGTCCAGTGGGAGTAGTAGACCCCGCCGGAGTAGCCGGCGTAAGCCTGAAGGGTATTCTTGACAAACTCGGAGCTGATGGTCTCGCCGGCCGCGGTGAGAATCGGAATACCCGGGATGTTGGGCGTGCCCCAGGTGTTCGAAGCATTGGTGGTGGTGGGAACCGTGCCCGGCGCTACCGGCCGGGTGACGCTGGCATCCAGCGGATTCATAGGAGCGCCGTTGTCGGGCTGGTCCCGCAGCAGAGCCTCCACCCGGCTCAGATGCAGCCCGTAGAGGGTCACTTCATCATTTGTCATCCGGCGAACCACGTCCGACTGGCTGTTCTCACTGCCATGGTCAGAGCCATCGGAGAAGACGACGATCAGGCGCCGCTCCGTTTGCGGCCCGCTTTTCGGCCTGGCTTCGAGCAAGGCCAGCGCCTGCATGATGGCGTCATTCATCCGGGCCTTGAGGCCGAATCCCTGGAGATTCAGCAGCGCCGCCTTCATGCGGTCACGGTCTCCGGTGAAATCCTGCACCAGCTGAACCCGGTCCGAGAACGTCATGACCGCCGCCTGCCCGCTTGGTCCGAGCAGCAGATCGGAGAAAATCGGCCCGAGCGGCCGAACTTGGCCCAGCAGGCTGGCAACGTTGTCATTGGTCTGAACCAGGATCACGAGCGCGATCGGGTCGGAGGCGAGGTCGAAGCGCTCGATATGCTGTAAGACGCCATTGTCCAGAATCTTGAAATCGGGCCGGTCGAGGTCGGAAACAAAGTCGCCTGCGTGGTTGATGACTGTGACCGGCGTCGTCACCAGCGTGGACTGGACCTTGATTTGAGTCGGCGAGTCGGGCGGGGGCGGCGTCACGGGGCCGGAAGGCGGCTGCGTCACCGGCGGGGTGGTCTTCCGGACGGGCTGAGCGCCCTCAACACCACCCTGGCCCTGGACTGGCAACGGCAGCGCAACAGCCATCGCAACCAGCACCAAGCCCCATAACGGAAATGATCGAGCCAATCGCACACCCATGACACGCCCTGCTGATCCGCTCACCCAACAGGTTGGATGAGAGCCTCCACGGCTAAGTTGCAATCCACGCACCAAGGCGCTGGACCCGGCGGGCCGCTGAGGCGTCCCCCATCTGCCGCGGACCTACTTAAGATGGCGCTGCCGCGCAGCCTCGTAAAGCACCACGGCGGCTGCCACCGACACGTTCAGTGACTCGACCGGGCCGTATAGCGGGATGCGGGCGAGATCGTCGCAAGTCTCGCGGACCAGCCGGTGCAATCCCTGACCTTCACCCCCCAGTACCAGCGCGCAGGGCGTGCAATAATCCAGATCCAGATACGACTTGCGGGCGGCCGCTTCAAACCCAAACACCCAGAGGTTGTGTTCTTTGAGCGTGTTGAGCGCCCGTGTCAGATTGGTGACCCGCGCCACCTTCAAGTGCTCGAGCGCTCCGGCAGCGGTGCGCGCCACCGCGGGCGTGAGCCGGGCCGCACGCCGCTCGGGCACCACAATTCCATCAGCCCCGGCGGCTACGGCCGTGCGCGCCACGGCGCCGAGGTTGGCCGGGTCCTCGACGCCGTCCAGCACCACCAACAGCGGCGCCGGAGACGCCTGCACCAGCGTTTCGAGATCATCGTAAGCCTTGGCCGCGCAGAAGGCCAGCACGTTCTGGTGCTGCGGGGTTCCGGCCGCGCGCTCCACCGCTGACGCCGGTGCAAAACGCACGGCGACGCCACGGGATCGGGAGAGCTGGATGATCTCTTCCACCCGGGGTCCGCGCTGGCCCTCCGCCACCAGAACGTAGTCGACGGGCCGCGAGCCTAACGCCTCCTTGACGGCGTTGATGCCGTAAAGCGTGTCGAGCCCGGATTTGGTCTCTTGGGCACACATTGGCTTCCTACCTTGCCAGCCTTTTCGGCTCCTGTCATTTAACCACTGAATATAAACTGGTTAAAGTGCCTGCGCCTTTCCAGCATGAATTCGACCAAGAAGATGGGTTGAGCGCAAACCGCCTGATGATTCTAGTTGACTGTCTCAACGCTGATCTTTTTCGTTGTCCCCCCCGCGGCCAGTGCCCAGGTAGTCCAGGGCCTCTCCGGCGCGACACCTTGGATTGACGTAACTGCTTCCGGGGCGCTTGCCGACGCGAAGGTCAACAAGACCGCCAAAATTACCTCGGGAACGGCGACCCTTAGTGGCCTTTGAACCGGGCCGGCCCGCAGACGAGGAGGTCGGCGGAAGTAACTTATCTATAAGAAAACAAAATGTTTGCCTGCGAGGGCGGGCGAGTGACCGTGATTCAGAGCGTCGAGGTGCGCGCTTTGGTGGAGGTCGGAACTCCAGCCTCTGCGGCGCACCCCAACACCCCCTTCGACCTGAAGCGGCCTAACGCTTCTGGCGCCGACGCAGTCTGAGCAAGCCGATCAGACCGCTGCCGAGCAGAGTCAGAGTAGCGGGCTCCGGCGTTGTCGATACGGAACCTAAGAGTCCGCCTGTTTGGTTGGTGAGCCCGGCGGTGAAGTACAGAACGCCGGACGTGCCTCCGCTTCCGCCAATCCCGAAGTCCAAGCTCCAGAGGGAGGCCTCGGCAAAGGGCTGCCCGCCAGTCAAATCCAGCGTTCCCACGAAGGCTCCGGTGGCAGGGTTAAAGGCATTGATCCACCCATTGCCGAAGTTTCCCACCAGAAGATCCCCACCGAACTGACCGAAGCTCGCGGGCGCCAGCGCGATGCCCCAGGGATCGTTGAGAGCGCTGCCTCCCTTCGGGATCAGGGTCTTCACGAAGTTGCCGTTGGTGTCGAACACGTCCACGATGCCATTGCCGTCGCCGGGCAAGGGTAGCCCGTTGGGTCCGACTGGGTCGTACTCAACGTAGAGTTGGCCGTTAACAGTCTGGATGTTGTAAGGGGCATAGCCCTTCGGCAGGTTGGGGTCCGTAAAGTTGCCGGACAGGGATACCTGCGCATAGCTGCTGTTGAAGACGTCAATTTTGTTGTTGGCGAAGTCGGAAGCATAGAGGAAGGTACCGGATGCGTTGGTGGCCTGCGCCAGTCCGGTGAAAACGGCTCCGGCGACTGTGGCCTCGGTAACGGCTTGAGTCAGAGTAGGAGAGCCGTTCCAGCCGGCAATGGTGCCGTCCAGGGTGGAAAAGATAAATGCCGCGGGAGCGCCGTCGACATTGAATCCGGTGGTGTTGGCGACGATACCGGTAGGCCCGACCGCGGGAGGCGTGCCCACGGCAGGCACGGTTACGACGAGCGACAGGGGCGTGCCTGGGGGTGTCGAATAAAGCGTTGATAGACCTGTCCCCTGATCCGAAACCCAAAAGGGACTCCCGCCGTTACTCACGTTTCCCCAAGGATTGATCAGATTAGGGTCTGTAAACGCGGCAGGTGTGGCGCTACTGTTGGAAACGAGGTTAGTTTGAGTGTAGAGGGTGCCGCCCACAAGCTGAGGCGCCATGGCCAAGAGTAAAGTGAGAGCAGCGGTCACAACCAACGTGACGCGCCGCAGCGAGCACGTAAGTTTCATTTGCGTTTATCCTCCCTTATCTACCGTACCGAGCTTTGATCGTCGTGATCGATCCCCCCGGGGCGACCTCTCCATACTTTAACTCCGGGGGCGGAATCCAATTGTCAAATTATTGTCAAAATCGTTAGGCGCCCTCCCGCACAGGACGATGAAGATAGAGATAACGCCGAAGGGTTGACCCCGGAGCTCCGGATCCCGTCAATTGACAGCGGCGTGGCGAGTCAAGGCCCGACGGTGATTTGACCGAGGAGGCCGGTTATACCATTCCGGGTAACGAAAAGGTGTGGGACTCCCGCTCAAGGCGTGTAGTTCCTACCCACCGTGCCACGCCCGACAGGAATGGCAACTAGAAATTTTGGCTTAACTCTCTTGACGGCGATAAGATATCCAGGGCCGGAGATCAGGAAATCGCATTGGCATTGCAGATGCTTGATCGAGAATGCAGTCGAAGCTCGGGTAAACGGTCGAAGAGGAATAGGGTAGATAGTGCGAGGGTCGATTCGAAGGCTGATAAGTCGGGAGAATCAATATGGAAAACACAGCTCTTCGCAAGGCACATCTGAAGTTCATCGTCTGTTGTTTGCTGCCTTGGCTCGTGGCGGCGTCACTCGGTGCTCAGGACCAAGGCAGCCCGCCGGGACGGGTGGCAAGGCTCAGCTTCACGCAGGGCAATGTCTCCTTTCAGCCGTCGGGCGAAAGTCAATGGAGCACGGCCTCA
>DATDGR010000033.1:0-7234 GCA_036521995.1 Terriglobia bacterium | reverse complement strand
GCTGCCCCTTGATTGCCTCTAAGGCAACCTTGGCTTTCCAATCTGCGCTGTACTGCCTTCGCTGCCGTTTCATCTGCCTCCTCCCAGAGGCAGCGATTTTACACCTTAGAGACCTGTCCGAATTTTGGGGAGCACCTCAGTTGGCGGCCGACTGTAGAGTCAGGAGAAAGTTGATCATCGCCTGCAAGCTCAGCGCCGGCGTGTAATCGAGTGAAAGGGCCATGTAAATGCACTAGGCATAACAGCACGGCTCGCCAGCGCACGTGTTCCAAACGCGCCTGCGCGCGCTCAATGCGCCGCGTGATGGAGTCTTTGCGCGCTTCGAGCTTCTGCGCCCTGCGCCTGAGGACGGCGTTCTCGCGCTCCAGTTCCTGGCACATCGAGCTTTGGACCAGGATGAATCCCTGCAGGTCGAGGCGCGAGTTAGCTTTGGGCGGCTGGGCCAGCCCGGCAAACAGGGCGGCTTCCGCCAGGCGCGCGGACGGAGAGGCGTCACCCTCGGCTAACGACTTCTTGAGTTGCTCCACCGCCTCCACTTGCCTCCGGATGGCGTTCTCCCGAAGGGTGGGGTTGCGGTCAATCCAACGCTTCACGGTGGCGGGCGTGACCTGCGAAACGCCTTGCTTCCGGGCCATCGCCACCACTTCCTCAGGCGAAGCGCCCTCGGCGAGCATCTGCTGCGCCAGGCTCCGCACGGCAGGCGGAATGGGCCCGCGCTTGATGGGCACCTGGCGTCTTTTCCCGGATCCGCAGTGATGGCCTGAATCACGCCCCAACCGCCTTATCAAGGGCCGCCGCATCAAAAGCCGCACGGCTGAAAGCGACCCCTGCGCTATGATTTCCCCGTCCCAAGGCCGCAAGGCTGCTTCGGAGCCCTGCGCTATCGTCCTTCACATCGTCCTCGTCTTCGGCTCGAGATAGATGCCGTCGTCGGGCGGCAAGCGGCCGTCGAGATAGTCGATGCCGCGGGCTGTGATCTTCACCAGGTTGATGTTGCGGTGCGAATAAGGTCCGCGCACGCCCTCCACCTGCACCAGGCCTTTTTCGGCCAGGTAGGCGATGTGAAAGCTGAGCTCCTCGACCGGGACGGGGTAACCGAAGTAGTCCATCTCGGCCTGGAGCAAGGGCACGGTGGCCGTCTGGGGATAGATCAGGTGCAGGTAAAAGAGGATTTTTCCCCGGATCAGCTCCTTTTGGCGCAGTGACGCACCCATGATCTTGATCCCTACTAAGTCACATAACATCAACGACTTACTGTAAGAGGTCCACAATATCCTTGAACTTCGCTTCCCGGCCTCGCGACCGTGAACAGCCTGCGTTGAACTGTATCCTTCACCCCGAAACCCTCTCAACCACGCGGGCTTGAGCGACCAGCCCTGACAGATCGCGGACCATCTCTTCCGTGTTGCGGTTCAAAGCCTTGAGCGCGATCAGCATCTCCTGGTGCTCATAGCTTTCCAGGGAGTCGCGGTGTTCGACGGCGCTCGCCAGCCGGGAGAGGGCCTCAGCCTGCGACTTCGAGGCTCCGGCGAGCTGTCCGACGTAGTCGCGGGCGATGTCGAAGGCGCTATCGAGCTGCTGGCGCTTGATATCGGTGGTCCGGTCGATCCAGTGATAAGCTAACCTCATGAATCCATAGGCGAAAACGATCAGGATCAGGATCCCCGGCCCCCAAAGGACGATGTAGCGCGCCAGATCTTGCGGTATCACGTCGCTCACCTTTGAATGCGCCACCTCTCAGGCTGCAAGTCTAATCAGCAGAATCACCTACGATCGATGGTCGGGGTGTGATCGAGATTAAGTTATTTATTATCACTAACATATGAACAAGAAGATCGAAGAATCAGCTGTATCACGCCAACCTTTCGCCGCTTTCCAGCGCCGGATCCATTGAAGGTTTTAACTCACCCTCTGCATAACTACAAAGTAACACCAAGAATCTGGACAATGGGGACACACGGGAAGAAATGGAAGAATTATCCAGATTATTGTTATCAGTGTGATGGCTTGTTGAAAAGCTCTTCTACCCCGCCGGATGGCCAAGACCTGTAAAAACTTGATACACATGTTTGAGGTCTATCGAATTCGCCAAGAAGTCTGGAGGCTGTCATCGCATCGGCGTTGGAGCCCTAGGTTTCGCTCAAAACGGTAAGGGATGTTAAGCTTTCGTCGTGGCCCGTTCGGAGGTAGCACCCAAAGCCTGCTTCACTATCTCGGGCGTGATACCCACCCGGATGGAATCTCGGCGCCTACCGGGCAAGCCTTTGCGGCCCATCTGCGGACGACCGCTGCTGGCCTGGGTATACCAAAGGGCGCGAGAGTGCGCGCTGATGGATCGGCTTGCGGTGGCTACCGACTCCGATCTGATCCTTGGCTACTGCGAAGAACACGGCATCCCGGCCGTTTTGACTTCAACGCTGCACACTTCGGGCACCGACCGGCTCATTGAGGTTATGGACCGCGATGTTGATATGGGCCAAGTGGCGAGCGTCTACGTGAACATCCAAGGCGATGAGCCCATGGTCTCCGCAACCCACATCGAACTGCTGCTGACGCCCTTTATAGATCAGACCCACGAAGGCAATATTGGGAATTCAGCTTCGGCAGGGGCAATTAGCGAAACGGAATCTCCTCTACGGAGTCGGGGTCGGGTTCAGGTCTCAACCTTGAAAGTCACGATGAGCGCCGAGGAAGCCGCGGACTCGAACGCGGTGAAGGTGGTGACGGACTCACAGGGTCTCGCCCTCTATTTTTCCCGCGCCAGCATCCCCTGCGACCGGGATCGCTCCGGCCAGGCACGATACTACAAACATTTAGGCTTCTACGCCTACACGGCCCACGCCCTCCGGCTTTTTCGGTCGCTGCCGCCATCGCCACTCGAACAGATCGAGCAGCTCGAGCAGTTGCGATTCCTTGAAAACGGAATCCCAGTCGCCGTCGTCGAGACCGCCGAAGATACGATCGGCGTGGATACCGAAGAGGACCTGCGCCGGGTGGAAGACTATTTTCGTCGAGCAGGACTCTCGGCCCAGCCTTAGCAAGCGCGCAGTTTTGTGTGCCCACTCTTGCTCGTCCGTCTGCCGGCCTCCTGCTCACCTACCTTCAGCGCACTCGCACCGCGATCAGCCAACCCACTCGAAACTCCAATTACGTCGGACTCCCTCGCCCGAGTGCAACCTCCGCGTTGTAGAATAGGATCTGTTGGGGGGAATCATGGCCAATGATCTTACGGACAAGGTGGCGGCGATTACGGGAGGCACTCGCGGCATCGGTTACAACATCGCGGAGGCCCTTCTCGCCGAGGGGGCGCAGGTGTTCATCTGCGGGCGCAGCGAAGCGAGCCTTCGCGGCGCTCTGAGCGGCCTCGACTCCGCCGGGACCGGCCAGGCCGACGGCTTGGTGGCGGACGTTCGCCGCCACCAGGACTGCCGGCGCTTCATTCAGCATGCCGCCGAGCGCTTTGGCGGGCTCGACCTTCTGGTGAACAACGCCGGCATCGGCATCATGAAGCCCGTCGACCAACTGACGCCCGAAGAGTGGGACGCCACCCTTGAGACCAACCTCTCTTCCGTGTTCTATTGCTCGCGCGAGGCTATTCCCCTGCTGCGGCAGCGCGGCGGCGGATACATCTTCAACATCTCGAGTTTGGCGGGCGCCAACGCCTTTCCGGGCGGCACCGCCTACAATGCCTCCAAATTCGGCCTGAACGGTTTCAGCGAGGCGCTGATGCAGGAGGTCCGCTACGACGGCATCCGCGTCAGCTACATCATGCCCGGCAGCGTCGACACGGACTTCGCGGGTTCGCCCGGCGCCAGGCCCCGCGCGCCCTGGAAGCTCACCGGAGAGGACGTCGCGAAAGCAGTCATCGACCTTTATCGCTTCCCGTCGCGCGCCCTCGCCAGTCGTGTCGAGATGCGGCCCGCGCAGCCGCCCCGAAAGAAGTAGTGGGCGTCTTCCGACCCCGCGTGGGGAGGCCTGGCCCGCAGCGCCGGACGGCAACCGTTGGTTCGGTCCGGGAATTTGTCAACCGCCTTTAACTGTGTTATTGCTATAGTTAACTGCGCAGGCCGGGGCCCTCCAGCCCGGACCGTGCTTCGTGCTGGCCGTAGGACGGTGCGAACGGGAAGGAAGGCGCTGGTGAGTTTTGTCAACTTTGCCTTCCCGCGAGATCAATTGCAAGGTGGTCTACTACGGCGCCGGACAAGGCGGCAAGACCTCCAACCTGAAATGGATCTTCGAGCAGACCGAAGGCCGGCGCGGCGGCAAGATGATCTCCCTCTCCACCGAAACCGAGCGCACCTTGTTCTTCGATTTCCTGCCCCTCGAGCTCGGCGAGATCCGCGGTTTCAAGGTACGCTTCCACCTCTACACCGTGCCCGGCCAGGTGATCTACGATGCCAGCCGCAGCCTCATTTTGCGCGGCGCCGACGGGGTCGCCTTCGTGGCCGACTCCCAGGAGGAGCGAACCGACGCCAACCTGGAGGCGCTGGAGGGCCTCCTCGAGCACCTCAAGGAGCTCCACCAGGACCTTCTCAAGCTTCCCTACGTGCTGCAACTGAACAAGCGGGACCTGCCCAGCGCCCTCCCCCTCGAGCAACTCCGCCGCTTGCTGGCGCGCAAGAACGAGCCCCTGATCGAAGCCGTGGCTCCGCGCAGCGTCGGCGTGCTCGAAACCCTCCGCGAGGTCGGCCGCCTGGTACTGGCGGAAGTGCGCAGAGGCTAGATAAGTAGCCTAAATTCTCGGTCCATTCCCTGCCGGAAACAGGCTCTGAATTCAAGGCCCCAGCCGGGTCGATTGCCAGGCTGCCAGTTGCCAGCGGCCGTCCTGCTTCACGTAAGCCTCCAGATACAGGAGGCTGACGTCCAATTCCTGCCCTTTCGCCCGGACTTTGCCGGCGGCGTGACCCGTCACCAGGACCGCGTCTCCGTAAACATGCATTTTGAGATCATCCGAGGCAAAGGAGTGGTAAAGCAGCTCGCCCGAGCGCACCGAGGCCAGAAACTCGGCTTTGCTCTGGCGCCAGCCGCTCGCGTGAGTGTAAACCAGGTCATTGGACAAGGTCCGTTCCAGCGCCGCCAGGTCGGCCGCGGTCAAAGCCTGGAAGCGGCTGGTCTCCGCCGCCCGGATTTCCGATTCGATCTCGTGCTGGTCCTGCGCCTCGGCGGGCGTCGCCTGAGAAATCAGCAGCGCCGGCAGCATCATCAAGATAACGAACAGCATTTGTTGTTTCATTCAGGAGTGCTCCTCTCCAGGCCGATCAAGATGGCGTCGAACAATCGTGGAGCCACTAATGACGCTGGCCCCGCCGTCGCCTCAAGCTGCAGATGGCGCCAGCTTCCTCACCGCCAGCGCCAGCATTACGCGCGTCCAGCCGGTGACGATCAGATCAATGCCGATGAACAGGCCAATGATCCAGAGGGCGGAAGAGGGCCAGTGAGCCAGCACCAGAATTCCAAGCGCCAGCGTCACGAGGCCGTTGAAGACCATCCAGCCCCAAGTGGGAAGGCGCATCGTCAGGGCGGCGAAGATCCGGAAGATGCCTCCGGCGATGAAGTAAACCGCCAGCATCAGCGTCAGCACCAGGGCGCCTGCCTGCGGATTTTCGAGGAGCAAAAAACCGACCACGACGGCCAGCACGGAGCTCAGCAGATGTAGAAAGAATGAGCCGCCCTTTCGATGCCGGAACGCCTGAACGGCCTCGACGATTCCCCCAAACACCAGCACCCAGCCCAGGAAAATCACCGAGACCACCGTGAAGAACACCACGTCCCCGATCGCGATCATGCCCAGGACAATCAGCGCGATGCCAAGCGCCAGGATCCACCCCCAGTTGCGGCGCAGCTCGTGCAGGCCTGTGCGAAACACGTTCAGCGGGCTATCCATCATCAGTCCCATCGCACACCTCCTCCAGCGTTTTGTGCTCCGCTTCGAAGCGGAGACTCTTCTTTCGCGCCTCAGATTCTACTCGCGAATAAGGAAGAACAGAAGCTATAACGTAATGCCGGAAGTCTGCTGATTCTCCCGGGCGTGTGTCATTCCGTCTCTCGGGTGGCGCATACATCGTTTCTTGATGTATGCGATATCGGTGACCAGGACTGCTCGATGAACCGCCCGCATCACTTCTTCTACGGTCTCGATCATCTCCACTTCCTGACCTCCAGCCACGTAACGCGACCCCGTCTTTGGGCCCCTGTTGCGTGAGAAAGACCGCAGGCCGGGAAGCACGGTCGCGCTACGCTGGCTTCGATCCGGGCGATGGACAGCGCGCCTTGATCGCACACATCGCAACACGATGTATGCGCCACCCGAAATTCTCGTTTCGGGGCGCATAAGACGGCCGCTTTGGCTTCTTCTCCCGAGCAAGCCACAGCGAGATTCCTCCGCTGGGCTCAGCGTCGGAATGACACACGGAGGATGAGTAGACTTCCGGCGTTGTGTCTAGAAATCGCGAGGCAGGAGCCAGAGCGAGTGTGTTGACCGTGGACCGCCGGGCCGCGCCATCTGCCGTGCCACCCTGACGGCCGACCGCTGACGCTCGGGCTAGCTACCCCCACCTTGGTCCCGGCCTTCCGCCTCCGGCTTCGTCTGCTGGGTCTCACGATACTGCACCAGAAGGCGCCACTTGCGTTCGAAGGCGCGCTCCAGGCGCTCTTGATAGAGCGCCATGCGCGCCGGGTCGCGCTTGGTATTGAGAATCTCGGCGTCGGTGCGGGGGGCTTCGAGATCGGCGCGGGCCTCGCGATCGCTGGCGGCCCGCCGCTCGTAACGGGCGATTTCCGTCCTCACGCAGGCCAGAAACTCGGTCCGATGGGCGTTCAGACGCTCGGCCGCGGTTTCCGGCGATTTCTGCTCCTCGGCGCCGCGCTGGTAGGTGTCAATCAGGTTCTTGCCACGCAGCCCCGGGTTCATCACCCCGTAGATCATCTGCAGGTAGACCACGCCCGGGCCGCTGAAACCCTCCTCGCGGACGAAGATGTCGAGCGCCTTCAGCAATTCCAGAATGCGAAGGAATTTGCCCGGCGAGTCTTGGAGGCTGTCCAGGCCCGTCTTGGAGATCAGGAACCGCTCGATGTCGCCGAGTTTGCCGCCTTCATGGGCGGCCTCGTCCTGCTCGCGCCTGGCCTTCTCCTTGCGGCGCTGCTCGCCCTGCGCGGCCGATTCGGCCCCGATCATGCGTCCCAGGCGCCAGTGGATGTCGGCCAGGCCGTCCACCAGGATGACCTCGAACTTGTC
>DATDGR010000032.1:0-17545 GCA_036521995.1 Terriglobia bacterium | reverse complement strand
GCCTGGCCCGGCCTGAAGGTTTGAATACGATTAAATTTGTCCGCGATGGGTGTGTTGAGTTCCCAGCGCAATCCGTAGTTCAAGGTCACGTTCGGCCTGATCTTCCAACTATCCTGCGCGTACAGGTAGAGCGACGTGCTGCGAACGGCCTCGAGCTGCGCCGAGCCCTGGGTATAACTGTCGGGCAGGCCCAACAGGTAGTTGGGAGTCAGGTCGCTGTTGCCGTTGGCGTCCACCAGGCCGGGGTCGTTGGCGCCGCCCCCCGAGAAGGTGAAGTCGCCGTTGACGTTGAAATAGAGAAGCTGATTGAACTGCTGCCGCCGCACGTCAGACCCGAACTTCAAGGTGTGCTTTCCTACGACCTTGCTGAGGCTGTCTGACCATTGAAAGGTATTCCCAAACTGTGGTAACTGGCCTTCATAATTGTTGCCGATCACGAACCCGCCGTTAACCGTGATGAAGGGTACGCCTTCAAACTGGGGGCCGAGATAGGGAGTGATACCCAACGACGGATTGTTGGGATCCGAGAAGCACTGGTCGGCTGGAACCGTGACGCAGGAGTCCTGGACAAGATTGGTGCGAACCGGCTGATTCAACTGCGCCTGACCTTCGCGTGAATAGGCGAAGCGAAATTCGTTCACCGTGGTGGGGTTGATCAGCCAGGTGTGGGTAAGGTTCACCTGCTGGGCGCGGGTGGCGAAGTTGGCGCCAAAACCGGGAACGCTGGCCCCGGCAGCCTGGAAAAAGGAAAAAGGTTCAAACTGGAAGTTGTCGTTGAAGTAGTAGTAGCCCGACAGTTGCTGGGTGTCAGTGATCTTCTGATCGATCTTGACGGTGAATTGGTCCTGGCGGCTGTTTGAATTCGGCACGGATTGATACTGGTTCGTGCCGATATTGGGCGTCGGCACAAACTGGTTCATCAGATCCAAGGCGGTCTGATCAAAGCAAGGCATAGGAATCTTCCCCGTGGGGAAGATGGTGGAGTAAGGCGTGTTGGCGGTAATCGTCGGCGGGCCTCCTTGGGCCGCCACCGCGCTGTCGCAGCCTGGCCGCCCGTTCATCAGCGAAGCCACGTTGGCGTCGGTTAGAGTACCCGTAAAGGTCCCAACCTCCGAGAAATCGCCGGTCCGCTCGGCGAGACTGGGTACAGTAACGACGTCGGAGGAGATCCCCTGCAGGATGCGCCGTCCCTCATAGGACCCGAAGAAGAAGGTCTTGTCTTTTCGGATCGGACCGCCCAGCGTGCCGCCGAATTGGTTCTGTTGAAAGGCGGGCTTCTCAGTATCGAAGAACCCGCGCGCGTTCAGGACCTGGTTGCGAAAGAACTCATACACGTCGCCGTGAAAGTGGTTGGTACCGGACTTGGTGACCACGTCGATGATGGAGCCGGAATTGCGCCCGAACTCGGCGTCAAAGGTATTGGTGAGAACCCGGAACTCCTCGATGGTGTCGGGTGAAGGCTGGATGGAGGGGAGGTTGGCGAACTGGTCGTTGGCGTCGCCACCGTTCACCATGAAGTTGTTCGACCGACCGCGGCCCCCGTTCACCGACACCGACCCGGTCTGGTCACTGCCGTAAAAGAGGTCAGAACCCACCTGCGATTGCACGCCTGGCTGGAGCTGCAGCAACTGGTAAGTGTCGCGGGCGTTCAAGGGAAGATCCACCACCGAACGCGCGTTCATAACCGCACCCAGCTGGGTGCTGGTGGTCTCAACCAACGGCGCCGCCGCCGTGGTCGTCACCACCTGGGTCACCATTCCGAGCTCCAGCCGGACGTTCGCCACGATCACGTGGCCCAGGGTGACTTCAATACCCTTCGCAACATAGGCCTTGAAGCCCGCCGATTCCACGTTAAGGGTGTAATGCCCCACCTGTACGGACGCAAACTCATAGTCGCCGGAGGCATCGCTGCTGGTCGAGCGGCTGACCTGCGTCTCCTCCAGGGTGGCCGTGACTTTGGCGCCCGGGATCAGGGAGCCGCTTTGATCCGTCACGGCGCCGCGCAGAGTCCCGGTGGTCTGGGCAGAGGCCGCGGCCGCGCAGCCAAGGGCCGCCACCACACACACGAAGTTCGCCAGCCGTCTGATATCCATCGGGACCTCCCGTGACCAGTATTCAGCTTGCGACCCAAACCCGACGCTAATATAATCCCGCAAGCCTAGAGTAAGGCTAACGACTTGTCAAGGAGAACCGCCGAATGAGCCGCACAAGCAGAACCGTTGTGGCTTGGATGGCGCAGACCGCTTCCGATGGGCGATACTAGGCGGCTTTTCCCGCGAGCGAATCGGCCCAGGAGGCGACTCCGGGTTCTGCTGGTTGGGCTGGTTGCGCTGCTGACCCTGGGCCTCGGGGCCTGCAGCAACAAGACGCCCACTCTCACGCTCCTGGTGTGGGAGGGTTATGCCGACCCTTCCTTCGTGCATCCCTTTGAGGAGGAGCATCACTGCAAGGTTTCGGCGTCGTACATGGGATCGAGCGACGAGCTGGTAGCGAAGCTGCGCGGCGGGAGCGCCGCCAACTACGACGTGATCTCGCCTTCGAGCGACGTGGCCACCATGATCACCAAGGCCGGCCTGGCAGCACCGCTCGACCTGTCGCAGATCCCGTCGTACAGCCAGCTTTCGCCCCAGCTCACCTCGCGCCCGCTGGTTCACCTGCAGGGCAAGACCTTCGGCGTCCCGTTCATGTGGGGACCGAATCCGTTGCTTTATGTGACCACCGAGTTTCCGGAGCCTCCCGCCAGCTGGGCCATCCTGTGGGACCCGAAGTACCGCGGCCAGGTCTCGGTGTGGGACGATCTGTCCACGCTTTACATGGCGGCGCAGCTCCTGGGCTATGACAAACCCGATCCCAGCCACCTCTACAACCTCAGCGACGCGGAGCTCGATAAGGTCAAGCAGAAGCTTCTGGAGCTGAAGCCGAATATCCGCAAGATCTGGTCGACGGGTGGCGAGCTGACCAACCTGTTCCAGAACCACGAGGTGACGCTGGCGATGGGCTGGCCGCTGATGACCAGTCAGCTCCGTAAAGCGAACTTCCCGATCGGCGAGACCATCCCGCAAGAGAATACCACGGGCTGGATCGACCACCTCATGATCACCGCCGCCAGCGAGCACAAAGATCTGGCTTACCAGTTTCTCGAGTACATGGTTGAACCCAAGACTCAGAAGATGGTGACGGACGTGACGGGCTACACCCCGGCCAATCCCCGCGCGGCCAGCTTCATGACGCCCGAACAGGTGAAGAACCTCCACCTCGATAGCGTCGACGAGTATCAGAAGCGAATCTATTTCTGGGAAGATGTTCCCAGGCGCGACAAGTACAACGAGACCTGGAACGAGGTGAAGGCTGCGCAGTAAGGTCGCCCTTTCAGAGCTTGGTGTTTCAGGGCAGGCTCGATCACCTTGGGCGTTGCCCAGGGCTGAGGTAGGTCGGCCCTTCGGGCCTGACAAACATGCAAACTCGAGTCACAGGCGGGAAGCCCCTGCTGGATGTTCGTTCCGTTTCAAAGCGCTTCGGGCCCGTAACTGTCCTGCGTGATGTCTCGCTCGAAGTGGCCCCGGCGGAGTTTCTGACGATCCTTGGCGCCAGCGGCTCCGGTAAGACCACGCTGCTGCGGCTCATTGCCGGCTTCGAGCGCCCTGACACGGGCGAGATCCGGATGGCCGGCGAACGGCTGGATTCTCTCCCGCCCTACCAGCGCCGCGTGAACACCGTCTTTCAGCACTACGCCTTGTTTCCCCACCTTTCGGTCTTTGAGAACGTCGCCTACGGGCTCCGGGTGCGCAAAGTGACGAGCGCGGAGATTCCCCAGCGGGTTCGCGACGCTCTGGCCTTGGTCAAGATGAGCGACTTTGGAGCGCGGCGCCCGGCGCAATTGAGCGGCGGACAGCAGCAACGCGTGGCCCTGGCCCGCGCCCTGGTGAACCGCCCGGCCATGCTGCTGCTCGATGAGCCCCTCTCGGCTCTTGATGCCGGCCTGCGCCGCGAGATGCAATTCGAGCTTAAGTCCTTGCAGCGTGAAGTGGGAATCTCGTTCCTGTTCGTCACCCACGATCAGGAGGAGGCGATGGCGCTTTCGGACCGCATCGCCCTTTTGCGCGGCGGCGTGCTCGAGCAGGTGGCGGCGCCGCGCGAGATCTACCGGCGACCGGCGACCGCCTACGCAGCCACCTTCATCGGCCAGACCAATCTGCTGCGCGGACAGGTGGAAGGCGGTTGCGCGCGCTGTGGCGCGCTGGCCTGGCCTGCGCCTAACCACGCAGATGGCGCCGCTACTTTTTCGCTGCGGCCGGAGAGCATCCGTTTGCTATCGCCGGAGACCGAAGCCTCGCCGGGCGGTAGTGAAATGAGGGCGGCCGCAGAGGGGGTAGTTCGATTTGCAGCGATCATTCGACGGCAGGTCTTCGGCGGCTCCACCGATCTGGTGGAAATCGCGTGCCCCGATGGCCAGACGCTATTGGCCCGGGTCCCGAGCCGGGGCGAAATCGGAGGCTCGTGGTGGTTTGAGTTCGACGCGACCAACGCCGTCAGAGTAAACGATGAACTTTGAACGATGAAGCTCTATCCCTGCAAATGTCCGTGGTACAGTAGTGCGCATTAACTCTCGTGTTATTGAAATGGAGTCGTCTCTTGGTATATCCAAGGAGCAGGCGGCTAAGCCCGCCGCGGCGGGCGGCATGATCTGGCCCAGACAGGGCCTGAGGTATCAATGATTCTGGTTGCGTTGGTGCCTATGAGTGGATTGGGGGTTGGCATCGAGGTCGATCGGATTCGATCGTGGCCGCCTTGCAACGGTCGGGAGCCCGGGGCAAGGCTTCAAGTAGCAAGTCCGGCCCCCTTGGCGACCTTTCTTTCGGGACCCCCCCCTCCCCCCGGTCAAAAAATTGCAAAAACGAACCTGAGAAGTTGTGTAGAATCAACAAAACGATGCAAAAACGAACCTAGAACGAACCTAAACGAACCCGAGCTTTTGAGATGCCCCGAGAAGTAAGCCACTTAGAATCAGTAAGGCCCCCTCGGGATGGCTAAAAACGAACCCGAAACGAACCCAAAACGAACCTGAGCGGGCCAGAACCAGTCGGACTGAGGGTCAAACTGAGGGTAAGGCGCTGGTTTTCATTGGACTTAGCAGGATCGCGCTCTTGGACAGCCGCTGTGACAGCGCCCAGGGAACCGACCGCGCGTGTTGCTCGAAGCGCGAGCCTTGCAAGGGCGGCCCGCCAGCCGATGGTTTGAGACGATGCCTCGTTAGTGCTTCCTGTGTACTCGCGTCGTTACAAAGCGGCAGTGGCGATCCCACCCGTGCTCTGGGTCGCCGGCTTTCTGCTTCTGCCTTACGCCCTGCTGTTTGCGCACAGCTTCTGGCGCGTGTCGGCCGGAATCATCGTCCATCAGTGGAACCTCGACAACTATCGCGAACTCTGGCGCAACCCGGTTTACCTCACCGTGTTGCTGCGCTCCATGAAGATCGCGGGGGCCGTGACGGTTTTCGCCGTGGTGCTGGCCTATCCGCTAGCCTACTTCTTGTCTTTCAAGGCCGTCGTCCGCAAACATCTGCTCTACCAGCTCGTGATTATTCCGCTGTGGGTGAGCTACCTCGTGCGGGCCTACGCCTGGAAGACCATCTTGGGCAGCGACGGCGTGCTCAACACGCTGCTTCAGTATTTTCATCTCACCCGGCATCCGGTGGAAGCCCTGCTTTACAGCCCGCTCGCCGTGGTGGTCACCTTGACGCACATCTACACGCCCTTTGCCTTTCTGCCGATCTACGCTTCACTCGAGCACGTCCCGCGGCCGCTCCTCGAGGCCTCTGAGGATCTGGGCGCGACTCCGGCCGGGACTTTGCGCAAGGTGATCCTGCCGTTGTCGCTGCCGGGAGTGCTGGCCGGCGCCACCTTCGCCTTCGTGCTCTCGCTGGGCGACTTTCTGGCGCCGTTACTGCTCGGCGGTCCGAGTGGCATCATGATCTCGAACGTAGTAGTCAGCCTTTTCGGTGCCGCGTACAATTGGCCGCTGGGTGCCGCGATTTCGCTGAGCATGCTGCTGCTGGTGGTGTGCCTGATCTCGCTGGTGCAGTGGGCGGAGAGGAAGTTGAGTTACGGGTGATTCATGCCGAACCGTGAAGCCACGTAGCGCAGGGGGTCGCTTCTACCCCTGCGGCTTTTCTTTTTAGCGGCGCCTTGATCGAGAGGGGGGCAGGTGACGAACGCACAAGGATTTCGCGGATGGGCCGCAATGGTGGTAGCTGCGATCTTGACGATGCTGGCGGCGAGTGCCGCGCCCGCACAGACGTACACTGTGCTCTACACTTTTACAGGCAACGCGGACGGTGCCGTTCCCGTGGCAGGATTGATCGCCGATTCCAGCGGCGACCTCTACGGAACCACCCTGGAGGGTGGTCCATACGGAAGTGGAGTGGTGTTCAAGCTGGATCCGGCGGGTCACCAAACCGTGCTGGACAACTTCACGCGCGGCAAGGGCGGGGCCTATCCTTCCGGGGGCCTCGTTCGGGATGGCGCCGGGAACCTGTACGGTACGACGACTTACGGGGGGCTCTTTGACGATGGCTTTTGTTCGCCGATGGGCTGCGGAGTGATCTTCAAGATCGGTTCTCCGGGATTCAAGACGGTGCTTTATAACCTCTTCCCGTCTTCGGGAGGCGCGAATCCCATGGCCGGTCTCATACGGGACGCGCAGGGCAACCTGTACGGCACGACCGCGATTGGTGGCAACTACGCCGGACCATGCAACGTGGTAGGCTCCGGCTGCGGAGTGGTGTTCAAGCTGGACCCGGCTGGAAGCGAGACCGAGCTCTACCGCTTTGCCGGATCACCCGACGGGGCCGCCCCTGCGGCGGGCTTGATCCAGGACGCGGCAGGCAATCTGTACGGAACCACCGCTTTGGGCGGTCATCGCACCGGACCCTGCAGTCCTTACGGTTGCGGAGTCGTCTTCAGGGTGGATTCGTCGGGCCATGAGACGGTGTTGTACCGATTTGGCGGGGGCGCTGACGGAGCATCTCCCCAGTCGGGGCTGGTCCAGGATGCGGCGGGGAATCTATACGGCACCACCTATGAAGCGGGCGCGTTTGGCTACGGTGTTGTCTTCAAGCTCGATCTCTCTGGAAACGAGACCGTTCTGCATAGTTTCAGTGGTGGTTCCGACGGCCGATACGCTCTCGCCGGTCTGGTTCAGGATGCCTCAGGGAATCTCTACGGCACCACGGCGAACGGAGGCGACCTCAACGCCTGCGATGGGGTTGGCTGTGGAGTGCTGTTCAAGCTCGACTCTGCAGGAAACGAGACGGTGCTTCAGACCTTCACCGGCGGAACGGACGGCGCTTCTCCGCGTGCGCCGCTCTTAGCCGAGGGAGGCTTTCTCTTCGGAACGGCTTCTGGCGGTGGAGATGCCGGCGGCGCATGCGGTGATTCCGGATGCGGAGTCGTGTTCAGGCTCAGCATTCTGTAGCCGAGGCGCCAGCAACGCACCGGTCGAGTGGTGACCCCGCGGGGGCACGCTGACCAGCAACGTGAATTTCTGACTCGCGAACGTGGAGCTTTTCAAATTCTCTTGTGGCGCTTTGATCGAGAGGAGGGCAGGTGACGAAAGCGCAAGGAAATCACGGATGGGCGGCGGCGATCGGCGCGGCGATCTTGATAATGCTGTCGGCGGTTGCCGCGCCCGCGCAGGACACGGTGACATTTGCCACGCTGCACAGCTTCCAAAATGAGGACGGTGCCAATCCCTACTCCGCGCTGGTTCAAGGGACTGACGGACACCTGTACGGGACAACGGTCCACGGCGGCGACAACGGCTACGGCACGATCTTCAAGATCAGCACGACGGGACGGCTGACGACCATTTACCGGTTCTGTTCACTCGGCGGCTGTGCGGACGGCGCGAATCCGTTTGGAGGGCTGATCCTGGCCAGCGATGGCAACTTCTACGGGACAACATCGAGCGGCGGAGCCTACGGCGTTTGTGGGACGGTGTTCAAAATCACACCCAGCGGCACGCTGACGACCTTGCATAACTTCGATTGCATCGACGGCAGCGACCCCTACGGCGCCCTAGTCCAAGGCACGGATGGCGATTTCTACGGAACTACGGTCAGTGGCGGCGGCTATGGGTATGGCACTGTCTTCAAAATCAGCGTGGGCGGCGCGCTGACAACGCTGCATAGTTTTGACTCCGTGGATGGTGCCGATCCTTACGCGGGGCTGGTTGAGGGGACTGATGGCAACTTCTATGGGACAACGACCTTTGGAGGCTACTTTGGAACGATTTTCAAGATGACGCCTGCAGGCAATTTGACCACCTTGTACAGCTTTACGGGTGGTAACGACGGTGAAGACCCTGTCGCGCCACTCATCCAGGCCGCTGACGGAGATTTTTATGGGACGACGCCCAGCAGTGGCACCAGCAACGGGACGATCTTCAAAATCACCACAGGCGGAATGCTGAGCACTGTGTACGACTTCAAAATCGGTGGCGACAACGGAGGCCTTCCCCAGGGCGGGCTGATACAGGCTACGGACGGAAACTTCTACGGCACAACTGCCTTCAACGGATCTGGCACCTGTAACCTCGGATGTGGCACGGTCTTCGAAGTCACCCCGGGCGGTACCCTGACGACGCTGCACACCTTCAACGTCACCAATGGCGCTACTCCCGACGCTGGGCTGCTCCAAGACACTAACGGCAACCTCTACGGCGCAACCTTCGCCGGGGGCGCCGGTGGATACGGCACCATCTTTGAGCTGAAGGTGGGGCTCGGGCCGTTTGTGGAGACGGCGCCTGAATTTGGCAAGGTGAAAGCGTCGGTGAGCATCCTCGGGAGCGATCTTACTGGCTCGACCAGCGTCACCTTCAACGGTACGTCGGCCACCTTCAGGGTGATTTCGGGGGCGCGGATTTTCGCTACGGTTCCAGTGGGCGCAACCACGGGCTTGGTTCAAGTGGTGACTCCAAACGGCACGCTAACCAGCGACGTGAATTTTCAGGTGCTGCCCTAAGAACAGTGATGAGTGACCCTTCGCTGGGAGACTTTGTGGCGCCGCTGCTGCTCGGCGGTCCGAGTGGCATCATGATCTCAAACGTAGTAGTCAGCCTTTTTGGCGCCGCGTATAATTGGCCGCTGGGTGCCGCAATCTCGCTCAGCATGTTGCTGCTGGCGGTGGGTTTGATCTCGCTGGTGCAGTGGGCGAAAAAGAGGTTGAGCTATGCCTGAATAGATGGTCTGCCACTCGAATGACAGGTCCGAGCGTTTTGGGACGAACTGTTAAGATCAAACCATAAAAGGAGGGATTATGGAACGGTGTTGGTTAGGCTTTCTACTCGCGGGAGCTGTCCTTCACAGCTCGTTGGCGCACGCTGGCGACACTGTGGAGGCCAAGATCAAGCGCGCACTCTCGGCCGCGCCGCCCGACGTCGCCAAGGCGGCAAAAGTCATGGATATGGATGACCAGGGCAAAACGACCGTCCTGCGCGAAGGGACCAATGGTTTTACTTGTTTTCCGGGACATCCCGGGGTGGTCGGGGACGTGGCCATGTGCGCGGACGCAGCCTCAATGCAATGGGCCAGCGATTGGATGTCCCACAAACCGAAGCCGACGAACACTGTGCCTGGCGTTATCTACATGCTGGCCGGAGGCACCGACTGGAGCGCCACCGACCCCTACGCCACCACCGGGACGCCCATCAAAGAGCCGCCCCACTGGATGATCATGTGGCCTTTTGATCCCAAGGCCAGCGGGCTACCGGACAAGCCCAAACAGACCGGAACCTGGATCATGTGGTCGGGCACACCCTACGCTCATCTCATGATCAACCAGCATCCGTGAGACGGGCAGCACTTCGATCGCCGGTGCGGATTCTTCGCGAAGTTTACCCTCAGCTCCTTCGCTGAGTTTACCGTGAGCCTCCAGAGCGGTTCGAAAGGGATCATTGAAAGTTTCACTCGCGAGGAGACGAAATGAAAATAGACCTTTACACCAAAGTTGTTTTGACGGTTATAGCTTGCTGCTTGCTTTATCTTTGCTTGGCTAAGAGCCAGGAGACCGCGCACGCTCAAGAAACCATGGATGTGAATATTGTGGGTGTCAAGGCTGACTTGTTCCCCCCGTTGCCGGTCGATGTGTCAAGAGTCAGTTCTCAGTTGAATGCATTGCCGGTGCATGTCTCAAGTATCAACCCTGATTTAACAGTCCCAGTACAGTTATCATCCATTACAGCGCAAACTCCTCTGATAGTGGGGCTCATCGGTACGGGACTCAACCGCGACGGCCGGTTCACCTACGAACAGCCTATCCCGGTTAGAGTGGTTGCCCCGGCCGGCAACAACTAACCAAGAGTCTTGCCTGGTTGCAGCTTTCGGGCAAGATTATTGGCGATTATGGCATTTTGGGAATTCCGGTCTCAAGCGAATTGCTGGCAGCGACCAACGAGTCGCAACCTGCGGAAATGCATCACTGCGTCAGATGTCAGAAGCTCCCCAATCCCGCTGGCTCGCCGCTTACACCTTCTGCGTCTTTGCCTTTCTCTACTTCCCCATCGCGGTGCTGGTGGTTTATTCGTTCAACGGCGAAGGCGTGGGTGGATTCCCGCCGCACAACCTGACACTTGCCTGGTACCGGATGCTGGTAGCTGACGGGCCCATCTGGGGTACGGTCGCCAACAGCTTGCTGGTGGCCGTGTGCGCGGTGGCGATCTCGCTCGCCTTGGGCTTGCCCGCCGCGCTCGCGCTCGACCGCACCTCGTTCCCGGGCAAGAATCTCTTCCGCGGGCTGGTGCTCCTGCCGTTGATTCTGCCCGGCATCATCACGGGCCTGTCCCTGCTGATGCTCTTCGTGATTGTCGGCATGAAGTTGAGCCTGGTTACCATCACGCTCGGGCACGGCACGGCGCTGATCTCCGTGGCCACCACCGAAATCTTTGCCGGACTCCAGGTGCTCGATCGGGCGCAGGAGGAAGCCTCGCTCGACCTCGGAGCCAGCTACTGGCAGACGTTCTGGCGGATTACCCTCCCGAACCTGAGCCTTCCCATCATCGGCGCAGCGCTACTGATCTTCACCCTGTCGCTCGACGAGATCGCCGTCAGCTTTTTCCTGATCGGGCGGGACAACACCCTGCCGCTCGAGATCTGGTCGCGACTGCGCCGGGGCATCACGCCCGAGATCAACGCCATTTCGACCTTGATCTTTGTATTTTCGCTGATCACCATCGTCGTGTGGTATCGCCTGCGTACAAGAAGCGGCGTGCCGGAGGAGGCGCTCTGATGGGTCCGGCGCCAGCTGTGAGATCCAAGCGTTTGCGTTTCGCAACTTACCAGTTTGGGATGCCAGGATTTTCGAGCTTCGAATTTCCTTAGATATGGGCACCAATCGAAGAGACTTCATACGGTTCGTGGTGGCCGGCTCGATCGCCGCCGGCTGCCCGATCGACCTGGCGTTGCGCGCCGAGTCCTCGCCCACGCCCGAAGTCGACGGCGAGCACAACGTGATCTGCCATGAAATACGCGACGGCCACACTTTCCCGCGTCCGCCGGTGTCAAAACGGTGCGACGTGGTGATCGTGGGCGGCGGGGTCAGCGGCCTGACGGCGGCTCGCTTGCTGGCGGATCGCGATTTTCTGATTCTCGAGAAGGAGCCGCATTGGGGTGGCAACGCCTACCTCGAAGAATACCAGGGACAGGCCTTCGCCACCGGCGCGGCCTTTACGGAAACGGACGAGTCTGCGGCGATTTCGCTCGCCAAGGAGCTGGGTCTGCCCATGCTGCGCGTCGACAATCCCGATCCCACCATCGTGCGCGGCGAATTCGTCGCCGACACCTGGCGTGCCGGCCTCGATCACCTGCCGTACCCCGAAAGCGTCCGGCAAAGCTTCAAGAAGTTTCGTCGCGACCTTCAGGCGGTGAAGCTCGCGGGCCGCGAAGCCGAGCTCGACGCCCAGCCCTTTTCCCAGTACTTCCAGGGCTACGCACCTGAGGTCAGGCAATGGTGGGACAACTACGGGCCCTCGAATTGGGGCGCGAGGACGGAAGAAACGTCTGCGCGGCTTGGCATCGCCGAACTTCAGTCGATCAGCAGCGACCGGGCAGACCCGCGCATCACCTGGCCTGGCGGGCTCGGCGCCATCACTCGCACGCTCTCCGAACGTTTACTGGCCGTGCACCGCGAGCAGATGATCGCGGGCGCCACGGTGGTGGCCGTGGAGCAGGAGAAGAGCGAGGGCCGGGTGACTTATGTTTCTCCGAGCGGTGAAGTGAAGGCCCTGGCCGCGCGCGCCGTGATCATGGCAACTCCCAAGTTCATCACTTGGCGCCTGGTGGCCGCTCTTCCGGCCGCCCAACGCGACGCCATGAAGAAAATGCGCTACATTCCGTATCCGGTCATCAACCTGATCTTCGACCAACCGGTGTACAACAAGGGGTACGACACTTGGTGTCCCGGCAACACGTTCACGGATTTCATCGTCGCCGACTGGACCGTGCAGAAGAACGAGGCGGGCTACCGCCAGAAACAGAACATCCTGACGTTCTACACGCCCCTTCGCGAAGCCGACCGTGCCATGCTCTTGACCGAAGAATCGTGCCGCGATCTTGCCGGCCGTGTGCTCACCGATTTCCAGAAGCTCTTTCCCGGCTCGAACGTCGATCCGGTCGAAGTGCACATCTATCGTCGTGGTCACCCGCTCTACATATCGACGCCAGGAACCTACACGGGGGTGCAACCCGTCGTGCGGCGCCCGTGCGGGCGCGTCTTATTCGCCAACACTGACTCGGAGGGTCCGGTATCGACCACCTCGCGCGGAATCGACGCGGCGCATCGCGCGACGCGCGAGGCTGGCCGCTGGCTGTGACCGACTTACAGCTTGAAAAGCGAATCAAACCTCTTCTTCGCGTCTTCTCCAGCGCTGGACGCGGGCGCGCGAGTACGCCCTACGGCGCTGGGTGAGAAGTAATCACAGTAATTGGACGCTTCCTTGTCGCGCACCCATTCGGCCTGCGTCTCAGCGCATTGATTGTGTTTGGCGGGATCGTAATGGCGGCAGTTCCGGCAGGCGTGAAGGTCGGCGTCGCAACCCGGACAGGTCTCGCGATTTCCTAGCCTCGTGCCGGAGGCTATTTCAACGGCCTGGCCGCATTTCCAGCAAGTCACGGCAGTTACCGGTTTGTTGATTTGCGGTTCCCGGTTGCGTCAAACCACGAACTGCCGCCGAGAACCGCCAACCGGCGATCGACTACTGTGCCCTGGCTTCGTCGTCGTCGAAGTCCGCAACCACACCGGCAGCCGCGCCGCCGGGCAGAGCAGCCTCGGCGGGTTCGCCGATCTCCACCTCGACCTCGGGCGCCGGTGGCTCGACCTCGGTGAGAAGCCGGAAGTTCCGGTAGACTTCGAGGCCTGTGCCGGCCGGAATCAGCCGGCCCATGATGACGTTCTCCTTGAGGCCACGCAGGTGGTCCACCATGCCCCGGATGGAGGCTTCGGTGAGGACGCGAGTGGTCTCCTGGAAGGAGGCGGCGGAGATGAAAGAGTCCGTGGAAAGCGACGCCTTGGTGATGCCCAGCAGCAGCGGCCGGCCCGTTGCGGGCTTGCCGTCCGCCTTCACCACCCGTTCATTCTCCTCACGGAAACGGAACTTGTCGACCTGTTCGTCCAGCAGGAATTCCGTGTCACCCACCTCTTCGACTCTGACCCAGCGCATCATCTGGCGCGAGATCACCTCGATGTGTTTATCGTTGATGTTAACGCCCTGCAACCGGTAGACTTCCTGAATCTCGTCCACCAAGTACTTCTGCAGTTCCTTTTCGCCGAGAACGGCCAGGATGTCGTGCGGGTTGCGCGGACCGTCCATCAGGGGTTCGCCGGCGCGCACGCGCTCGCCTTCCTGCACCGAGACGTGAACGCCCCGCGGCAGCAGGTACTCCTTAGGCTCGCCCTTGTCGGGCACCACCACGATCTTGCGCTGGCCCTTGGAGACTTCACCATACTTCACCAAACCATCCACCTCGGTGATGACCGCGGTTTCATGGGGACGTCGGGCTTCGAAAAGCTCGACCACGCGCGGCAGACCGCCGGTGATGTCCTTGGTCTTGGTCGTTTCGCGCGGAATCTTGGCCAGCACGTCGCCGGGGCGCACCTCATCACCATCCTGCACCATGAGGTGGGCGCGCGAAGGCATCAGATACTTCTTGCTGCCTTTCTTTTCGTCGCTGCGAACTGTCAGTTGCGGCTGCAACTTCTCGTCCGGGGAGTCGGTGACCACCAGCCGCGACAGACCGGTGACCTCGTCCACTTCCTCGCGCAGAGTGACGCCCTGTTCGAGGTCCTTGAACGCCACCGTGCCGCCCACTTCGGTGAGGATCGAGAAGGTGTAGGGATCCCATTCCACGATCACATCCCCGAGTTTCACGGGGGCGCCATCCTGCACGCGCACCCTGGCCCCGTAAACCACGGTGTAGCGCTCGCGCTCGCGGCCTTTCTCGTCCACCACCGCCACGGCGCCGTTGCGGTTCATGACCACGAAGTTGCCTTCGCGGTTCTTCACCGTCTGCAGGCTGAGGTACTTGAGGAACCCGTGGTTGCGGGCCTCAAGGGCGGACTGCTCGCTCACGCGGCTGGCTGTTCCGCCGATGTGGAAGGTCCGCATGGTGAGCTGCGTGCCGGGCTCGCCGATCGATTGGGCCGCGATCACGCCCACCGCCTCGCCGATCTCCACCATTCGTCCCGTCGCCAGGTTGCGGCCGTAGCACCGGATGCAGACGCCGCGCCGGGACTCGCAGGTGAGCACGGAGCGGATCTTCACCCGCTCTATGCCGGCCGCCTGGATGGCGGCGGCCAAATCCTCATCGATTTCCTGGTTCACGTCGACAATGAGGCTTCCTTCGTAGTCCTTGATGGGTTCGAGAGAAACGCGACCCACAATGCGGTCGCGCAATGGCTCCACCACCTCGCCGGCCTCGACGATGGGCTCGACGTAAATGCCGTCGAGGGTGCCGCAGTCGAATTCGGAGATGATGACGTCCTGGGCCACGTCGACGAGACGGCGGGTGAGGTAACCGGAATCCGCTGTTTTGAGCGCGGTATCCGCCAAGCCCTTGCGAGCGCCGTGCGTGGAGATGAAGTACTGCAACACGTTCAACCCCTCGCGGAAGTTGGCGGTAATCGGCGTCTCGATAATCTCGCCCGAAGGCTTGGCCATCAGTCCGCGCATACCGGAAAGCTGCCGGATCTGCTGTTTGGAGCCGCGCGCGCCCGAGTCCGCCATGACATAGATCGGATTGAGCAGCCCCGACTGGTCCTCAGCCTCCATGGCCTGGAACATCTCGTCGGCCACGCGATCCGTGACGTTCGACCAGATGGCGATCACCTTGTTGTAGCGCTCGCCGTGCGTGATGGCGCCGTCCTGGTACTGTTTTTCGACCTCGATCACCTCGTGTTCGGCGTCCTTCACGAGGTTGTACTTGCTCGAAGGAACCACGAGGTCGTCGACCCCGATCGAGATGCCGGCTTTGGTGGCATAGAGAAAGCCGAGCGCCTTGATCTCGTCCAGTAATTTTACGGTCGTCTCGAGCCCAAAGCGCAGGTAGCAGTAATTGCAAAGGACCCCGAGGCCCTTCTTGCGCAGCAGGCCGTTCACAAAGGGCATTTCCTTCGGCAGGTGGTCGTTGAAGATCACCCGTCCCACCGTGGTCTCGAGGAACTGGCTCTGTAAGGTAATGGGCTCGGTGTGAAGCATGTCCTGATCGTCGTAAGCCGTGGTCAGGTCAATGGCGCGCCCCGTGTAACGCAGCCGGATGGGCGTCTGACTTTCCACCTCGCCGGCGTCGAGCGCCAGCAGCACATCGTCGACATTGGCGAAGGAACGCCCTTCACCCCGGGAACCTTTCTTGGACTTGGTCAGGTAATAAACCCCGAGCACGACGTCCTGCGTCGGCACGGCCAGCGGCTGGCCGTTGGCCGGCGACAGAATGTTGTTCGACGCCAGCATCAGGACCGAGGCCTCGATCTGAGCCTCGGGGGACAGCGGGATATGAACTGCCATCTGGTCGCCGTCAAAATCGGCGTTAAACGCCGTGCACACCAGCGGATGAATCTTGATGGCCTTGCCTTCCACCAGGACAGGCTCGAAGGCCTGAATACCGAGCCGGTGAAGTGTGGGGGCGCGGTTCAGGAGCACGGGATGGTCCTTGATGACCTCTTCCAGGATGTCCCAAACCATGGGCTCTTGCCGCTCCACCATCTCCTTGGCGGCTTTGATGGTGGTGCAGAGCCCGGACTGCTCGAGCCGGTGATAAATGAACGGCTTGAACAGCTCCAGAGCCATCTTCTTGGGCAGACCGCACTGGTGAAGCTTGAGCTCCGGCCCCACCACGATGACCGAGCGGCCCGAGTAATCAACGCGCTTGCCCAGCAGGTTCTGGCGGAAGCGTCCCTGCTTGCCTTTGAGCGTGTCGGACAGAGACTTCAGCGGGCGGTTATTCGTGCCCCGCAGTACCCGGCCGCGCCGGCCGTTGTCAAACAGGGCGTCCACCGCCTCCTGCAGCATCCGCTTCTCATTGCGCACGATGACGTCAGGGGCGTGCAGCTCCATAAGTTTCTTCAGCCGATTATTGCGGTTGATCACCCGCCGGTAAAGATCGTTAAGGTCCGAAGTGGCGAAGCGCCCGCCGTCGAGAGGGACGAGCGGCCTCAACTCCGGCGGAATCACCGGAATCACGTCGAGGATCATCCATTCCGGACGGTTCCCTGACTTCCGGAACGCCTCCAGCACCTTGAGGCGCTTGGCGTGCTTCACCCTCTTCTGCTGCGAGGGATCGGAACGCATCTTCTCGCGCAGCTCCTCGGCCAGCGCCACCACGTCCACGCGCTTGAGGAGTTCCTTGATGGCTTCCGCCCCCATCCCAGCCCTGAACTTGCCTTGGTACTGCGTACGAAGCTCACGGTAGCGGTCGTCGTTGAGCAGTTCCCGCTCTTTGACCGGAGCCTCGCCGGGATCCACCACCACGTACCTTTCGAAATAGAGCACCTGCTCAAGCTCGCGCAGCGAGATGTCGAGCAGATGGCCGATGCGGCTGGGTAGACCCTTAAAGAACCATACGTGCGAGCACGGTGAAGCGAGCTCAATATGCCCCAGCCGCTCGCGCCGCACTTTGGAGAGGGTCACTTCGACGCCGCATTTGTCGCAGATGACACCCCTGTGCTTCATCCGCTTGTACTTGCCGCACAAGCACTCCCAATCGGTTACCGGGCCAAAGATGCGGGCGCAGAACAACCCATCGCGCTCCGGTTTGAAGGTGCGGTAGTTGATGGTCTCAGGCTTGGTAACTTCGCCATGAGACCAGCTCCGGATTTTCTCCGGAGACGCCAGGCTTATGCGGATTGCATCGAAATCCGCAATCGTGTTTTGCATTTCGAACGGGCTCGAACGAAACAAGGTGTTCCTCCGCTTCCTGCTCTCAGGGCAGTGGCCAGTGGTCAATGATCAGTGGCCGGTTTTCTAGTGTCCCGCGAAGCCGAGAGCGAAAGCTCCACGAAACTAT
>DATDGR010000031.1:0-2191 GCA_036521995.1 Terriglobia bacterium | reverse complement strand
GACCCACGCCATGGCCAGCCATGACGTCGGCCACTCGACCACAGCCACCACCAACCATGCGGCGGCCAATCCCATCTCCCCCTCAGGTACCGCGTCGCCCGACCGCGCGCCTGCACGACGAGACCAGCCTCAAAATCCTAGGTGTCTCACTGAATATTATCATGAATCGTACTTGTCAAGCTAGACCTGGAGAAGTCAGCCCACTCTGCATATAGTCCTTCTTTCCTTTTCTCATGAAAGGCTCGCCTTCTCCGAAAGGGTCGGTGCAGGGTGGTGCCGCAGAGCCGGGCTGCAGGTCCTTTTCGTTGCGTCGGCCGAGGGCTCAGGACACAGCCAGATCAGGAAGCTTCCACTTAGAACCCAGCAAATCCCGGTCAAACGACGTTGGAACGAATCGCTCGAGACCGCTACCCGGGTAAGGCGTGAACTCACCGAAGTAGATGCTTCCAGAAACGCTGTAGAGATCGATGCGAATGAAGTCGAACTCCGATCCAAGTTCTCCGGCAATTGCCAGCATGCGATCCAATCCTGCTGGCGGAGGCTGCACTGGCGGCAGCGTATATACGCCCGATCGCACCTCAAGCGGAGACCAGTCCGGGAGGTACAGGCGGCGCTGGTGAAAGGAGTGCCTGTTCACATCAACCTGAATAGCAGCGACGTCGCCCTCGAACACGAAGAACTTATAGTCGGTCGGCGCCGAGACGGGGGCCCCGATTAGCTCCTCAGCCAAGAACATTGGCCGCGCTTTAGAGTAAGCCCACTCGGCGAGGTTATTCGACTCCTTCGCGCGGAGCCATCCTGCCGTTCGCTCCTCCAACTCCTCGATCTCGGGGCGGCCAGTACCAAAGTACACAAGCCCGGTTCTATTGTTTGGCTTCAAAACCCAGTGGTCGGGCAGCTCGGTGGAAGCGAGCGCTAGCAGATCGGTACCTACCCACAAAGTCTTGGGAATAATAAGACCAGGCACCCCGCGAGCGCGCTCCTTCATCGCGAGCTTGTCGCACGTCCACTCTATTAGCGGCCGCCGGTCATTAATTATTCGCCAGTTAACCTTATCGTTGAAGCTCGCAGGCTTGCTGAAGCGCGGGAGCCGCCGATTACCCAGCAGAAAAAGCACACGCCGCCTAGCTCTTACTGGCAACCTGTAGCTTGCCCACCTGACGGGTGCCAAGATTTGCATTCCTGAATCTCCAAGATGCTATCCTCTAGACGATTTACCATAGTTCGCAGGAGCCGTAAGAAGTTGGCCGGGACCGATATCACTCCCGCGCACAGACATGAGCATCGAGTCTGCACGCCATAACGATGCACGACCGCGCTAGTGCAAATACGCGGCGCATACCGTCGCCGCGATGCCTGGCCGGTGCCAGTGGCAAGCTAACCGAGTGCCGCTCGGAGGGCGCGCGCCACCCTCACCTGCTGCTGCTCGGTGATGTGCGGGTACAGCGGAAGCGACAATAGCTGCTTCGCCGCCGCCTCGGCGACTGGGAAGTCACCCGGCCCAAAGCCGAGATAGCGAAATGCCGGCTGGAGGTGAATGGGCACTGGGTAGTGGATTGCCGCCTGTATGCCGTTGTCCTGCAGGCGACGGAGCACGTCGTCCCTGCGCGGCACCCTCACGACATAGAGGTGCCATACATGTTCATTTCCGGGCGCTGTCTTGGGCAGGATGACGCCAGGCACGTCTTGGAGCAGCTCGGCGTAGCGCCCCGCCGCTTGCCGCCTTGCGGCGTTGCTGGACGCCAGGCGGCTAAGCTTGGCCCGTAGCACAACTGCCTGAAATGCGTCAAGCCGTGAATTGAACCCGATCGTGACGTGCTCGTACTTTCGCTCCGATCCGTGGTCGCCTAGGAGTCGCACCCGGCGCGCGAGTTCGACCGAATCGGTCAGCACCGCGCCTGCGTCGCCATAGGCTCCGAGATTCTTGCCGGGGTAGAAACTCACACCCGCCAGCAGTCCGATCGAGGCAGGCGGCAGGCCATCCTGAGTCGCACCATGGGCCTGGGCAGCGTCTTCAACAACGATTGCGCCGCTCCAGGCTGCGAGCTTGGCGATGGCGGCCATCGGAGCCAGCTGGCCGAACAGGTGCACCGGCAGCACTACCTTCGTTGCCTCGCTCATAGCCGTTTTTACGCTATGCGGGTCGAGCAGGAGGTAGTCCGGGTCCACGTCGGCGAAGGCCGGCCGACCC
>DATDGR010000030.1:0-3984 GCA_036521995.1 Terriglobia bacterium | reverse complement strand
GGAGAGCCGGGTCAGCGTGCGGCGGGGCGGAGCGCCGGCTGACTTGATCCAGGACGGAACGCGAATCTTCCTGGTTAAAGTCGTCAACCTTGCCGGCGTGACGGCTCCTCTCGCCGTCGAGAGCCCGAACACAGGGAACGTTTACATCCGATCGAGCAGCAGCCCCGAGCCTCCTCAGAAGCTGACCCAGGCCAACGTCGCCGAACGGTGGGCGGAGATCGCGTTTTACAACAAGCCGCCTCTCGAAGAACGCCTCTCCGGGTTTCCTCTCGAATATCGCCTGCTCACGTTCTTCAGCCGCGATGCCGGCGAACGCTCCGCCAAGCTCAGCTTCAACGTAGGACAAGGCACGCAAGACGTCGGCTTTCTCAACGAAATCACCATCCTATTCAACATCGCTGCCGCGCGTCCCATTACACTGCGGGTGCGGGACGAGGACGGCCAACCCACCATGGCGTCCTTCGTTTTTCGCGACGGCCAGGACCGCATCTACCCGAACCCCGCCAAGCGCCTGGCGCCCGACTTTTTCTTCCAGCCGCAGATCTACCGCGCTGACGGTGAATCAATCTCGCTGCCGGAGGGCTCGTATACGGTCACGGTCACGGGCGGGCCCGAGTACCTCGCCGAAACTCGCCCATTTCAGGCCGGGTCCGGCGGGCCCAAGGAACTCCCCTTTCAACTGCAGCGCTGGATCGACCCCGCGAAGTACGGATGGTATTCGGGAGACCATCATATCCACGCTGCCGGCTGCTCCCATTACGAAAATCCGAGCGAAGGCGTGACGCCGCAGGACATGGACCGCCAAGTGCGCGGCGAGCACCTGAATGTGGGCTGCGTGCTCACCTGGGGGCCTTGCTACTACTACCAGAAGCAGTTCTTCCGGGGCCGGCAGGACGATCCGGCTTCCAAGCGGAACCAGTTGCTGCACTACGATCTGGAGGTCTCCGGCTTTCCTTCCAGTCACGCCGGCCATCTGGTGCTGCTCAATCTCAAAGACCAGGATTACCCCGGGACGAAGCGCATCGAAGACTGGCCCACTTGGGACTTACCCATTCTGCGCTGGGGCCAGGCCCAGGGTGCCACCGTCGGATTCGCGCACTCGGGCTGGGGATTGCAGCTTCAGGGCGATGCGCTGCCGAACTACGACATTCCCGGTTTCGACGGCATCGGAGCCAACGAGTATATTGTGGACGTCACCTATCCCGGCGCCGTCGATTTCATCTCGGCGGGCGACACACCCTACCCTTGGGAGCTGAACATCTGGTATCAGACCCTCAACGTGGGCTTTCGCACTCGCATTTCCGGCGAGACTGACTTCCCTTGCATTTACGACAGCCGCGTGGGAGAGGGCCGAACCTACGCCCGCATCGATCCTCCGCTGACCTACGCCAACTGGAACGCCGCCATTCGTGCCGGCGCCACCTACGTCTCGGACGGCCGGAGCCACTTGACGGATTTCACTGTCAACAGGATCGCCTTGGGCGAGCACGGGAGCGAGGTGCAACTCGGAGCGCCTGGCAAGGTCCATGTGAAGCTCAGCGCGGCCGCCTATCTCGATCCCCAGCCGGACGCGAAAATTCGCCAGCTTCCAAATGACAAGCAGCCCTATTGGAACCTCGAGCGAGCCCGGATCGGCGGAACGCGCCAGGTTCCCGTCGAGATCGTCGTGAACGGAAGCGCGGTGGCGCGGCAGGAGATGGTGGCCGACGGCACTATGAGAAGCCTCGAATTTGACGTACCGATCGAACAGAGTAGCTGGATCGCCGCTCGCATCCTGCCTTCGTCTCACACCAACCCGATCTTCGTTCTGGTCGATGGCCAGCCGGTCCGCGCCTCACGGCGCAGCGCGCAGTGGTGCCTGGCCAGTGTGAATCAGTGCTGGACGCAGAAGGCTCCGAAGATCTCGGCGGCCGAAATAGGTGAGGCACGGAAGGCGTACGATCACGCCCGCGAAGTCTACGCGAAGCTGATCGAAGAGTGTAAGGTCGAGTGAGGCTCCACGAGGCCCAGCCCTCGCCCGGCGTGCGACGCTGTCATTCTGAGCCGGTTCGACCTCCATTGGCGAATCGCTCTGACCGGGGCGAAGAGGCTCAGCATGACATGTCGGGTTCAGATGAGATGCCAGAGTTCAGACGACGAACTTCGAATGAGGGGCCGGTAGCCACGACGAGCGCATTTTCTCGTCGTGGGTTCTTCGCCCCGGGCAGGGAGCGGTACCCGGCGAAAAGCCCACGGCGAGAAGTTGCGCTCGCCGTGGTACCACTGCGGGTAGGCTACAACAGGGCTTGTTTCCGGCCCGAGGGAAATCTTAATGTAGCCTACATCACCTGCCTATCCCTCTTGACACATCCGCTAGCCTGTGTTAGCCTCGGACCGTCTCGTTAGGGGGCGTCTGGACCTGCGCCCGACGCCCCGGAGGCGGTCTCATGCCGATTCGTAAATCGCCCGTGCGCACTCCCCTCTGCGGCACGCCAGTTGCGCCGACGCTCGCCAGTCCACTGGGCTTTGCTCCGGCGGTGATGAGCCGAAAGCTTCTCTGGGGCAGCCTCCGGTTGCGGATCACCCAACCTTCGCGGGTCCGGACGCCGGAATCGTGGCGCGCTGGGGGTCATATCGGCATCCAGATTTGGTGCTTGACTAGTGTAGTGTCCAGGAATTAGCTGGACAATCTTTTCTGTCTTCGAATGCTGCCAGGTTGAGTACAACCGGGTTGAATCTGTTCCAGAGTCTGGCGGCAGCGAGAGAGCTTCTCCTGGATGGATACAACCGTAGCCGTCCAGAGAAAAGGTCGGGGATGTTCGTTCCACGCGGCCAGGAATTCTGTTATCGCCTTCTGTAAATCTTCCACACTGTGGAAGGAGCCGCAACGCACGCGCTTGGTAGTCAATTCGGCAAACCAGCGCTCAATGAGATTGAGCCAACTGGAACTAGTCGGTACAAAGTGAGGAACGAAGCGCGGATGCTGCCGGAGCCAGGCTCGCACTTGAGGATGTTGGTGCGTGCCGTAGTTGTCCATCACCAAGTGCAACGGCACGGGACCAGGAAATTCTTGATCCAGGCGGCGCAGAAACTTCAAAAACTCCTGGTGACGGTGGCGCTCGAAGCATTGCCCGATCACCCGGCCCTGGAGCACCTCCAAGGCCGCAAACAGAGTGGTGGTGCCATTGCGCTTATAGTCGTGCGTCATCGTGCCGCAGCGGCCCTTCTTCAAGGGCAGACCGGGCTGGGTGCGATCCAACGCCTGAATCTGGCTCTTCTCATCCACACAGATCACCATCGCCTGTTGGGGAGGATTGAGATAAAGGCCCACCACATCGGTCAGTTTCACCAGAAATTGGGGATCGCGCGAAAGCTTGAAGCGCTTCACCCGGTGGGGCTTCACCTGGTGACTGCGCCAGATGTTGCTGACCGTCGATTTGCTCAGGCCTTGGGCCTTGGCCATCAGGCGGCAACTCCAGTGTGTCATGCCAGCCGGCTTGGTTTGCAGGGTCGCCTCCACCAAAGCTTTGATCTTCTCCGGCCCATAGGTGGGTCTGCGCCCGCGCCCCGGTGCGACCTCCCACAAGCACGGCAGACCCTTCTGGGCCACGCGTGCCCGCCACAGCGTGACCGTCTTGCGGTTGGTGCCCACTTGCCGGGCGATGGCGCTGTCCGCTTGGCCTTGGGCCGCCGCCAAGACAATGCGACAGCGAAGCGCCACCTGTTGCGGAGTTCCGTGGGCGCTCAACCACTCTCGAATTTGTTGCTCCTGGCTCGGATTCATGAGCAATGTGGGAACTTTTCTGGGCATGCCCCAGCTTAAACGGAATGCGACGCATTGTCCAGCTATTTGTTGGACACTACACTAGTATATCGTTTCATTGAAGTATATCCATTATTGGGTGAGGACTGTGAGCGCCTCGAATTTCTTCCAACGATGGACCACCGGACAAGCGTTAATTTCTGCGATCCCCTTGAGAATGCGATCACGGAGTTCCTCCCACG
>DATDGR010000029.1:0-16750 GCA_036521995.1 Terriglobia bacterium | reverse complement strand
GAGTGATTGCCGGGCTTCCCTTTCGGCTGCTGAGTTTCGGGCATGGGGCCGTTAGACGAAGCCAGAGGATTTGCGTATACAGGCGGCAGGAGCGTCGAATGAAGGTCAAGGTTGTGCTTTACCCGTCAGAAGAAGGCTTTGCTGTTTCCGCACCGAGCTTGCCGGGCTGCTGGTCACAAGGGGCAACCCAGCAAGAGGCGCTCGCGAACATCGCCGATGCCATTCGGGATTATCTGGACGCGCAGGTAGAGCAACTCGACGGCGCCGAGATTCGGGAAATCGAGGTCGCCGTTTAGCTGGTGCCGAAGCTGCCCGGAGTCAATCATCTGGCGGCAGTTCGAACCCTGGAAAAGGCGGCTTCCGGATCTTGCGACAAGGCAAGCACATCGTTATGACCGACGGCATTCGCAAGATTACGATTCCAAGGCACGACCCCCTCAACGCCATGACCATGACAGGAATCGTCCGTGACGCTGGCCTTAGCCTCGATGAATTCCGCAAGCTGCTCTGACGGCATCAAGCTATCCGCGGCTTTTCAGGGTCCCCGCCGCGCGCCGGATCGCGGCCGGTTGGGTGTTCTGGACAGGTCGATCCGGGGGTTGCCGGGCCCGAAAGCCTAACAAACAGACCTGGGAGGTCGCTTGGAATCAATCAGATACAATTTTGACTTTTGGAATTATCGGTCAATGAGCATGACGAATTATTACTACTCGGTTAGAATATGGCCCGGTGCGAAGGCGGGCCCTCTCAGCACAGGGGATTTGCCTTGCACTTGCCTCGCGTGAGCCCTGCTTCGCGTAACAGGATCTAAAATGCCCGGGTGCCCTGGAAACTCTCGGCGGCTCAGCTACCCGGACCTTCTGCGGGCCCGTCTAATTGGAACGCAGGCGGCTTCGTTCCCGTACGATCCATTGGGAGGCGCGCCATGCCCACGTTGATGCAGGACCTTCGCTACGGATTCCGCCGCTTGCGGCAATCCCCAGGGTTCGCAATAGTCTGTGTTATCACACTTGCTCTCGGAATCGGCGCCAACACCGCCATCTTTACGCTGGTAGACGCGGTGATGCTCAAGAGCCTGCCGGTGGCCAATCCCAAGGAGCTCTACCGGCTCGGGAACAATGGCAATTGCTGCGTGATCGGCGGACTTCAGAACGAGTGGGCCATTTACTCCTATGACTTGTACAAGCTGTTCCGCGACCAACAGCCCGAATTCAGCCAGATGGCCGCCTTTCAGGGCGGCGTGGAGAACTTGAACGTCCGTCGCGGTAGCGCATCGGGTCCCGCCGAGCCGTTTATAGGAGAATTTGTTTCGGGCAACTACTTCTCCACCCTTGGCCTCAGGGCCTTCGCGGGTAGTGTCATTACGCCCGAGGATGACAAAGCCGGCGCTCCCGCCGTGGTCGTGATGAGCTACCGCACGTGGCAGCAGAACTTCGGCCTCGATCCCTCGGTGATCGGATCGATCCTCAACATCGACCAGGTGCCTTACACGGTGTCCGGCATCGCGCCGCCGGGGTTTTTCGGCGACCAGTTACGCGCTGACCCGCCAGATTTCTGGATGCCGCTCTCCACTGAGGTCCCCCACGACGCACCCAATGCGATCTTAAACAACCCCGGCATGCATTGGCTCTACGTCATCGGGCGCTTGAAGCCCGGTGCCAAGCCGGTTAGGGTCCAATCCGAGGCTACGGTTCAATTGCAGCGATGGTTGAGCTCCCAGCCCGACCTTACAGTGCACGATCGCGCCCAACTCAGCCAGCAGCACATCGTGGTGGCGCCCGCGGGGAGCGGTGTCGAGAATATGCAACAAGATGCCGGCGCGGGTTTGCGCCTGCTCATGACCATCTCCGGCCTCGTGCTCCTGATCGCCTGCGCCAACATCGCCAATCTTCTGCTGGCACGTGGCGCCGCGACGCGATTCGAGACTGCGATCCGGGTGGCGCTGGGTGCTCCCCGGCGCAGGCTCATCCGGCAGATCATAACGGAAAGCGTCTTGCTGGCGGTCCTGGGCGGCCTGGCCGGGCTGGCGGTCGCTTTTGCGGGCACGCGCACGATTCTGCTGGTGGTCTTCCGTGGCTCACATTTTGTACCCATTAGCGCCACGCCTTCTCTCCCCGTGCTCGGCTTCGCCTTCCTGCTTTCGCTGGTCACCGGCATCGTGTTCGGGGTGGCGCCCGCCTGGATCACGTCTCATTCCGATCCTATCGAAGCGCTGCGCGGCGCGGGACGCTCGACGCGCGACCGCGGATCTCTCGCGCGCAGATCGCTGGTGGTGCTGCAAGTGGCCCTGTCCGCCGTCCTGTTGATTGGGGCCGGCCTGCTCACCGAATCCCTGCGCAACCTCGAGAACCAGAAGTTCGGCTTCGAACCGGAAGGCCGGGTGATTGTGCGGTTGAACGCCAATCTCAACGGCTACAAGCCCGAAAAGCTTTACGGCCTGTACCAGCAGATCGAGCAAAGCCTTCAGCAAATCCCCGGCGTGATCGGCGCCAGCTACTCACTCTACAGCCCGATGCGGGGTGACAACTGGAGCCTGAACATTCACATTGAGGGACACCCGCCCGATGAGCAGATCGACTCGTCCTTTGAGCGCGTGGGACCGCACTATTTCGAGACCATCGGCACGCCACTGCTGCGCGGCCGCACCATTGGCGAAGAGGATACGCCGACTTCGCGCCAAGTTGCCGTGGTGAACGAAGCTTTCGTCCGCAAGTTTTTCCCCAAAGAAGACCCCATCGGCAGGCATTTCGGTTTCGGAGATGCCCGCAACGCGGGCGATCTTGAGATCGTCGGCATCACGGAAGACGCGAAGTACCAGGATGCGCGCGAGCCCGCCTACCCCACGTGCTTTCTGCCCTTCCTGCAAATGGCGAAGGATCCGAAGCTGGCTTTCATGTTGGGGTCGCACTACATTGGCGACATCGAGCTGCGCGTAGCCGGTAAACCGCAGAATCTCGAAGCCAATGTGCGCCGAACCCTCGCCGACATCAATCCGAACCTCAACGTGTTCGACGTGATCAGCCTCAGTGAGCAAGTCGCGCGTAATTTCAATCAGGACCGGCTGATCGCGCGCCTCACGGAGCTCTTCGGATTCCTCGCTTTAATCCTGGCCTGCGTGGGTCTCTATGGCGTCACGTCATACTCGGTGGCGCGGCGGACCAGCGAGATCGGCATCCGCATGGCGCTGGGCGCGAATCGCAAGAATGTACTGCGACTAGTGCTAAGCGGGGCGATGATCCAGCTCGCGGTGGGCCTCGCGGTGGGCATTCCGGTAGCGCTCGCGGGCGGCCGCCTGCTCTCAAGTCAACTCTACGGCGTCAAGAGCCATGACCCGGCGATTCTGGGCCTCGCGGCCGTCGTCCTCGCTGCCTGCGCCCTGTTCGCGGGATTTGTTCCCGCCCGGCGCGCGGCTTCGATCGATCCCATGCGCGCGCTGAGGACAGAATAGGTGGAAAAAGGTGTCATCGGTCAGGCGCTAGCGGAAGCTGTTTCAGCTCAGCGTCGAATTCCCAGTCAGTTCTCAGGCGGGGTCTGTAAGGCGCTGGCCGCCTGCAGTCCGGCGGCGACTTCGGAGATGATTCCAAGCCTTAGATAAATGGGCCGAATCACCGCTCGCAGCCGCGGAAGTTGCTTCGAGAACCACACCGCGGCCAGCACACAAAGACTGCCGCCGATGGCTAGAGTGCGGGGTGCGCCGATGCGGCTCGCTATGGCCCCCGCGATCAGACTGCCGAAAGGCGCGGCACCCTGAAAGGCCATCGAGTAAAAGCTCATCACGCGCCCCCGCTTATCTTCCTCGACGATCGTCTGCAGAATGGTGTTGCTGGACGCCATCTGCTGCATGAATCCATAGCCGGTTACGACCATGAGAAGGAGCGAAAGCCCAAACCAGCGTGACAGCGAAAAACACATCAACGCGAGGCCGAAGATTCCCGCGGCCAGGGGAATGTTCCGGCCTAGCCCTACTACAGATTGACGCCGGGCGAGCACGAAAGCGCCCACGAGCGCGCCCACGCCCGAGGCGCCCATCAAAAAACCCAGCGTGTGTGGGCCACCGTGCAGGATCTTGGCGGCGAAGATCGGCATCAGCACCGTATAAGGCATTCCCACCAGACTAACGAGCGCCAGAAGCAACAGAATCGCTCGAATCGGAATGAAACCGGCAACGTACTTCCATCCCCGCTTCAATTCAGTCAGGACACTTTCTGTTCTTGTCTTCGGTGGCGTTCGGCTCAGGTGCATCAATAACAGCGACACGATCACGGCGATATAACTGATGCCGTCGAGGAGAAAACAATAGCCCTCACCAGCGGCTGCAATCACAAGGCCCGCGAGCGAGGGTCCGACCAGGCGTGAGGCGTTCACCATCGACGAATTGAGCGCGATGGCGTTGGCGAGGTCCTCCCGGGCCTCGACCATTTCGATCACGAACGCCTGGCGTGCCGGCATGTCGAAGGCGTTGACGGCACCCTGAAGGAGGCTGAGGCCGAAGATCTCCCAGAAGGTGATCCGGCCTGATAGCGCCAGCATGGCCAGCGCGAATGACTGCAGCATGGAGAGCACCTGCGTCACAACCAGGACGCGGTGACGGTTCCAGCGATCCACCCAGACCCCAGCGATGGGACCAAGAATAAGTATCGGGATTTGACCGGAAAATCCGATGAGGCCAAGCAGGAAGGCCGATTTCGTCAGCCGGTACACCAGCCAGCTCATAGCCACCCGGGTCATCCAGGTGCCCACCAACGAAACACTTTGACCGCTAAAGAAGAGGCGATAATTTCGGCGGCGCAGCGCCCTCACGGCGAATTTCCACCCGCCCGCCGCCTTCGACGAGGTTGGGCCCTGGCTCAAACGGGTCACTGGAGCTTGAGAATCTGGCATGAGTCTGTTTGATGTTCCGGCATCACCCTCCGGCGCGCCGACCAACGTACCCGCCACGATCGCGCTAAGCTGGGGAAGGGAGTCGCGATGGAAGTCGTGATCATCGGCGCGGGAGTGTCCGGGCTCGCAGCGGCGCAATCGCTATGTGGAGCGGGCGTCAGAGTGCAGGTCCTCGAGGCGCGCGACCGGATTGGAGGACGCATTGATACTGTCCGTGATCCAAACCTTCCAATACCGATCGAACTCGGCGCAGAATTCATCCACGGCCGACCACCTCAGCTCCTCGAAATCGTCCGCGCGGCAGGACTCAGCCCCGCCGAGGTCTCCGGCCGGCATCGTTACGTGCGAGACGGCAAGCCGTCCGGCGATCAGGAGCGGTTCGCGAAGGTTGATGAGATCTTCGAGCGAATGGCCGATCCGGCCCTTGCTGACCAGAGCTTCGCGGAGTTCCTGGCGCGGGTTGAGGCTGATCCAGCGGCCAAGGCGGCGGCCCTTGGCTACGTCGAAGGCTTCAACGCCGCCCGCGCGGACCGCATCAGCACGCGCTCCCTCGCTTACGAAAGCCAGGCCCAAGGCGCGATTGACGGCGACCGGGCCTCTCGCATCCAGGAAGGCTATGATCGCCTTCCGCAGTGGCTTTGGGATCAGTGCGCTTCGCACTCCGCAACGCTTCACCTCGACACGATCGTTACAACGATCCGATGGCGGCGTGGGCAGGTCGGGGTGGAAGCTCAATCGACTCGCGGCGATTCACTGCCCGCGCCTGCACCGACCATTTTCGCGGGAAATCGAGCCATCATTACCGTACCGCTCGGCGTGCTCGAAACGCCCGAAGGCGCGCCGGGCGCCATCCGGCTTATCCCCAGCGTGATGGAGGTGGAGCATGCGCTGAAGCGGCTGGAGATGGGTCAGGCGGTGAGAATCACGATGAGATTTCGCGCCGCGTTGGGCCAAGATCATCCGATATTGGCCGAATCCGGATTCATTCACTCGGCGGACGAGGGCTTCCCGACCTGGTGGACTGCCCTGCCGGCGCCTGCTTCCCAACCCGCCCCGGCTCTGGTTTTGACGGCTTGGGCCGGCGGGTCCAAGGCTGAGAGGCTTTCGACTCGGCACGACCGAGAGCTGGCCGAACGGGCCATTGATTCGCTGGCTCGCATTATGGGCGTGGCGCGGGCGGCGGTAGCAAACCAGGTTGAGGGCTGGTACCTCCACAATTGGCGCCGCGATCCGTTTGCGCGTGGCGCCTACAGCTATGCGGGTGTAGGCGGCCTCGAAGCGCGCCGCAGCCTGGCGGTTCCCGTCGAGAACACTCTGTATTTTGCGGGCGAAGCCACAGACACGGAAGGCCACGCCGCCACCGTGCACGGCGCGCTGGCCAGCGGGCGGCGCGCCGCCCGGCAGATTCTTGAAACCCGGTGATTTGCACAAAGCCGATCGGCTTGAAGAACCGCAAGCGACTTACTGAGATAGCCTAGGACTAGCCTAGGGCGTTGATTTCTTTGGGACCCCAAGCCCTTTCATCCGACCTGCAGCTCGCGAAGGTACGGAACGCTGGCCTTCATGAGTGGCAGGTTCATTTCGACGAAGTAATTTTTGATGCCGCCCGTTTTCGCCGCGGCAAAGATTTTCTTCCAGTCCAGGGTGCCCTGGCCCACCGCCGTTATTTTCCTGGTCGTCGCGGACCAGCCTTGGACGTGCATCGAAATGAAGCGGCCGGCGTACTTGGTGAAGTACTCGGCTGCGTGGTAGCCGCTGCTGATCGTAGAGACCTGGAACTGAAACTTAACCAGCTTCGGATCAAGAAGTTTAAACAACAAATCATAGGTTCGCTGGCCGTCGACCATCGTGAGCTCAAAGTCCTCATTGTGAAGGCCCTGCTGGATGCCGGCCTTGGCCGCCTGCTCGCCCATTTTGTTGTATTCGTCGGCCGCGCGCTTCACGTCATCCATGGTCGGGTTCCGCGGCCCGCCGAGGCTGGGCACGATCATTTGCGTCAGGCCAACGTCTTTTGCCCAGGCAATCCTGCCCGCCTGATCTTCCCGAAGTTCCTTGATGTCGAAGTGAGAGCTCACGCATGTGACGCCGGCGTCGCCCAGGATTCCCCGGAGCTCGGCCCCCGTGTACTTGGCCAGGCCGGCGAAGCCCGAATCGGCGTAGCCTACCGGCGAGCACAGCTCGACCGTTTGAAATCCGGCCGCAGCCAGCTGCTTGATCGTGCCGGGAAAGTCCTTGGCGACCATCGCCCTGACGGGCCACGTCTGACACCCAATCGGCAGGCCCAGCGGATTGGCGCGAAGCTCCCGCGCGCCTCCCGACAGGAGCCCGGCCACAGCAGCGCTCGCTGCCGCGTTCTTGAAGAACTCTCTTCTCGAAATTTCGGACATTCACGCCTCCCTACGCATGGAATCGGTCTGAGTCTGTTGTGCCAAACGGTGGCATTATCTCACGCTCCGCAGACAATAGACTAACGCGACGGCGAGATCTTGTTAAAGAGAAGTTCTATCCGGTGTCCTCCTGGATGTCAAGGGTCACTGAACAACTTCCCGGACGGCATCGGGATCGATCTGAGCGGGATCTGTTGCAAAGACCCTGCAGGGAAACGCGCTGCTATGCTTGATCGATCATGGCCAAACCGCAAGCCAAGGGTTATCCGCGAGCGATCGATGATTCCAAGGAAGAAGGAGTCCTACGAAAGCGCTGCCGTCATCGGCCGGTTCAATATCTGAACAACATGCTGGAACAAGATCACCGCGCCATCAAGAAACGGATTCGTGCCGAGCGGCATTTCCGGGAGTTCAATTGTGCCCGGAGGACGATTCAACGTTACGAAACCATGCACAAGCTTCGGAAGCGCCAGGTTCGGTGGGTGACGAGGGGAGACATCCGACTGCAGAACCGGTTCATCGATTGCACGTTCGTCCTGGCTGCCTGAACTCGCTCCTCGGTGGCCGTCCGAGCCGATCCTCGTCCTCTCTTCAATCTTTCAACACATCCCCGTAGCCGGACGGTTCCGCCCAAGCTGAAGCGTGCAGGCCGAACCGCGGTCAGCGCACCATGGACCTTGGGATCTCTACCGCGCAAGGCGCCCCTTTTTTCTGAATGGAGGCGTGGCATCCAACGCGGGCGCAGACCTGGAGGTGCGGCGACCCAGGAAAAGGTGCACCGGGTCTCACTTCAGCCTCGCGGCATTCTTCGCCATTTCCTCTTGTGAAGCCGCTAGTGCTCGAGCCGATTTTGCTTCCTCGCGAAATTCTTTCGCAAAGTAGTCGTAGCGTGCAGGCGTATTCGGCGCCATGAGATTCTTTACGATCGGGCCGTGTCGGTAAGCCGCGGCGGCCTCTTCATATGCCGCCCCCTCGGCATCCAGCCTGTCCGCCTTCGCGTTGTAATAAGCAGCGAGCTTCAAATGATCCTCGGGCGACCTCGCGATCGCAGTCAGTTTCTCTACTTCTTTTCTTGTGAGCTGCTGGGGCGCAGGGGGCTGAGCAGCACAAGGTCGTGTGCTCGGCGCCATGAGATTCTTTACGACCGGGCCACTTGCGCAACCCACGAGTTCCGCCGCCGGGGCATCCCGAACCATAGAGGAGCCCAATACGGCCATGGCGACGACGGTTGTCCATTCTGATGGGTGCCTTATCGAAGTAAGCATATTGCTCTCTCTTTCGTTTCATATTTCAGCGTTTGGTGGGCCGCAGTGATCACGACAACAACGACCAGATGGCGTACATGGTGTTCTATGACCTATCTGAGCTGACCCACCGCTTTCATCAGGCTGCGCAGCACCTCGTTGACCGCCCTCGGGTCGCGGAACACCCGAGCCACGTCGGGGTCAAGCACCACGAAGTTAGTCCCCCCCGAGGACGGGTTGTAGACTTGCCTCCCGCTCGGAGATTGCGCTCAGCTCTCGCTTTGTCTTTGCTGAGACGATTATGATTCAGACTCATCCTGTTTCCTTTCCTGTCGCCATTTGCGACCACAAGCGCGGCGCAGGCCAATGCCTCTTGCCAGACCTTCGCCATCTCTCTCAGTCGAATTGTGGAACCCGGGACATAAAGAAGGCATAAAGACGGACTGCCAACGCTCTTTATGCCGATCATAAGCCAACCGCACGGATGTTGGAGCGCCGGTCGAAGCACCGAGATGCAGCGTTTACGAAATGTTTAGGCGGCGTTTATGCCTCATTTACAGTTCACGGTTCAAAGTCGGATTGAGTCGGGTAGACGCTGAACCACCGCTGTCTTTTCGCAGCGAAATGTTCTTGCGAAGTTTACCCGGAGGTCCTCCGCGGGGCTCAGAGCCTGCCTGATCCGAGCGAATGGGACCGGTCGCAGCGAATTGAGAAAAGCGGTCAATGCTGGCAAGGGTTGTGCTTCAGGCACGGGCAGCTATCGAGGCTGCCGGTGCAAATGTCAACTCCTATTCTGCTTGCGTGAGGAGGTTCTTAAGATATGACAACGCCAGGTGGAGCCGAGTACTGTACGATCCGCAAAGTGTTACTCAACCTTATGGCTGCAGGTTGCATCGGGCTTTCAGTCCTAGTGTCTGGCGTCCCGGCTTACGCACAATCGACGCTCGGCGACCTTCGTGGAGTTGTCCGGAACTTTAGCGGACTGCCCCTTTCAGGCGCGCAGATTGTTGTGCGCAATCTGGATGAGAGCACCGATCGCAGCGTGTTCAGCGACGAGGAGGGAGATTTCTCACTCGAGAACTTGCAGCCTGGACGCTACCTGTTGACGGCGCACAAGGAGGGACTCGCAACCTCCTCAGCGACGGCCATCGAACTGAGAGCACGACAGAGTCTGCGGGTGGACATGGCTCTCGCGTCCTCAAACGGCTCCAAGCCGGCGGGCGACCCAGTCCTCATCGCGGGGTTGGCGCCTCCTAAGGGTAGTTCTGCTGATACGGGCGGAGTGCCGGTAGCCGCAAAAACAGACAATCCGCCTCTCACCGAGCGCGAAAGGCAACTGCTCGATCGCCTCGACCGCTTGGAGCAACGTCTGGCTGCCATGGAGGCTAAGGAGGCCAAGGGGACCGTTGCTGCTGCGGGCACGGCTCAGCCGCTGCTGGCTTCTCTGGCTGCGCCAGCGATTTTGCCCGCAGAGAATCCCAAGCCGCTTCCCACGATACCGGCCCCTGAAACCCTGGCGGCGCTTGCTCCGGGCTGGACTGCTCCCGCAGACGCTCCCGTTCAACCAATCGGTGAAGCGAATAAACAGAAGAAACCGGACCCTTTTTCGGACGCGGACTGGACGTGGCTCAATGGCAGCCCCCGCACCAAAGAGATATTTTGGGACACGAAGTTTTTTACCCCAGAGATCCGAGCTGACGTTACCTATGCCTGGGACAACCAGCATCCCGCGGACCACTCCATGGGTGGGTCGAGCGAACTTTTTCGGGAAGGGGAAGTCCAGTTGGAGCAGCTCGGTGTCGGCGGTGACTTCCACTGGGACAACGTTCGTGGCAGACTCATGACGCAGTTTGGGACATATTCCACAGCGACCGTTCGCAATGACCCTAGCTACACCCACGGTGAATGGGAGCTTAACGATGCGAACCGCTACTTGTCGGAAGCGTACGGAGGGTACCACTTTAACAAATGGTACGGGATCAACGTCGATGCCGGAATCTTTATGTCCTACATCGGCCTGTTCAGCTACTACAACTTCGATAATTGGGCCTACCAGCCCTCGTATGTGTCCTCCAACACGCCATGGTTTTTCCAGGGAGTGCGAGTTCAGATTTTTCCCACGCAACACCTGAAGATTGAGCCGTGGTTCATCAACGGGTGGCAGTCGTACGCCTCGTCCAACAACCGGCCCGGCATAGGAGGGCAGGTCAAGTGGACGCCGTATTCGTGGATGAACCTCATTTCCAACAATTACGGCCTCGGCCACGATGATCTGTACGTACCCGGCCGCGCCCGCATCCACACCGACAACAGCATCGAAATCAAATACTACGACAAACCGGCAAAGCCGCTGGATAAGATGGCGTTCTCCTTCACCGGCGATTTAGGTTGTGAATATGGCGGTGGTGTGAGTTGTACCGGAGACCACGCGGGCGGTCCCAAACAGAGCTTCGTCGGCGCTATGGTTTACAACCGTTTTTGGTTCCACAAGGACCAATTCGGCCTGACCCTCGGAGGCGGCGCGATCAACAATCCCGGACGTTACCTCGTGCTGATCCCGCCCATCAACGGAGAAACCGCCGGTAGCGCGGCAATCAACTCACCCTACTTTACAGAGAATCCCGGAGACAAGTTCAAAGCTTGGGACACTTCGCTCACTTTTGACTGGATGCCCAAGCAGTACATCACGTTCCGCGCCGAGGGGGACTATCGCCACGCGGATGTACCGTATTGGACGGGTCGGGGGGGGATTACGCCTCCTGCGTTTATGGGCGCGTCCTCGGGCACCCCTAACGGCTTTCCCACCGAATACTCCTGTAACGATGGTACCCCGTCGCCAACGAATGGGCCTGGTGCCTGCATTAACGATGGCGGGGTCTGGTACCCGAGCCTTGTTAAGGGCGAGTTCTTGATGGATTTTGACATCCTGGTGAAGTTCTAGCTGTGACAACCAGTCTGAGGAAGCCGCGGCCACGATCTGGCTTCTTTAAGTTTGGCTCACGAGCGTTGGCCGGCGCAGCGGGGAAGCGTTGAACATGAATCGATCCTCAGTCTTCGTATTGTTTGCCATCACCCTGATGCTGTTCTGCCGTGCGCTGGACAGTCGCAGCCGGTGGTTCATCTCAGCGGTCGCTCTAGCGTGCGCGCTAGGGTCAGTTTACGGGTTTGGTCAAGGAGCCTGGCCTTTCGGCTTTCTGTTGGGCGTGGCGTCTATCACCATCGTGCGCCGGTGGTGGGTGTTGGGGCGGGGTAGACCTTAAGCAGAGCGTCGCGGTTGTCTGTGGAATTGACGCGTGGGTAGGGCTCTGCTATATTAATCATTCACGTTCTTTCTACGAAGGAGCTGTTGTGGCCAGTCACAAGTCTGCCCTGAAGCGTATCAAGCAAACCCAGACGCGAACCGAGGTGAATCGGGCTCATACGACCCGGCTTCGCCACCAGATCCGCAAGCTGCGCGCAGTTGTAGCTTCAAAGGACAAGTCCGCCGCCCAGGAGCTGCTGAAGCCCACGCTGGCTTTGATTGACCATTCCGTCCACAAGGGCATTGTGCACGCGAGGGCCGCCGCTCGTTACAAGTCGCGGCTGACGATCAGCGTCAATGCTCTTGCTGCCCAGAGTTAGCCGGACTCCGTCACGCTTCGGCAGACCCGAACCAGTTCGGCTCCATCCAGGCGCTTCCATCTCTGCCCACCGTTACCTGCCAGATCAGGATCTCGAGCAGCAGCTTCGAGTCTTTCCAGGCAGACTTGACGGCCAAATCGGCGTCTCGCGTACGCCGCAGGGCTTGCCCGAGCTCTTCGGGTGAGTACCGCCGCACCGCCCGTTGCGCAATCTCATAGGTGGAGGAGCGTCCCCCCGGACGGTACCAGTTCCTCTGGTCCCTTTGACCCCCTGAACCCATGCGCCCGCTGCCGGAACGGCCGGAGGCGGAAGCTGCGGACGTGCTCTTTAGGGCCTGCCGGAACAGGTCGCCGATCGACCACAGAATCAGCGCCTCCGGTTCCTTGCTCGCCACCAGCGCCCGCAAACGCGCGATCGCCGGGCCCAGTTGCCGCTCGGCAATCGCCTCCAGCAGCTTGCTGATCTCGTGGTCCTCCCGGTAGGAGACAATCAGCTCCAGGTCGGCAGGCTCCAGGCGCTTGACTGCCGGCTTGGCCGTGAGAAGCTTCTCCACTTCCGTTCGCATCCCGAGCAGGTTGACGCCGGGCCTCGTGTCGCTGCGCGTGTCCGGACGATCTTCAAAGCGCGACGCCACTTCGCCCGCCAGTTCCGGCGTCACACTCACTCCCGCCCTCCGCAAGTACGCCTGCAGCCAGCGGGCTGCTTCAACACGGTCCAGGGGCAGCATCTCCACCACCACCGTCTTTTTTTCGAGGAGCTGCACGAAGCGGCGGCGCCGGTCCGGCTCGGCGGCCGCAAAGATCAGGGTGGCAAAAAGGGAGGGTTTCTGGAGATAGGCCACCAGTGCGTCAAGATCTTCATCGCCGGCGCGGCGCAGATCATCAGGATCAGAGAAGAGGAAGAAGCTTCGCCCCCCGAGCATCGGCATCTGGCGGGCGTTATCGAGCTGCCGGGTGAGCTGGCCGGCCTCGAAATCCACCTCGCTGAGGCACCAGGCGCGAGCCTCAGGCGGCACCGCTGCCACCACCGCCGCGCGACACTCCTCGTGCAGGAAGCGATCGGGTCCGCGCAGGAAATAACAGGCACACGCCTTCCCGCCGCTCACCTGGGCGATGAACTCCGTCGGACGCATCCCGAGCAGTGTATCGTAAGGCGCCGACGTTCAGGCCGGCATTTTGCGAGCCCGCCGTCAGGTGGCCTCGACCTCCGCCGGCAGGCGCGGGCGGGCGCTCGATCGAGCCTTGCGGCGCTGAAGCCACGTGCCCGCGCGGTAGCACAGCAGCAGGCTGACCGTCGCCGCATACATCACCGGCTTGCGAATGTCCGATTTCACCAGCCAGGTGTAGTGAATCACTCCGGCCGCGGCGCTAACGTAGATCAGCCGATGCAAGGCCTGCCACCGCCTGCCGCCCAGGCGGCGAATCCAGCCCGCGGTGGAGGTAAAGGCCAGCGGTATCAACAACACGAATCCTGTGAATCCCATGGTGATGAACGGGCGCTTGCGAACGTCATGCAGCATCTCTTTGAGGTTGAAGAATTTGTCGAGGCCGATCCAGGTGGAGAAATGAAGGCAGGTGTAAAAGAAGGCAAAAAGGCCGAGCATGCGCCGGAAGCGGATCAGCTCCGGCACATGGAGGATCCGGCGCGCCGGCGTGATCGAGAGGGTGAGGACCAGAAAAATCAGGATGCAGTCGCCGGTAAAGTGGGTGATCAGCTCGATCGGGTTGGGGCCCAGATCGTCCTGCAGCGCCCGCCAGGCGAGTTGAATCGCCGGCATCGTGCACAGGATGAAGACGAAAACCTTGGCCCCGCGGATCGCGGTTGCGCTCGTCCGCGTTCCTCCCTCACGAAGGCGTGACGTCCCTTGCATCTTCGCTACTTCTTATAGATCTCGGGAAACTCTTTCTGAAGCGCTTTCAGCTTCGGCAGATCGTTGTAGACGATATAAGGATTGTCCTGATGGAACGCCAGGTAATTCTGGTGGTACGCCTCGGCCGCGTAGAAATGCTGCAGAGGGACCACCTGGGTCACAATCGGCCCCAGAAAGACCCCGGCCTTGTTGAGCTGGTCGATGTAGGCCAGGGCGGTCTGCTTCTGATCGTCGTTGGTATAGAAGATCACGGAACGGTACTGAGTGCCCGTGTCCGGACCCTGACGATTCAGTTGGGTGGGATCGGTGGCCACCGAGAAAAAGACCCGCAGCAACTCGCTGTAAGAGATCTGCGACGGGTCGTAGGTGATCTTCACCGACTCGGCGTGACCGGTGGTGCCGGTGCTGACGGTCTCGTACTCCGCCGTGGCCTCGCTCCCGCCTGAATACCCTGAAACGACGTTCGAAACACCTTTCACGTGTTTGAAGACCGCGTCCACGCCCCAGAAGCACCCTCCCGCGAAAACCGCGGTTTCTTTGCCCTTGGCCGCCGCCCGCTGAGAGTCACCCGAAAAAGCTGGAACCTGTCCGCGCACGGCAGTCGTGCAGGCTGCTAAGCCTAAGGCGGAAAGAAGAACCAGCAGCCGAACGAAAGGAGTTTCCGTAACGCGATTCCACATCGGTAGCACCTCCCTATTTCAACTTCCTCGAGCAGCCCGGTCCAGCCGAAAGCCCAGGACCGCCGTGATTCCTGTCGGGCTCAGGCCTTGACGAACCGCAAAGCCACCGAATTCATGCAGTACCGCAGCCCTGTCGGCTTCGGGCCGTCGTCGAAAACGTGGCCCAGATGAGCATCGCATCGCCGGCAGGATACCGCCGTGCGGGGCATCCCCAGACTGAGGTCCAGTTGTTCCCGTACGTTCTCCTTGGCCAAGGGCGCCCAGAAGCTGGGCCAGCCCGTGCCCGACTCAAACTTTGTCTCGGAGCTGAACAGGGCGGTCTCACAGCAGATGCAGCGGAACAGTCCTTTGTCGTGAAGGTTCCAATAGGCCCCGGAAAACGGCGTCTCGGTGCCGGCATGCCTGGCCACCTCAAAAGCCTCGGGGCTGAGCTGCGCCCGCCACTCCTGCTCAGTCTTGACAATCTTAGGAACCATCGCCACGCCTTCGCGCAAACCGGCGTCCGAGAATTCTACAATGCGGACCGTCTTTGGCTGCCCGGCTGGCGCTGCCTCCGCCTCAGCGGGCTCCCATCTTCGGTAACGCCAGAACGCCAGGCCCGCCAGCGCCGCGCTCGCCGCCGCCCCCGCTCCTTTCAGAAATTTCCGCCGGTTCAAGTCAAGCTGCTCAGGCGTGACCTCGGAGTATGGGACGTCGGTGGTGCGCTTGATTGACATGCTGCCCTCACTTCTCTCGCCAGCCCTCGCCTTCGGTCCTGCCCGGGCTCTACTGAACATACCGACGCGGTTGATTCCTATTCCCACCGCCTGGAGTTGCCTGCGCCGTATGGTTATTTAGACGCAGATCCATCAGCGCGGGTTGGAGCTGGTCCGGTCCCGGCGGCGCCTCGGATTGCCCATTGTACGCCGTCCGCGTCCGCCATATACTTCGATGCATGAACCGGCGAACACCGGATGCCTGCTGGTCCGGGAGAAGCGCTGCCGTTGCGACCGCTTTTCTACTCGCGATGGCGTTTTCGATGCCTGTCCCAGCTCAGGAAAGGCCGCAAATTGCTTCTCCCCGCAACGTCACGCAGCCTCCCGGGCATTTCATTTATGTCGTTGGCGCGGTGGAGAAACCCGGAGGCTACGACGCCCCGCAGCTTTTTCAAGCTGACGGTAGCGCAGTCAAAGGCCGCGGCGGAATGATGCTGTCCCAAGCCTTGGCAATGGCCGGGGGTTGGGCTGCCACCGCCAAGCCTCGCTCGGCCAAAGTTATCCGCAAGCGTGCAGACGGCTCTCTATTTGAGATTCCTATCGACCTCAATCAGGTGCTCGAGCGCGACGCGCTAGATCTCGAACTGCGTCAGAGCGACATTCTGTTCGTTCCCGATTCCAGGAACCCCGGACGCCGCCTCGGGCCGTGGGACCCGCCGTTAACCTTACCTCCGCCCGAGCCCCCGAACCCTTCGCCCTCGTAGCTTTGATCGGCGGCGCTACGACCGTCATCCAACCCTCGACAGGGTCAGAATAAGATACCCGGCGAGTCCCAATCCGAGCACAGCCACCAGGAACGCGACCATATCGATGGTGAATCCTGCCGGCTGGAACGCGCCCTCCTCAATCTGGCGGCGCGTTTGGCGATAGCGCGCCTGGGCGGCGAAAACGAACACCACGCCCACCGCGATGCAGACCATGCCGAACCAGACTGACCATCCGGTGGTCTTGGTGGGCTTGCCCTCCAGTTGAAGGAACTGGCGCAACGCAATCCCGAAGCGGCCGAGGGCGAATCCAAACACCACCATAGCGATACCGGTGCGAACCCAGGCCAGAAACGTTCGCTCGTTGGCCAGGTGATCGCGCGCCCGATCGGGTCTCTCCGGTAGGGCCATCGTAGAATCCTAGCTTAGCTTAGGACGCGCTGCGGAGCCAGTTAAGTCCAAATATCTGGGCCCTTGACGCGAGTGTATCGGAATTGCACGCGGTTCCGATCTCTCGCCTTTCCGCTCGCCCCTAACTCCCGCCAAACAAAGCCGCAAAATAAATCGTGGCAGCCGTCGCGGCCGTGCCCACGGTCCAATTTGGGCCC
>DATDGR010000028.1:0-6402 GCA_036521995.1 Terriglobia bacterium | reverse complement strand
GGTCCCGTCAAAGGCCAGGGCGTTGGGCTGCGTTCCCACGGTGAAGGTACCGAGGGTCGCGCCCGTGGTCCCTTTGAGCTTGGTTACGTTATTGCCATTGATATTTGCGACCCAGAGGTTGGCGCCGTCATACGCCACCCCGGTGGGATTGGTTCCCACCGCAAAGGTGCCGAGGACCGTACCATCGCTCGCCCGCAGCTTGGTCACGTTGTTGCTGCCGTTGTTGCATACCCAGATGCTGGACCCGTCAAAGGCCACGCCAAAGGGAGCAGTGGCGGTGGTGAATTGGGTCGTCAGGTTGGCGTTATACCAGTGCAGGATGGCGATCTGCAGCGGATTCTGCGACGAGGTTGTTACACCGATCAGAGGTCGCGATGCCGCGTCCGGCTGGGGCACTTCCGCCGAATCGTCTTGCTCCTGTGACTGGGCCAGGTATGGCGCCGCCCCCACCAACGCTGTGAAGAGTAGGACCACCACTAGGAACCTGAGGGATCTGCCGGGAACTGCCGTGATTTGTTTTTTCATGCCATCTCCTATTCTTGAATTTGATCTTGTTCATTCCGGATTGAGCAGGCGGCCCCTGCTCGCGTCCGCCTCTCAGGCAGAGCTCCAGCCAGTGGACCACCAAATCTCGGGATACTTCCGGTGACGCCATCGCCACAACTGTCCAGAGACTTGCCGCCCGCTCCTAAGACGCCAAGCGCTGTCGCGCAAGGCCGATCAGTATGCCTCAGCCCTGCGGCTGATTGTGTTAAGCCGATGTAAACTCTTTGTCGCTTTATTGTCACTGCGGGTGACGGTGCAGCCGGCTCCCAGCCTCACGGGTCACACTTTAGACTCGACTGTTCGATTGGCTATCTGATCCCGAAAAGCGCGCAACCTAGGCGCCACCTGCGAATGTCAACGCGCTGCAACCTAGAAGTAGTAGTTGGCCTGGATAGGGTTGCGCTACGCTTGCTGTGGTGTTTTCAGCTTGCGTCGCTGCCTCTCCGTGCGGAGGTCTTTGCGCAGCCACTCATTGACTAACGATCCCACGTTTGTTCTTCTGTTTCTGGCGTGCTCTCGAACCGCCTCGGCAATCTTCGGTTCCAGGTAAATGGGGATGTTCAGCTCGGCGTCCGGACGGAAAAACTTGCCGCGTTCGCCCTTCGAAAGGTCATATTCTTTCTTCATCGCAAGATCTCCTCATACTACCTAGTTTCTATCTTACTCGCCGGCCGAGACATCCAAGAACGTGTGGATGAGAAGCAGAGCGCCGCAGCGCGATCAAAGCTGATCCGGTGTTTTCGCAGGTTCTGTTTGGCTTTTCTGGGGTCCCACTCAAAAGTGTACCGCAATATTCACCCGTCTCGCTGACGCAGAGCGGGAGCTCCGCGATCCCCGTACTCAAACGACGATCTATTCAACGACAAAAAACTGAACCTCGACCAGGCCTCACCGCGGCGCTTCTGCTTGCAAGGCCCGCAGAGCTACGCTCTCCGCCAGCCCGCCCGGGTCACGCCGCAACCTCGATGGTTGCGAAGAAGTCTACCTGACGCGACGTGCGCTTCGGGGTCACCACACGTTGTCTTGGCGGGGGAGGCGTCAGACCGTCCTGGCGCATACCACGAATATGAAGCGCGATCGCCCCCTCGATGCGCTGGAGCGCCTGATCGATCGTCATCCCAGAGTCGCCACGCAGCCGGGCAGGTCGGGAACTGAGGCCCCCCAATCGCTATCTGGATCCATATTGATGCGAACCAAATACCGGAGCTTTCTCATCGCTTCCCTCGCTTAAGTCCCGCCTGCCGCATACCCGCAATTTGACGCGGTGCTGCTCAGGCGCCGCTTGCTACGAATCTAATGACCACCGAAGAGCCTGGCACCCACGGCGAACGCACCCGCGACCAGCGCTGCCAAGGCAACGAGGACGCTCCACAACTGGGTTGGTTTCAAGCCGCCAATCAGTTCAGCAACGGTGAAGTCAGAAGCCGTTTTCGAAACAGTTACCTTCTTCGGCATTTGGACCATTTTCCGCTTCCAGCTTGCGAGAACACCGCTGAACTCGGTGGAACTCAACGCCGCGCCGTCCGGCTTCACCACCTGCACGTACCAGTCATATCCACGCTCGAACAACCCTTCGCTCTTAAGGCCGTCCTCGACAATGACCATAAGAGGAAGGCCCCACGTATAGGCCATTGCCGCCTCGATCTGATTCCAAGGCGTGGGCAGCTTAACATCGGTGAGCGCAATCTCCTTCGGCCCACCACGCTTCTCAACGCCGGAAGGAAAGTAGGAGCGCTCGAGGGCTATGACCACGGCACCCGAGCAGGTGGCTAGCAGCTCGGTGACTGTCTTCAGCGGCGCGTCAGCGCTGAACGTATTTCTTCCAACCGTTTGTGGAACGAGTCCTTCAGCCCGGAGTCGGTCCTCCACGGAGCGCACAAACGCCTCCTGCTGCTCTGTGGCGGTACCACCAACGCTGACAAAGACCTCTATTTCGTTCATGGCTGGATACTCCTCGTGCCAGATGTATAATTTACCTTTAGGCTGACCTGCACAAAATCGGCCGTGGCTGGCGTGAGATAAGGCCGCCGGCGGCCAGCCCAACCAGCGATTTCCCTGTTTGAAGTGAATTCTACCACGTCACGTAATCTTAATCCCCGCTGCAATGAGAACTCCAACCGGCGAGGCAGCGCCGGGTCGCGCTGTTCAAACAGTTTCCGGCTGCTCTTCTTCAAATGCGCGCCCGGCGGCCTGCCGGTAACGGCACTTTTTCGATGACCAGGATGGGCGGCGGCAGTGTGGCTGCTCAGGTCTATATTCGTGTTTTATTCGCTTTTCCTTGGTCGGTCACGGCTATAAGCGAGTTCCTATTGTTGATCTTATTGTATCCTTTTCGAATCAAGCCCGGTGGATAAAAAGCAAAGAATAAGCGAAATGTGTGCAATCTCTTTACACTTTTGCTTGAGGAACAAGGTCTGTAAGTCCTTTAGACTTTGACGGGATCACTTTCGAACGTGTGGCCGTAAGTTATTGAAAATAGATTCGAGCTTCGCCGCCCTTTTTTCCCGTTTTCAAGACCCACCGACCCTATCTTGGCCAGATCGGAGACCTTCCGTCACGCCCTCACCACGAGGGCCCGGACATTTGCACCCGGGCCCTACCCGCAAGCATCTGATTCCCGTGACCCCGGAAAACGAATCGAACAAGGCGCCCAAGCCCGTCCGCCTGCGGGAGCTCTGGCCGGACCTGTGGACCTTCATCCGGCCCCGCCGGTGGCTGCTGGCGCTGGGCTTCATCCTGATGGCCATCAATCGCTTAGCTGGACTCGTCCTGCCGGCCTCCTCCAAGCGCGTGATCGACGACGTCATCGGCAAGCACAACCTCAATCTGCTCGTGCCGATCGTCGGCCTGGTCGTCGGAGCGACTTTGATCCAAGGTGTTACGGACTTTGCTTTGACCCAGCTTCTCTCCAAGGAGGCCTGGCGGCTGATCACCGAGCTGCGAACGCGCTTGCAGCAGCACATCGGGCGCCTTCCCTTGGCTTACTACGACGGCACCAAGACCGGAGCCCTGGTTTCGCGTATCATGAACGATGTAGAGGGTTTACGCAACTTGATCGGCACCGGCCTGGTACAGTTTGTCGGCGGGATCCTGACGGCCGTCCTGGCCCTCGTGATCCTACTTCGGATCAGCGCCCTCATGACCGGCGTGGCGGCAGCTATCTTGTTTATTTTCGGCATCTTCATGCGCTATGCCTTCAAGTTTATTCGGCCCATCTTCAGGGCCAGGCCCAAGATCAACGCCGAGGTCACCGGGCGCCTGACGGAGTCGCTGTCAGGGGTGAGGGTGGTGAAGGGTTATCACGCCGAGGAGCGCGAAGCCAGTGTTTTCGCGTCTGGAGTTAAGAGATTGCTAGACAACGTCTTGCAGACACTCACGGCCATGTCGCTGATGAGTCTCTCGGCCACGACCCTGCTCGGCGTGGTGAGCGCGTTGATTATGTTTCTGGGCGCGCGCCGCATCGTGGGCGGTACCATGACGCTGGGTTCTTTCGTTGAGTTCACGATCTTTTTGGGCATGCTGGTGGCTCCGGTGGCCCAGGTAGTGAACGTCGGCACCCAGCTCACGGAGGCGATCGCCGGACTGGAACGTATGCGCGAGGTGCTGGCCGAGCGCCCGGAGGATGCCGATCCGCTTCGTGCTCAAGAGCTTAAGGCCCTGCGCGGCGAGGTGGAGTTTGAAAATGTTAGCTTTGCCTACGAGGCAGGCAAGCCCGTGCTCCATCAGGTGAGCTTCGTCTCTTTGCCGGGAACGGTGACGGCGCTGGTGGGACCCTCCGGCGCCGGCAAGTCAACCTTGATCGGCTTGGTGGCCGCCTTCTACGTGCCCACTGAAGGCACAGTTCGGGTGGATGGGGTCGACCTCGGCACCGTCCGGCTGGACTCCTACCGGACTCAACTCGGTGTGGTGCTTCAAGATACGTTCCTATTCGACGGCACCATCCGGGAGAACGTGGCCTTCTCGCGCCCGGGCGCCACTGAGGCCCAGATCCTGGCAGCCTGCCGGATCGCGCGGGTGGATGAGTTCGCCGAGCGCTTCGAGCTGAAGTACGATACGGTGGTTGGCGAGCGCGGCGTGAAACTTTCGGGCGGGCAGAAACAGCGGGTGTCGATCGCGCGGGCGATTCTGGCCGACCCGCGCATTTTGATCCTGGACGAGGCCACGTCGAGCCTTGATTCGGAGTCGGAAGCCCTTATTCAGGAGGGACTTGCTTACCTGATGCAGGGGCGCACGACCTTTGTGATTGCTCACCGCCTCTCTACCGTGCGGCGGGCCGACCAGATCCTGGTGATCGAGAATGGGCGCATCATCGAGCGCGGCACTCACGAGACCCTTTACGCCCTGGGCGGCCGCTATTGGGAACTCTACACCAGGCAGCATGGTATTGAATCGAATAGGCTTATCGTGCCCGGTGAGACCGAGGAGCCCGAAGCTGCGCCGGAACGGAGCAACGGCCGGGAACCCGAGGGCGTCATCGACCCCGTCCGTCTGCTGCGGGGTCAAGGGGCCTGAAAAGCAAGTGGCAAGTGACAAGTGGCGAGAGACAAGAGGCAATAGACAAGCGCAAGATTGACGTTATATTGATATTGGCGGATTAGTCCAGCTCGGCTGAGAGATCGGCACGTCTCTCATTTCACACTGGACATTCGCCTTAAGCCAGTGGCACAATAGGCGCGGCCGCTGGCCACTTGCCACTGCTGTTTGATCGGGGCGTGGCGCAGCCTGGTAGCGCGCTTGCCTTGGGCGCAAGAGGTCCCCGGTTCGAATCCGGGCGCCCCGACCAACAATCTAAGAGTGTTATAGCATTTATCACCCTGGAATCCGCTTCCTCGATTACCGCACAGGTCAACCGGTACAATCATGCTCTCAAATGCTTGACTTCCAGAGTGTATTCCCGTATGTTAGATGAACTGTTGGTAAACTACAACCTGCCATGCTGTAGCGCGGGTCACCGATGTTCTTCCCGTCCCAAGTCCGAAAGAGCAGGTCAACAAGCGGTCAAGGCAGCTTGGGCAAATTTCGAGGCCTAGAGGAGAATGACGTTCAAAGCCGGAATGTATCAGATTATAAAGAGCTTGACCGGGACATCCTTCCGGTCAATGAGCCTCAGACCGTGCGCCGGTCCAAGACCGGCTGGTCGATGAGAACCGCGGGAAAATCCAGGGGGCTCGATCGACTAAGCTGATGAAAACACAGGACTTGATTATTAAATGCTGTTACCTCACCTGTCAAGCAGTCTAAGAATGTAACTTTCAGCAGATCGTCTTGCAGTGTAAGAATGTAACCCGTCGTGGGGCCGGGGCCTCCTTTTTTCGCTGAATGTGTTTTTGCTTTTTGTCCTTTTCTCCGCGCGCGGTTCTTGCTTTTGCGCGCGCGTCACTGTGATCTTTGGCTTCGCTGACTCCCGCGCGTCTCGGAGGAGGAGCCGCTAACGCCGGGGTCTTGTTCACGGCGCTACGGCTGAGCTTAAAGATGCCCTCCAGCTTGGTTTGAATGAGGCGCGAAAGCTCGAAGGGATCGAGCCTCTCACCAAGTCGCTGGAGTTCTTCCAAGCGCTCCGGGTCAGCGGCGGGCGAGGCCGCGACTCGCTGAAACGGAGTCTGGGGTGCTTCGTATCGCCGGCGCAAGCGGGAGCCAACGCGCGCTTTCTTCGCCAGCTTCACCGAAGGCAGGAACAGGTTGTGAAACAGGCGCAGCTCCTGGCTGTAGAGCTCGTTCATGGCTTCCCGCGCCGCCTCCGAGTCATAGCGGACGTAGCCCAGGAGCCGTCGCACGTGCGTCCAGTTCTTCTGTTCGATGTGGGCATTGTCGTCCTTCTTGTACGGTCTTCCCCGCGTAAATTGAATCGCCCGTGCC
>DATDGR010000027.1:0-19384 GCA_036521995.1 Terriglobia bacterium | reverse complement strand
GACCCCCCCTCCCCCCCGGTCAAAAAATTGCAAAAACGAACCCGAGAAGTTGTCTAGAATCAACAAAATCGTCCAAAAACGAACCTAGAACGAACCTAAACGAACCCGAGCTTTGACGATGGCTGTTGAAATAAGTCACTTAGAATCAGTGAGGCCTTAGGGATGCGCGAAAAACGAACCCGAAACGAGCCCAAAACGAACCTGAGCGATCCGAATCGGGGGAACCGTGGCCGTGCCTAGGGCCTCTGTTCCTTTGCTTTTAAAGACATACGTGACCGGCTTTTCTCACCAACGAGACACCGAAAGGGAAGTCATTCCCGCTAAGCCTGTCCCCAGAGAAAGCGGAGCGCGAATCCAGGGTGATGGGAAGGTTGATAACGCCGACGCCGGACCGGCGGCTGGACTGGGCACTTGAAAACGACGGAATTTGGTACTCCGCCGAGCGAGTCGGAAGTGGCGACGAGCCTGAGGCGCAAGGCGCGATGACGATCGGGGAAAAAATCAGTACCGCCGTCGCCACCGAGCGCTGCGGCGACGTGGCCCGGGTCCTGATCAACCGTCACCCACTGAACGTCCTTGATCTAGCCACCATCGATCTGTTGGGGGGGACACTAAGAGAGGCGCTGGACGACCCGGATGTGCGTCTGGTTGAGATTCATGGCCGTGCGACTGCATTCAGCGCCGGCGTTGAGATTCGGGACCACTTCCTCGAGAGTGCGCCTGCCATGCTGGCCGCGTTCCACGCGCTCATCCGCTCGGTTCTGTACGCCCGGCTGCCGGTGATCGCCGTCGTGCGGGGGTTCTGCCTGGGCGGAGGCATGGAGCTGGCTTTGGCGGCCGATTTTGTGGTCGCCGCCGAGGACGCCAGCTTCGGCCAGCCGGAAATTGGGGTGGGCTGTTTTGCTCCTGTGGCTTCGGTGCTTCTGCCGCGGCTGATTCCCGCAAAGAAGGCCCTCGAGCTCCTTCTGTCCGGCAAGATGATCTCGGGGACCGAAGCGGAGGAGCTGGGATTCGTGAATCGAACGGCTCCGTCGGAGGTGCTCGAAGCCGAGCTTGGGCGCTTCGAGAAGGAGCTGCTAGCCCGGAGTCCGGCCGTGTTGGCTCTTGCCCGCAAAGCCGCGCGGATCGGCACGCGTGCGAGCTTCGAGAGCGCCTTGCATGAATGCGAGAGAATCTACCTGGAGGAGCTGCTGCCCACGGAGGATGCAAGGGAGGGCGTGCGATCATTCCTCGAGAAGCGCGAGCCAGTATGGAAGGGTCGGTGAGACCAAGAGCGAGCTGGCTATTTTCGCGCTTATACTTGCCCGTTGAGGAATAACAGTTATTGAGATAGCGTAACTCGTCTCCGGTCTGCTTGTGGCTGGCGGGAGAGAAGAGTTTGAGAATATGTCCACCGAAAGCGAGTCAGCGCTTGATCAAGTTTATCGCCTAAAGGTCAGTGTTCTAGGCTCGAGGCCGCCGATTTGGCGACGCCTGCAAATCGGGCAAAGCACAACTTTGAATGATCTCCACCAGATGCTGCAAATCGTGATGAATTGGGAGAAACGCTATCCGTACCAGTTTGACGATGGTCTCTTCTGGTACGGCCAGGACTTCATCGACGATTTCGACCAGTTCGTTCCCGGAGGGCAGGACGACACGGAGACATTACTCACCGAGGTCGCGTCCCAAGTCGGAGCGAGCTTCGACTACAACTACCATCTCCACCTCATAACGCTCGAAGGCCTTTGGCTCCTGAGAATTCAGGCGGAGGAGATTCTTCCGGCTACGAAAGCTCCCCAGGTTCCGCGGTGCCTCGGCGGCAAGCGAGCTAGCCCGCTTGAGGACATTCCCGGGATCAGGGATTACGAAGACTGTCTGATGTCACTTCGAAATCCGAAGTATCCGAGGCATCAGGAAGCTTGCGAGTTGCTGGGCGCGGACTTTGATCCTGAAGCTTTCGACATCGACGAGGTCAATCGCCGCCTGGCCATGCTCGAGACCTTCCGGCGCCAGCCCGAATCGTGGCGCAAAAAACCTTCCGAAGCGCTGGCCGTGGGCCGTCCACCGATGGGCGGGCGCTGGCTCTACGGATCGCGGTCCCGAAAATCATGATTCCCAAGATCCACTTCGCCAAGGGCGACATCACCGCGATGGATGTCGACGCCGTCGTCAACGCCGCCAACACCGATCTGCTGCTGGGAGCGGGAGTGGCGGGCGCTATTCGAAGCAAGGGCGGTCCGGCTGTTCAGGAGGACTGCGACCGCATCGGTCCTGTCGCGCTCGGAGAGGCCGCTGTCACCACGGGGGGACGGCTCAAGGCGGTCTATGTGATCCACGCCGCCAGCATGCACCTGGGAGCCCGCACGTCGGCGGAATCGCTCCGCCTGGCGACTCGGAACAGCTTGCTTCGTGCCGAAGAGAAGGGTTTGAAGAGTATCGCCTTCCCTGCCATCGGCACCGGCGTAGCCGGATTTCCCATGGACGAATGCGCGCGCATCATGCTCGGCGAGACCCTGCAGCACATTAAGTCGCGCAGCAGTCTAGAGAGGATCCACTTCGTCCTCTACGATGACGGTGCCCTCAAAGCCTTCGAAGAAAGCTACCGGCAATTCACCGCGCGTCCGGCCGGACGCTGAAATATGGGTCCGCGCATGCGCGGTCAACTAAGAGCCTAGATAAGTGGCCTAGCCGTTACTTTCGGTGTAGGGTTTCTGGATATATTTGTTGGCGAGATCGATAGCCCCTTGGGTGTTATCGTTGGTCTGCAGGGCGCGCTGGTATTCGTTGAGCGCGCGATCGCGCTGTCCGGTGAGGTCGAAAATGCGGCCCAGCATCAAGTGGCTCCAGACGTCCACCCACTTCGGCTGCAGGTCGCCATTCAGGGCGTCGCGGAAGGATTCCACGGCTGCGTTGTAATTGCGCATCCGCAACAGGTTCTCGCCGATGCGGTACTGGGCGAGAGAGCTGTTCTTATTGAGCTCGAGCACCTGTTGATACTGTTTGATCGCTTCCAGGTAGGCTTGCTGCTGCACCAGCTGATCGCCCTTCGCCATCTCCACTTCGATCCGGACCTGATCGTCGTACTTGAGCAGGCGGCTGGCGGGATCGACCACAACCCGCAAGGGGCGGGTGAGCGTGCTGACCGTAAAGTCGGCCGTCGTGCCCACCATGTCCACGCGAGCCGTGGTCGGCTTGCGGCCTTCAACGTACACCCGGATCTCGACCGGCATGCGGAAGATGTCGAGGTCTTGCTCGATCTTACCGATCACCTCGTAGCCCTTTTGCGTCCGGTAGACCGCCCAGGTACGCTTGAACTGCGGCACGCCGGTGGAATCCACCCATTGCGCGAAGAAATAGGTGAGCTGCTGCTTGCTGGTCTTTTCCGCCAGTTTCTGAAATTCAGCCGTGGAGATGGTCTTGAAAGCGTACTGAGTCACCATGGCCCGCAAGGTCTTGAAAAAAGCATCGTCGCCGATCACCCAGCGCAACATGTTGAACACCATGGCGCCCTTGTCGAAGACAATCGACTGGTATTCGGGCGTGAACTCGTGCAGGTGTGAGGCCTGAACGATGGGCGCGACGTCTTCGTGGCTCAGGGCCTGGATTTCGATGTCGTGCATGGTGTCTTCAAACGCCGCTTCTCCGGCCGATTCTTCTACCCACAGAGCAGCCGAGTATGTGGCCAGGCCTTCATCGAGATAAGCATCGTCGGGCGAGGCCGGGCTCACGAGACACCTCCACCACTGGTGGGAGACCTCATGCGCCAGCAGCTTCTCGTTCACCGGTGCGGTGAAGCCTCGCGAAGCCAGCGCCACGATGCCCGGCGCAGAGTAGCCGCCCACTGTGTCATCCGCGATTTCAACCAAAGAGATGTGCGGCGCGGGTAGCGACCCGAACTTGTCAGAGAAGTAGGTCACGATTTTGCCGCCCGCCTCGCCGTAAGGCTGAGCCAGCTTCTCGTGTCCCGGCTTCACATAAAGGGTGATGTCTGCCCCCACGGCCGTGGCCGGCAGGACAGCGTACTGGCCGGCGATGACCGTGCCGGGGAAAGAGTTCTCACTGTAGTCGAAGTTGTAGGTGACCGAATCGCTGCTCCGCACCGGAGACGATGGCTTGCCGGAGGCAATCACGGTTTCGTCCGACGGCACGGTGATCGACATGTTGGCGCTGAACCGTGTGGCGGGATCGTCGCTCACCGGAAACCAGTGCCCGGGGTAAAGCAGATACGAACCTTCCGGTCCGACATAGGCCAGCTTCAGGTCCTCAACCGGACTGCCCTCGGCCGTGGCCAGCGTGCCGCTGTAATCGACGGTCACTGAGCCGGGTTTCTGGGCCGGAACCGTGGGCGTAAACGCCAGGCTGAGCGTCGGGCCCTCCTGGCGAAAGGTTACGTCGTGGCCCGCAGCGTCCACCACCCGTTGCACGTGGAGCGAACTTGCGAGGCCGAGGTTCATATTCAGCAGGTCGGCCTCGGGAGTAAAATCGATGCGCGCCGAAGCGGTGAGGGTGTGGGTGGCCGGGGCCAGGCTCGCCTTGATGGCGTAGTGTGTGATGTGGGACGCGGGGGCCGAGGATTGCGTCTGGGCCCGGGCTGCCGGCAAAACGGCGAGGGTGGTCACCAGTATGGCCAGGGCCATGCCAGCCGCTGGAACAGGCACCCACGCAATCCCGAAAGGTTGGGCCACGGGTTCAGGCGAATCACCCTTCGGTTGACTGGGATTTCGCTTCATGCACCCATTACAAAACTTGGGAGGCGAGTGAGCAGCAACAAGCGGCCAGCGAGGGGGTTTGCTGGACTGTTCGGACCTGTCGCTATTCAAAGCTCACTCGCCTTGCACTAACTTAGACACGTGCAGCCACAAAGCGGTTGCACCCCTCCGAAACTTTTTCCTCCTCGCTCGTCAGGCGACAGTTCCAGCCCGCAAACGAATCTCCTCTCAACGGCCCTGCTCATGGGACACAGGGGACGGCGAAGGGATGGCGGAGGGTCTCGCCGGGGTGCCAAAGGCCCGCCCTTCCAAGGCCCGCAACCGAATCATGCCGGCGACGGCTCGGGCGGCTCGATGGGCTGCACCACCCGTTCCCAGCCGTGAGCGAACGAACTCAAAGCCCGCCCGCATCTGCGCGCACGCCTCCGGCTGATCCAGCAGGCGTTCAACCTCGGCCACCACCCGCTCCGGCGTGAAATCATTTTGAATCAATTCCGGAACCAGCGATTTGCCGGCCAACAGGTTGACCATGCTGAAAAACGGCACATCCAGCATGAAGCGGGCGAAAAAGGCCGTGCTCCGTGCCACGCGATAGACCACCACCATAGGACACCCGATGAGCGCGGTCTCCAGCGTGGCCGTGCCGCTCGCCACCACAGCGGCGTCCGCGTGCCGGAGCGCGTCGTGCGTGGCATGGCTCACCAGCCGGATCAGATCCGGCTCGGCGCCGCTGGCCCGCAGCCCGGCTTCGAGGTGCGCGCCCTCGAGCGTGGCTGCGACCGGTAGGACAAACTGCAGGCGATGCGATGGGCGGCGCTCGCGGAGCCGTCGGGCTGCCTCCACCAGCCTCGGCAGGTTGTACTTCACTTCGATCTCGCGGCTTCCCGGCAGCAGCGCCACCACCGGTCCGCCGCGATCGGGGTCCGCATCGAGCCTCGTCTTGGCAAAAAACTCCGGGCGCGAAAGCCCGGCCTCTGTGATCTCCGGGCGATCCAGCAAGGGATGTCCGACATACTCCACCGGCACTCCGGCGCGGCGGTAGATCTCTTCTTCAAAATCGAAAAGGCACAGCATCTTGTCGACCCGGCCCCGAAGGTGGCGTATCCGCCACTTTTTCCAGGCCCAGATCTGGGGACTCACGTAATAGACCACCGAAATGCCGCGCGGCTTGAGCTTCTTGGCGAGCCGTAGATTGAGCGAGGATGAATCGATCAGGACCGCGACCTCCGGACGGCGCCGGCGGGTCTCAGCCAACAGGCTGTGAAAGGCGCGCCGCGCTCGCGGCAGGCCCGAGACCACCTCGGTGATACCCACCATGGCGAAGTCGCGCAGGTCCGCCACGGTTTCCACGCCCGCCTGGCGCATGGCATCGCCACCACAGCCAAAGATCTCGATCTCGCCCAGTTCCTCCCGCAGGGCGGAAGCGAGCTCAGCGCCATGAAGATCGCCCGAGCGCTCGCCAGCCACCATCAGAAGACGGGTTGGATTCGAAGTCATGGGGAAGGAAGAAAAGCCGCCGCCGGTTTGTTGAAATAGGTCCGGTTCCCAAGGGCTCAGTATAACATTCAGTGCCGGTGCTGCGGTCGTCCGGCCATCTCCTGTTCGAATAACGCGAATCTCGGGTTCGTTCCTCGGGGATTCCAATGCTCATTCAATTCTAAAGGACCTATAGGGTTCGAACGCGACGAATTTGTGTGTTTGCGTCGGGTTCGTTTTCGATTTGATAGGGAGGAGGGGGGCGGGCCGCCCGGGCCAGGCTATGCGGCTTTTCCATTCCTCGAAAAGGCGCCGGCATGGCTATCACCTTTATTTTCATAAACATCGTGGCAAAATGTAGCTAAGTGTCTTATTATCATATGGATCGTGGGATGTGCCGACTTCATTTTTTAAGTCATTTGTTTTCACATCGTGGGATGTATTTTTTCGTTTTTTTTGTCTTCGCCCCTGGGCCTGCGTCCTCGTCGAGCTTCGGCTGCAAATCCGAGAATTTGCCCAACTTCCAGAACTAGTGTAATGTCTCAGAAGTTCGTCCACGAAGCGCTCTTCACGGAAGCCGTCGCCCAGCCCCGTAGGGGCGAAACGACGTAGCCCGGCTTGCGGGCTGATCTCCTGAGCGAACTTCGGAAACACGACACATGCGGGCCGCAGGAAAAAGCCGTCAGATGATGTCTCCTGCCTCCGCCACGCGTGGGCCGAATTGCCCGAATCTCCGTGAGTTGGGGCGAAATACCGCACGACCGTTGCTCCTCCAGGACGCAGTTTCTAATAGGGTAGATGTACCATCAGTAATCATCACCTGTCAAGGCTTTTCGTAAGGGGGAACCGCAACGCCGAGGCGTGCGATTCGGAATGTCGAGCCCGTTGATCTTTCGCATCTCTCCCCTCCCTTTATCCGTCCCCTTGTGTGGATATCCGGTGGCTGGGTAGGCTGAGTAGAGCAGAGTTTTGCCTCTCAGAAACTCTGCGGCCCTGCTGCAGAAACAGAAAGCGTTGGCCCTCGTTAATACCGCCTGAGTTCGAACACCACTCCGTAAAGGTGGTGAGCACCGCCGATTTCGGTGGTGCCATAAAGGTTGCCCGCAGCGTCCATAGTCAAAGCTCCGGCGGGTTCTGCCCCGTCCTTCCCCGTGAAGTTATGCAGAACAGTTTCCGCACCGGCCGTATCCACCTTGAACACCATTCCAAAAGCGAAATTGCCGCCGCCCGCCGTGCCGTAAAGGTTGCCTGCTGCGTCGCCGACCAAACCGCCGGGAGCTGCTCCATCCGTCCTCCCCCCGAAGCTGTAGAGCACAGTCTCCTTGCCGCTCGCGTCGACCCTGAACACCGTTCCGCAACCATAGACGAAGAGACCGGGGCATAACGCAGCGCCACCGCCGTCGTAGGTGGTGCCATAAAGATTGCCAGCTGCGTCCACGACCAGTTCGCTGTTTGGAGTTGACCCGTCCGTCCCCCCGGCGAACCCGTGCAGCACCACTTCCGCGCCGGTTCGGTCCACCTTGAACACCGTTCCGCAGCCGTCGCCGTCGTAGCCGCCGCAGGCAGTATCGCCGCCGTAGTAGGTGGCGCCGTAGAGGCTACCCTCACTGCCTAGGGTCAGCCCGATGGGGCCTTCCCCGTCCGTGCCCCCGGTGAAGTTGTACAGCACCGCCTCTTTGCCGCTGGCATCCAACCGGAAAACCGTTCCACATCCGAATCCCAGCGGGCATGGCATGTCACCGCCATAGAAGGTGGTACCGTAAAAGTCTCCTGTTGCGTCGCGGACCAAGCCGGTGGGAACGGCTCCATCGGTGCCAGCCGCGAAGGTGTGTAACACCGTGAACGCGCCGGTGGTATCCAACTCAAATACTGTCCCGCAACCGTAGGAGGCGACGGCACATGAAGTGTCGCCTCCCCACGCGGCGATACCGTAAAGGTTGCCCGCAGGGTCGCGGATCAAGCTGCCGGGATACGCTCCGTCCGCTTGTCCGCTGAAGGTATACAGCAGGGTTTCCCTGCCCATGCTATCCAGCTTGAACACTGTTCCGGCGTTGTACACGCCGCCAGAGTAGGTGGTGCCATAGAGGTTGCCTGCAGAGTCCCGCACCAAGCCTCCCAGCGGCGTTCTGCCATCAGCGCTGCCCTTGAAGTTATAGAGAACTCTGTAAGTCTGCGCCCCGACCTGTACGCTAGACGCCGCCACTAGCACCCCGATCAAAGCAGTTACCCCCGGCACGGCGCCAAATCTCCTGCTGAGCTTTCGCATCGTCTCCTCCCCTTGATCCGTCCCTCGCGTGGATAGTTGCCGTAGTATACGCCATCAAACCCTACTGCCCCCCCCCCGCCGTCAAGTGTTTTTGCGGGAGGGTCTTCTGGTTATCGCCTTTGGTAAGGAGTTATCGGAGGGTTGACCGGCCGCGTGTGCGAGCGATGCGACGGGAGACGTGAGATGCCGCCATGTCACTGCCAGCCGCCCGGCCGAAAAGCCCACGGCACAGAAGCCTGCCGTGGCTACCACCACTTACGGGTTGGCCGCTCCGAGGGCCCAATCGTTTTCAAGCCGAAAGCCCGCGGATGCTGCTGCTACGGTGACGGCGGCGTGGCGTCGCGATGTGCCACGTGGCCTTGCTTGGCCTCGTCCATCCGGACGTGGTACCGATCGAGGGTGGTAGCCGTAGCTTCGGCGAACTGGGCCAAGGCCTTGGCGTAGTTGTCCCGCGCCTGCAACTCCGCGCCCTGCGCCGCGATCAGTTGGTCCTGGGCCTGAGTGACAAAGAAGTAGTCCGCTTTGCCGAGCCTGAACATCTGCCTCTCCCCGTCGAGCGTCTGCTGCGCCAGGCTGGTGGCCTGGTGGGCAACCTCAACCGCCGCCCGCGCCTGTTCAACATTAATCTCCGCGGTGCGCACGTCCTGCACCACCAGGTTACGCTGCTGTTGAAGCTGGCTCTCCTCGCGGCGCTGATCCAGAAGAGCCCGCGCCGCGGTGGCCTGGGCAACACGGTTACGGAGCGGGATGGTGAGATTGACGCCGAAAGTGTACTCGGGGAAGTGTCCTTGAAAGGCCTGGGTGAGGCTCTGCCAGATCCCCGCGGCCTGAACCCCGACCACCTCGGGCGAAAACGCCGGTCCGCCGTTGGCCGGCAGGCATTCACCGTCCGAAAGGGAACTGCCCGTCGGGCAGTTCAAAATGGACGAGTTTCCCGCCAGCCCTTCAGGCAAGTAGCTGGCGAACACGTTGAAAGACGGCAGCAGGGCGTTCCGGCTCTGCTTCACCACCAGCTCCTGATCGCGCAGGCCCAGCTCCTGCTGCACCAGTTCTTCACGATTGGCCAGCGCCTGCTGCACCGCGTCTTCGAGAGGAGGAACGTCGTTGGGCGAGGGCTCAGGAAGCTGCTCGGTGGGCTCGATTTCAACCCTGGAAAGCAGCGGATCGGCATTCTGCCGGGAGATGGCTGTCTTCAGCAATTCTTGCTGTTGCCGGTAAGCCGTTTCCGCGAGAACCACCTGCTGGCGGCGGATGGCCTCTTCGTTCTGGGCGCGCAGCACGTCAAACTTCGCGATCACACCCAAGTCCGCTTCCTTCTGATTGTCCTTCACACCCTGCTCAGCATCGGCAAGGCCTTTGCGGGAGACAGCGAGGTTCTGGTAGTAGTTCATCAGATCGTAGTAGTAATTCGCGACTTGCGTGACAGTAACCATGACCTGCTGGCGAAAGACACTATCCGCCACTTTGACCCCATTGCGGGCCACCCGCAAGGCTACGGCGTTGGCGCGATAACCGAATCCCTTCAGAAGGGGCTGAGTGACCTGGATCACCATGGTGGTGGGTACGACCGGGTTGAGCAGCGAGGCCGGGGCGGTGGTGGACTGCCGGTCGCCGAACAGGCCGACGTCGAACTGGGTGCCGGTGAGGAATCCCTGGCTGTAGAAACCCTGAACACTGCTGGTCTGATTCGTGATATTCGACGCTCCAGTGACGGCGGTGTAATTCAGAGGCTGACTGAGGCGGTCCCAGGTGAAGCTGAGACTGACTACGGGATCACAGCAGGAGGTCCCGATCGAAGACGAGGACGAGGACGAGGATGAGGATGAGGATGTCCCTCCTACCGACCCGGTCGCCAGGGACGAACTGCCCGACTGGGCGACTGTGCCGCTAACCGTGCCACCCGCTGCTGAGGTCGATCCGGTCTGAGTAACGCCGTTGAAGCCGACAATGGAGCCCCCGCCTTTGGCGCGCAACAGGTCGGTCTGCGCGTCTGCCAGTACGTAACGCGTCACCTGAATGTCGAGGTTGTTCTCGAGCGCCAAGGCCAGGGCGTCACTCAACGAGAGCTGGAGCTTGTCGTCGCGGATGAGCGTGTGCAGCAATTGCGAGTTGCTCATGGAGGGCGCCGGCACCGACACCGGAGAATAGGCGTTGAACACCTCGGGGAACGTCGATCGATTGAGGTAGCTGAAGCCGTTTGCTCCTCCTGAGTCCGCCGATGACCCGGCAGCCTTGACCACCTGATTCTGCGCTCGTAGGAGGGTGGCATTCCCGACCCCCACGACCAACGTGATGACAACACCCGCACTCCGCCAGGCGCGACGTTCCAAATCCGTCTTTTTCATTCCTGTCCTCCCCTTGGTGTCACTCAGTTCCAGGCCGAAGGGGTACATATGAATAAGACCTTCGGACTATCGCCGGGATGGTTTCGCGAAGAGAAATACGCTTTTTCCAACAGAGCATGCTGGCTTCCAGGAGAAAGTCTTAACTAACTGTAACGGGATTAATGGCTTATCGAAGTTCCGCGTGTCGCGATTTGGGCTGGGTAAGCACGGTTTTGAACGAGCTTGTCCGGATTCGGACAGTCCCCCGCGGTCAGGATCGTTGTCATGAGAGTGCGGGGTGTGCCCTGGCCGTCGCAGCGATCGTCGCAATCACTCGGCTCCCTGGGCACGCCTTCACTGTGATACTGTAAACTTGACATGACAGATCATGGCACTCTCTCACGTCGTTCGTTTCTCGGCCTAATGGCGGCGATGCCGGTGGCAGCCCGCGCGGTTTCAGCAACCGGACCGGTCTCAGCCCACCCGTCCGGCAAGCATATCCCGGTGGGGCTCGAGCTGTACTCGGTTCGGAACGACCTGGCCAAGGATCTGACGGGGACCGTCCAGGCCGTGGCGAAAATGGGCTACGAGTGTGTCGAGTTTTATGCGCCATACTACGACTGGACGCCCGACTACGCCCAGCAGGTTCGCAAGCAATTGGACGCCCTCAGCATCCGCTGTTACTCCACGCACAACGAAATGCGATCCTTCACACCGGGCGGGATCAGTAAGGCTATGGAGTTGAACCGTATTCTGGGTGCCCAGTATGTTGTGCTGGCTCATCCCGGCAATGTCAGCGGAATCGACGGCTGGAAGCGCGTGGCGGATACGCTGAACGGAGCCAACAGCACGCTGGCTGTCCAGGGTCTTCACGCCGGCTATCACAATCACGATGCCGAGTGGAGGCCGGTGGACGGCCAGAAGCCGATGGAGGTCCTGGCATCGAATACCGATAAGAGCATCATGCTGCAGCTTGATGTGGGCACCTGCCTCGAGGCCGGCAGCGACCCGGTGGCCTGGATCAACCGGAATCCTGGGCGAATCCGTTCTCTCCACCTTAAGGACTGGTCACCCCAGAAGGGCTACCGGGTGTTATTCGGCGAGGGGGTGGCTCCCTGGAAAGCAATCCTCGCGGCCGCCGAGAGCGTCGGGGGGGTCGAGTACTATCTGATCGAGCAGGAAGGCAGCGATTACTCCGAGCTGGAGACCGCTGAGCGTTGCCTGGAAGCCTATCGCAAGCTGCACGGCTGAATCGGGCTGAGACCCCGCCGCGAGGGTGACCGTCAAGCAGGCGCTTTCTCAAGATTTCAGTGACACCAGCTTGAAGGATGCCCGGAGTATGTTAGACTCCGGTGCTAAACCGTTCTCTCACCCCGGGGGTCTGGGCGATGCCGCAGGTCATGTCGAGCCCGAAGGTCTACGACGCTGTGATTGTGGGGTCTGGCGCAGGCGGCGGAATGGCCGCTTACGTTCTCACCAAGGCTGGCGCCAAGTGTCTGATGCTCGAGGCGGGAAGCTGGTATGACACCGCCAAAGAATCCACCATGCTCCTGTGGGTGTACGACGCGCCGCACCGCGGCGCGTCGACCCCGCAAAAACCTTTCGGCGAACTTGACGCCTGCGTGGGCGGATGGCAGGTGCCCGGTGAACCCTATGTTAACGCACCCGGGAGCGACTGGATGTGGTGGCGCGGCCGGATGCTGGGCGGCCGCACCAATCACTGGGGCCGCATCTCGCTGCGCATGGGGCCGTACGACTTCAAACCTTACAGCCGGGACGGCAAGGGCTTCGACTGGCCCATCACCTACGATGATCTGGCGCCTTACTACGACAAGACCGAGGAGCTGATCGGGGTCTTCGGGTCCGCCGACGGCCTGGAGAACACGCCGGACGGCAAGTTCCAGCCGCCTCCGAGGCCCCGTTGCTACGAACTTGCCGTTCAGCGGGCCTCCGACAAGCTCGGAATCCCCTGCATTGCATCGCGCCTCTCCATTCTGACGCAGCCCCTCAACGGGCGTCCGGCGTGCCACTACTGCGCTCAGTGCGGACGAAGCTGCGCCACCTCTTCCAATTTCTCGTCGCCCACGGTGCTGTTACCGCCCGCGCTCGCCACCGGCAATCTTGAGATCCGTTGCGATGCCATGGCGCGAGAAGTGCTCGTCAACAACGAGGGCCTGGCCACGGGTGTCTCCTACATCGACAAGAAAACACACAAGGAGATCCAGGTGCGGGGCAAGATCGTGGTGCTGGCTGCGAGCGCTTGCGAGTCGGCGCGCCTGCTGCTGAATTCGCGGAGCCCTCAACATCCGGCAGGCCTCGCCAATTCAAGCGGCCTGGTCGGCAAGTACCTGATGGATACCGTGGGCACGGACAGCGCGGGCTTCATCCCGGCCTTCAAGGATGTCCCGCCGCACAACTGCGACGGCGTGGGGGGCATGCACGTCTACATGCCGTGGTGGAACTATCAGAAGCAGCTCCGCAATGAATTGCCTTTCGCGCGCGGATACCACATCGAGCTGGGCGGAGGCAAGCAGATGCCCAGCCCAGGAGATTTCGATGGCAGCGAGCAGTTCCTGGGCGGCGGCTACGGTGTGGATCTCAAGCGCAACGTCCGAAAGTTCTACGGGTCCTTCTTCGGCATGTCCTGCCGGGGTGAGATGATTCCCAACAACGACAGCTACTGCGAAATCGACCCCGGCACCGTTGACGAGTGGGGTATCCCGGTGCTGAAGTTCCACTTCAAGTGGAGCCAGGATGAGATCCTGATGGCGCGTCACGCCCAGGAGACCTTCCGTGAAATCATCGTTAGCCTGGGCGGCGAAGTGGTGCAGTCGTCCGGCCCCGAGGACAATTGGGGCATTTCAAAAGGCGGCCAGATCATTCACGAAGTCGGCACCACGCAGATGGGCGATGATCGCAGGAAGTCTGTGCTGAATCCTTACTGCCAGGCTTGGGACTGTATGAACCTCTTCGTCACGGACGGCGCGCCCTTCGTGTCGAACGCGGACAAGAACCCCACGCTTTCCATCATGGCGCTCGCCTGGCGTACCTCCGAGTATGCGGCTGACCAGGTGAAGAAGCTGAATGTCTGAAGGCAGCCGTGAGAAGTCGGAAATCAGGAATTAGAAGAAAGGAAACTGCGATGGCGGATGAGATTGGGAACGGTCAGCGGCGCGAGAACACCGTTGGGAGGCGTGAGCTCCTGAAAGCGCTGTCCACGGTGCCTGCGGTCGCACTGTTGCCCGCAGGGGCGGCACAGGCAGTTGAAATGTCGATGCCTCACCCGGCAGGTCAAACGGCTGCCAAGGCAGCCGCGTCCGGCGCGTATCAGCCCAAAACGCTCAATGCCCACGAGTATAAGACCGTGGGGGTGCTCAGTGACATCATCGTGCCTGCCGACGAGCGCAGTGGCAGCGCCACCCAGGCCGGCGTGCCCGAGTTCATTGATGACTGGCTAGGCTTCCAGGGCGGCCTCGAGCCTATCCGGGGCGGAATCGTCTGGGTCGACCTCGAATCGAACCGCGCCTTCGGTCACGACTTCGTCGACGCCTCTGATTCCGAAAAAAAGCAGCTCCTGGACCGGATCGCTTATCCGAAGACGGCAGTGCCGGCGGACGCTCCGGGGGTGGTTTTCTTCAATCACCTCCGGAATTTGGTCCTGGGCGGGTTCTACACCAGCAAGATGGGCATCGAGGATCTGCCCTATCTCGGCAACAAGGCGTTGCCGGAATGGAATGGCTGCCCGCCCAATGTGCTGGCGAAGCTCGGGGTCAGTTACGCAACCAATAAGTAGACGCCCTGAGCCATTGAAGAGCGCTCATGAAAAGCGACCCAGAAGCAGCAAGCCATAAGCCCGGAGTGCGCGAAAAGTCACAACTGATGTCAGCCGCCGAGATCGAGCGCTCGCTGACTCGCCTGGCGTACGAGATCGTGGAGCGCAACCAGGGCGCCGCGGGAGTGGCACTGGCTGGAGTCCGGCGGCGGGGCGCACCGCTGGCCGAACGGCTGGGCCGCAAGATCGGCGAAATCGAACGCCTGAGCGTACCGGTAGCGGCCTTCGACATCACCTTTTATCGCGACGACCTCTCCACGATCGACGAAAAGCCAGTGGTCAAGAAGACACCGCTCCCCTTCCCGGTCGAAGGCCAGACAGTGATTCTGGTGGACGATGTTCTCTATACCGGCCGCACCACCCGCGCGGCTCTGGACGCTCTCATCGATCAAGGCCGCCCGCGCCGGGTCGAGCTCTGTGTGCTCATCGACCGCGGCCACCGCGAGCTGCCAATCCAGGCGGATTACGTGGGCCGTCACGTGCAGACTTCGGACCTCGAGGTGATCGAAGTGCGGCTCAACGAGATCGACCACGAAGAGCGCGTCATGCTCTGCGAGCGCACCGATTGAGCAGGCTCCCTAAGTCCGCGCCGGCCGGCACCCTGATTCGGAGATCCGGATGGCCTCGCTAATCAAGCACCCGACGGTTGTGCAAGCTGCGGGAAACAAGCTCAAGCGGATCGAAGAGTTCGTCGGCCTGGTGAATTCGAACACGCGGGGTGTCAGTATCGCGCGGATGAAGAGTCCGGAAGGCTGGACCGAGCCGGGGCAGAAACCCGACTTCGATGAATACACCGTGGTGCTCAAGGGCACGGTGCGCGCGAAGTTGATCGATCGTGAACTCGCAGCAGCCGCGGGCGAGGCCCTGTTCGTGGGGAAAGGCGAGTGGGTGCAGTACCGCACCCCTGATCCCGAAGGCGCGGAATACATTTCCGTGTGCCTGCCGGCCTTCTCACCGGAAACCGTTCACCGTGATGAGACCTGAGCTTTGGTGGAGGGGCTATTCGCACCGCCGTTTTCGCCCTGGCGCCTTGGTGTGAGTCTGCTTGTTCAAGGCAGCGACGCGATGATCTGGCGGTATTCATCCTCGGTGAAGGCGCGAAGCGTCTCGGACCGCACGAAGCCCTGGGCGCCGCCCGCGAGAGCTACCTTCGCCATGGTTTGATCGTCGGGAAACTCGGTAATGGCGATGGCATCGTACTGGCCCGTGGTCAGGTAGAATGCCTTGAGAGATCCTCCCGCTGCCGCCATGGCTTTCTTCACGCCATCCAGCCGCTTCGGGCTGTCCTTGACGTTCTCGATCCCCTTCTGTGTGTAGCGAAACAGCGTGACATAGGTTGGCATCGCCCTCACCTCCGGTTGACTTTGGGCGGGAATTATACCAGAATCCGGTGTGCCGGAGGCGTCCACGATAGCTCGTGGAAGAGCAAGCGCAGGGCCGGCTTCCGGCCCTGCGCCGTGAGTCTCCGCCTACCTTACGCTCCTGCCGCCTTCCCTTGAAAGCGCGGAACGAACTGTTCAGCCACGAAGCTTTCGATCGAGGTTGGCGTCGTGTTTCGCTCGGAGCGCGGCTCCAGCGCCACCATGTGGCCTGAGTTCAAGGCCTCGGACATCTCGAGAAGCAGATCGGCCATGTTCGCGGACATGCCCATTTGTTGGAAAGCCGGTTTTAGTTGCTGAGCCGGCAATTGCGCGTAAGCAAGGTCCGGCTTGCCGATAGCCTTGCCGATCACCTGGGCCACTTCCTTGTAGTTCACATCGCGCTGGCCAAGCAGCTCGCGAGCCTGTTTTCCGCTGAAGTCTAGCCTCAGAAGAAGTTCGGCAGCGGCGGCGCCGATCTCCCGTGTAGCGATCATGGGGAGCTTTAGGTCCGCACGGACCGGTCCTCCAACGATCCCGAAGTTCTTAATCACCTGCACCTGAGGCAGGAGATTCTCCATGAAGTAGCCGGCTCGCAGATAGATCGCGTTGAGGGCTGCGATTCCGTTCAGTTTCTGTTCCAGGTTATGAAGCCCCACGACAGGGCCGGTTTTGTCCGCCTTGTCAGCGCCAACGCTACTGAGAACAACCGCATAAGACACAGACGCCTTCCCAAGGGCCGCGGTCAAGGCATCAGACACCCTTTCCTGATCAGCGCGGACGTCTTCTGAGCCGATATTGGGCGGAACCAGGGCGTAAACGCCACGAGCTCCTGCGAACGCTCTGGCCAGCGCTGCGGCGTCGGTGATGTCAGCCGTGAACGCTTCCGCGCCCTTTTGGACGAACCGCGACAGCCGGCCGGCGTCCCGGCCAATCACGCGGACTCTTTCCCCGCGCGCCAGCAGCTTTTCCGCAATAACACTGCCGGTGTTTCCACTTGCACCTGCGATCACAAACATGGATTTGCCTCCTTTTGGCTTCTACTTGGATGCGCCGGCAAGCATCGCGGTGCACTCATTGTGATAAACTCATCGAGGGCTATCCCTTGGCACGCGCTTCGGCAAGCCCTTAGCCCGGCGACGCCAAGTGTGCGTGCAGAGAGAGGGCGAGGTTGATTTCGATGCCTGAAGAAAAGAACGAGCCTGGTTTCAAAGTGGTGGATCGCCGTCCTTTTGCGGGCGATGGGAGCTCCCGCAACAAGGCGGAAGAAATCCCTGCTGAGCCTCGTAAGCACGAGAGTCCGGCGGAAAGCCCGTCCGCGAGTTCCGCCCGCCAGACAACCGAGGCTGTCACCCCTGAGCTCGAAGTCCCAGGATTTGAAACAGAAGGCGATCTCGGTTTCGAGGGGGGCATACCGCCCGGCGCTGACTCTGGCTTCGACACGCTGGTTTCCTACCTCGGGACCACGGCCATGTTTCAGCTCGGGCTGGTGACAGGCCCGAGCGGAGAGCGGATCCCCGCCGACCTGACCAACGCCCGCCAGACCGTCGACATGCTCGAGGTGCTCCAGCAAAAGACGTACGGCAATCTGACTTCAGACGAGGCCCAGCTTCTGGAAGACGTGCTTTACGAGCTGCGCATGGCGTTCGTCGAAGTGCAGAAGCGCGCGGCCGCAAAACCCAAATGAGGCTGACGTTTCTCGGCACCGGCACCTCGACCGGTGTGCCCATGTTGGGTTGCCACTGCGACGTTTGCCGGTCTCCCGATCCTCACGACCAGCGAACTCGCCCATCCATCCTGCTGCAGTTTGACGGCCGCGCGGTGGTGATCGACACCACACCGGACTTCCGCCAGCAGGCTCTCCGCCAGGCCTTGCAGCGTCTCGACGCCGTGGTATTCACCCACGACCACGCTGACCACATCTTCGGCCTTGACGACGTGCGGGTCTTCTATTTCCGCCAGAAGATCCCTATTCCGATCTACGCTGACTTGCGCACCTTGGAGAGTCTCCGTCGCGTCTACAAGTACATTTTCGATCAGGACTACCCTTACGGCGGCCTCGCCAAGCTCGACCCGCACGTGATCGACGGACCTTTTGAGTTGTGGGGTGAGAGCCTGGTCCCGTTGCAGGTTTTCCACGGGAACATGCCGGTGCTTGGGTTTCGCTTCGGGCGTACGGCTTACGTCACGGACTTCAGCACCATTCCCGACTCTTCCATTTCCTTGCTCGAAGGTCTGGATGTGCTGATTCTGGACGCGCTGCGGCACAAGCCGCACCCGGCGCACTCCACGGTGGAGCAGTCGCTCCTCTGGGTGGAGCGCTTGAAGCCGCAGCGAGCGTTTTTCACCCACATCGCTCATGAGCTTGGGCACGAAACCACCAATGCCACCCTGCCGTCCCACGTGCGCCTGGCTTACGACGGGCTGATTCTGGAGTTGTGAGACGCATCGTTCTATGCAAGTTATTCATGATATCAGCGAGCTCCGCGAACCCTTGCGGAGGACTGTAATGACCGTCGGCAACTTCGACGGCGTCCATCTCGGCCACCAGAAGCTCTTTGGCCGCGTGCTGGAACGGGCGCGAGCGGCGGGATCGACGGCGGCCGTTCTCACCTTTGATCCCCATCCTTCGCAGGTTCTCGCTCCCGAGCGAGCGCCGAAGCTGCTCACGCCACTTCCCGAAAAGGTGCGCCTGATCGAGGCCACCGGAATCGACCTGCTCTGGGTGCGTCCGTTTACGCTCGCTTTGTCCCTCATGTCGCCAGCGCAGTTCGTGGACCAGGTGCTGGTTCACGAACTACGCGCCATCGCCGTGATTGTGGGACCGAACTTCCGCTTCGGGCATCGCCAGGCCGGCGACGTGCGACGGCTGGCCGCGCTCGGCCTGGCCACAGGCTTCGAGACCGCGGTGGAAGAGGCGTTGATTGTGCGCGGGCAGATGGTCTCAAGCACCCGCATTCGCGAGCTGGCCGAGCTCGGACGCGTCCACATGGCGGGGCGTCTGCTGGGCCGGCCTTTCAGCGTGGCGGGCCCGATCGTGCGTGGACTCGGGATCGGCCGCGAGCAGACCGTGCCCACGCTCAACCTGGCGTCGCTGGAAGAGCGATTTCCCCGGCAGCTTCCCAAACCGGGCGTTTACGTGACGCGCACGCGTGTGGCCGGAGCCGAACACGAGTCCGTCACCAACATCGGGCGCAAGCCGACTTTCGGCCAGCACGAGCTGACGGTGGAGTCTTTTCTGCTCGACTATGGCGGCGGACGCATCGAAGCCGAAGAGATGGAGGTCCAGTTTCTGCACCGCCTGCGCGACGAGCGCAAGTTTCCGGACGCGGCGGCGCTCAAGGCGCAGATCCTCCAAGACGCGCGGCGGTCCCTGGGTTACTTCCGCCGGTTGCGGCTCTTCCAACGCGCCCTCCCCGCATCGCCTGGACAACACA
>DATDGR010000026.1:0-2459 GCA_036521995.1 Terriglobia bacterium | reverse complement strand
GGTAATCGCGACCAGGCCATTCGCTATTACATGCTCTCGCTGGTGGCGGAAGGCGCAAGCCCGAATGCCCGAGCCAGGCTGGCGGCGCTGGGCGTGAAGGACATCGATCGCCGGATGCCGGACGCGCGCGCAGACCTGGCGAAGCGCCAAACCGTGCCCCTCAATAAGTCCGACAAAGGCACGGCGGAATTTTACCTGCTGCTGTCGCCCGGCAAAGCGGAGCAGGTGAAGTTCATCAAGGGCCCTGACAATCTGAAGAGTTTTGCCGACATTTTGCAGAAGACCGATGTGGGGATGAAGTTCCCGCCGCAATCGCAAGCTCACGTGGTGCGTCGCGCCGTGGTTCACTGCGGAACGGCGGCGCCCGGCCCATGCACAGTGGAACTGGTGCCCTCGTCGGAGGTGCGGTCGCTGGAATAGGGAAGAGAGGCTAGGGGCTAGGGGTTGGTGAACCGCGGCCGAACAATTCCGATACTGCGCGCTCTGAAGGGGCGCATTTTTAGAGCCTGCCCAAGGATGCGCCGTCATAGCCCTTTATTATTGTCATCCCGAGGAGGGCTTTAGTGTCTGTGTGAGAATTAAGGGTTATCTCGGCCGTGCTGTATGACTCGCGAAGAACGAACCCCGAAGGGGTGGAAGCGCGGTTAGCCCAGGACGGAGCGAAACCGGGGCCCCCGATTCGCGCCTCTTTTGCGCGAATTGGGGTGGGAAGCGGAGTCCTGGGTAGGGTGGGAAAAAGTAACTGAGTCCCCGGGGTGTCCGTGTCATAGCTGACACTTGTTTTGTAGGCAGAAATGAGCGACAAGGAAGCATGTCGCGATTCTTTGACTATGCTCCCGATCAGGCGTTCTTGCTGCCGCCGAACGTAAAGGATGTTTTGGGCGAAGACCACCTGTGTTTTCACGTGCACCGCATGGTGGAGAGCTTCGATGTCAGCCAGTTCGAGGAGGCCTATGGGGCCGAAGGGCGGCTGGCGTATCCGCCGCGGATGATGCTGAAAGTGTGGCTGTACGCCTATTACCTGGGGGTGCATTCCACGCGGCGGCTGGAACAGCGTATCCGAGAAGATCTGGCGTTCCGCTACTTGGCGGGCGGGTTGCGGCCGGACCACAAGACGCTGAGCGAGTTTCTGCGGCGGCACGGGCGGGCGATCAACGATCTGTTCACCCAGACCATCGAGATGGGACGGCGAGCCGGGCTGGTGCGGCTGGGACACGTGGCCATCGATTCCACGCGGGTGCAGGCCAACGCCTCGCGGCATCGCCTGGTGGACGCCGAGCAAGCGGCACGGCAGCAGCGGGCGCGCGATCGGCGGCGGGTGCGGCAGTTTCAGCAGCGGGCGCGGGCGCCGGAGCCGGACGAGGGAGCCGGCGTGAGCTTGGCGGGCAGCGACGCCGCGGGGCTGGAGCAACAGCTAGCCACGGCGGGCGAGGGCTTGGCGAAGCTGCCCAAAGGAAAACGGCGGCAGGTGTCGGCGACCGATCCCGACAGCCGGTTTTTGCGCACGCGCGAGGGCTGGGTGTTGGGCTACACCGGCGAGGTGGCGGTGAGCGACGACCATTTCATCGTGGCGGCGCGGGTGACGCAGAACCCCAGCGACAATGCTTCGCTGCTGCCCATGCTGGATGAAGTGGAGCAGCGCAGTCGCTGTCGGCCGGAGAAAGCCACCGCCGATTCTGGATTTTTCAGCGGTGAGGCGGTGCGCGAATGCGCGCGACGAGGGATCGATGTGTACGTGCCGGACAACAACTTACGGCACGAGATGAGTAGCGGGAAACGGGCCCAAGGCATAGGGCGTTGCCCGATTCGCGATCCCGAACATCTGCGCCTGCGCGAGAAACTGCGCAGTCGGGAGGGCCGGAAGTGCTATCAGCGACGACAAGCGGTGGTGGAACCGGTGATCGGCATTCTGAAAGAACAACGCGGCCTGCGACGATTTCGGCGCCGTGGATTGGAGACGGTGAACACCGAGTGGCTGATGGCGGTGATCGCCTACAACCTCGGCCGCCTGCGCTGCCGATAGAAAACCTGGTCACGCGCCAACCGTTATCGTAACTGTAAATGAAAGAGAATCGTCCTTTCGGTGGATCGAACATCAGCTATGACACAGACACCGTAGGGACGCTCACGCAGGTCCTTAGCGGTGGCAAGCCCGTAAGTTCAGGCCGAGCGACGACTCTTAACGCCGGCCGAATTTTTCATCCCGCCTCTAACCGTCTACACTTGTTGAACGCTACCATGGCCCGACCACCGCAAAATCCTCCGCCGAAGAAGTCCGCCGGTCGCCGCGACCCTGTCGCCAGCGGCGAGCGCGATGCCTCGGTCAATCGCTCCGCCTCGCACAACTACTTTCTGCTGGAAAAATTCGAAGCCGGCGTTGCCCTGCGGGGCACGGAAGTGAAGTCGGTCCGCGGCGGCCGCGCGAATCTCAAAGACGCTTACGGCCTGGTCAAAGACGG
>DATDGR010000025.1:0-8918 GCA_036521995.1 Terriglobia bacterium | reverse complement strand
AAGAAACAAACTGAAGAGGCAGGAAAGAAAACGGGAAAAGTAAAAGGGAAAGGCTATCGAGACCGAACTGAGCAAGAAGGGAAGAAAATCAGAGATCGGAAGAACAAGTCACACCCAAGAACAAATTATCCTATCCGGATATTGGCCGGTTAATTATTCCACTTGCTCGTACCCGGTGGATAGTGGCACACCGTCAGCACCATTCCGAGCCGATCGGCCAGGGCCTGCAGATAGGCCTTCCAGGCGCGCAGTCGGGCACCGTTGCTGCCGCCAGCGTCCGCACAGATCAACAAGCGCCGGGCTTGCGGATAGGCCTTCCGTCCCAGCAACTGCCACCACCGGCGAATGCTCTCCACCGCAAACTCCGCTGTCTCAGGAGTGATACCCACGTGGACCACGGCTTCGTCCCGAGTCACGTCGTCAGTCCCGTAGGGGATGGCCTTGCCGATCCCCGAGGCCGGAAAGTCATGGACATTAACCGCCTCCGGCTCGCCCGCCGGCTGCCACCGCCGACCGCGATTCTCGAACGATCCCACCAATTCCTTCTTTTTCGTCTCCACACTGACCACCGGGTCCTGGCGGCGGACGAAGCGCCGCACTTGCTCGTTGAGATACCGAAACTGGGCGTCTCGGTCAGGATGCGGGGCGCCCTCGATCGTCTTCACATTCGCCTGCAACGAGTAACCCAACTCTCGCAAACAGCGAGCCACCGTGACATGCGAAACCGTGTAGCCCTGACGTGCCAGTTCCTCAGCCAGATTGCGAGTCGACTTGTTCGTCCACCACAGATAGCTCATCGGGTCACCGGCTGTACTGGCTTCGACCAGCCGTGCCAGCACCCGCTTGACGTGGGGATCCGCGTCTTCGAGCCGCTTGCGTCCGCCGCCCACGGCGCGAACGCGCCCATTCTCCCGGCGCCTGGGCAGGCGCCCCGCCTTCAACTCGGCCATCCCTTTGAGAATGGTGGGCCGCGACATACTGGTCAATTGCGCCAGACGACTGACCGCCCCGCGTCCTTCTGCCAGCGCCTTTTGGGCGACAAAGACGCGAGCTTGAGCTTCATTCAACGTGCCCAGCACCCGGAGCCAGTAGCGCTCTCTCGCCGGAAGACTCGCCTTCGTCGCCATGGCCGTATAATCTCGCACTGGCAACAGAATAGCCAGCAGGGTTCATTTTGTAAACATTATTTCTTAACAGTCCCTTAGGGCAAGCCTTGACGATTTCTAGGAAACTTCCAAACGTTGCTCAGTAAAGGTGTAGCCATCGAAACTTCCGCCGCCGTCAGGCTGGTGATCTTCGCATCTGACGGTACTTTCGTACTGGGACCGAGGAGGCATCCTCTCCGCCGGTAAGGTGACGATAGGTAAGTTGAGAGAAACCGGGTTCGGGTGGAGTTCCCAGGAAACTTCAGTAGCCATCGAAGCGTGCGCAGCCGCGAGCACAGTGAGAGGTTTGTTAAGTCAGGGCAGCCGTCTGGTTGCACGACATACGGAGGGGGAGAAGGTGATGAGACGGAAGCTAAAGCAAGACTTTGGTGGGGCCCGTTGGTGGGCCATACTTGGCTTGATCGCCATCTGGAGCATCGGGTGTCAGCGGGTCCAGGCTGCTAACCCCCCAATACCTTACATCCAAGACATCTCGCCCGTGGCCGTCGAACCAGGCGGTACGGCGTTTACACTGACCATCACCGGCGTCAATTTCACAGCGAGCTCCGTGGTGCAGTGGACGGCAGCCGGCGTGACCACCCCGCTCACCACCAGCTTTAACGCCGCGATCCCCACTCAGTTGACGGCCAAGGTTCTAGCGAGCGACATCGCCGAGGACGGAACCGGTTTGGTGACCGTGGTGAATTCCCCCGACCTGGCGGTCTCGAATGTGGTGTATCTCCCCATCACGCACTCCACCACCTTCCTGACCTTCAGAGCGACTCAGCAATCCGCCTCAGGTGCGAACCATCCTTTCTCACCGGTCGTTGCCGACTTCAACGGCGACGGCAACCTGGACCTGGCAGTTGCCAATGACAGTGCTATCGGCGCCGTCTCGATTTTTCTAGGCGATGGAGATGGTTCCTTCCAGCCCGCCACGAGCTACAACGTTGGGAGTCAGCCGGAGGGGCTGGCCGTCGGCGATTTCAACGGCGACGGTATTCCGGACCTGGCCGTGGCCAATTCCCAGGATGCGACCATCACGATTCTGCTCGGCAAGGGCGACGGCACCTTCCCAACGAGCGTGACCGCGTCCTTGACTCCTAACACCAGGCCCTCTCTGGTGGCCGTTGGGGACTTCAACGGCGACGGCAACCTGGACCTGGCCGTTACCTGCCTCGGTCCGGTAGCCGGCCCTAACGGGTTTGTAACCATCTTGCTCGGTGACGGCACTGCGCACTTCGGGACCCCCGCGAACTACGGCACCATCCTCCAGCCCGTAGGCTTGGCCCTGGCGGACTTTGACGGTAACGGAACGCTGGACCTGGCGGTCAGCGACGCGACGAACAATGAAGTCTGGATCCTCAGCGGCAACGGCGACGGTACGTTCTCCTCCGGGACTGCCTACGGCGTAGACCCTGCGGCGGGCGGCCCCGCCGGCCTGGTAGCTGGCGACTTCGACAACAAGAACGGCATCGACCTCGCCGTCGTCTATCCCAATAGCTCTGAACTTTCAGTACTGCTCAACAGTGGGAACTCTGCAAACCAATTCCCAACTTTTGTGGATTACCCAACGGGCGGGCCCGCGACTTTCCTGGTCGCTGGCGACCTGAATGGCGATGGCATATTAGATCTCGCCGCACCCGATTCTGCCTCGAGCACGTTCTCCACGCTGCTGGGAAACGGGGACGGGACCTTCGCCTCGTACGTTCCCTTCACGGTGGGTGCGAGTTATAGCTCTGTTTTGGGGGTCGCCTCGGCCGACTTCAATGGCGACGGACGGCTTGATTTCGCCTTTACTGTCGTCCAGGCAGGATCGGCGGAGGTTGCTGTCACGATCCAGGCGCCCGTGATGACGCCAAGTCCGTCATCGCTTGACTTCGGCAATCAGACCAGGGGCACCACGAGCTCTCCCCAAACGATAACCCTCACCAACAGTGGAGGCGCTCCGCTATTCTTCTACACCATCAGCAGTACTGACCCCGCGGACTTTCCCGAGACCACCACCTGCGGCAAGGTGCTGGAATCCGGGGACGCTTGCGCCGTGAGTGTAACGTTCACCCCCAGCAAGGAGGGGAGCCTCTCCGGCCGTATCACCATCACGAACAACGTCACCGGATTCAGCAACCCGCAGCTCATAAGTCTTACCGGAACCGGCGTGGCGCCGGAGGCAGGACTCTCTCCGGCCAGCCTGGCCTTCAGCACGACTCAGTTGGTGGGTACCCCCAGTGCGCCGCAGAACGTGACTCTATCCAACACCGGCAACGGGGTGCTCACCATCAACAGCATCACCATCACCACCGGCTTCACTCAAACCAACACCTGCGGTGGTTTCGTAAACGCGGGCTCCAACTGCACCATCACGGTCAGCTTTGCGCCCACGGCCGCCGGCGCCTTGAATGGAACTCTTACCGTCACCGACAACTCGAACGAAGCCTCCAGCGGCACGCAAACCGTGAGCCTCACCGGCTCCGGCGTCGCGCCTACTGCCGGCCTCGCTCCCGGCAGTCTGACCTTTGCGAGTCAGATTGTGGGAACGGCGAGTGCCGGCCAGGCCTTGACTCTCTCCAACACCGGTTCCGCTGCGCTCTCGATCACGAATATCGCGATCGGGGGCAGCAATAGCGGCGACTTCTCCCAGAGCAACACGTGCGGCACCTCCGTTGCTGCGGGCGCAAGCTGCGCGATCACGGTGAGCTTCAAGCCCACCGCCACCGGCACGCGCAGCGCTACCGTCACCGCAACGGACAACTCGGGAGGCTCGAACGCCGTCCAGACCGCGAGTCTGACCGGCAGCGGCGTGGTGCCGGTGGCCGGGGTCACTCCTTCCACTCTAACCTTCGCGGGTCAGAGTTTGGAAACTACCAGCGCTGTACAAACCGTGACCCTCAGCAACAGCGGTGCGGCAGCGCTGACGGTCACGAGTATCGTGGCGAGCGGTGACTTCGCCGCCACCAACAATTGCGGCAGTTCAGTAGCGGCCGGGGCAAACTGCGCGATCAGTGTGAGCTTCAAGCCCTCGGCCACGGGTACCCGAAGCGGAACCCTCACGGTGACCGATAACTCGAACGCGGCTTCAAACAGCACTCAGACGGTTAGCCTCAGCGGCACGGGAGTCGGCGTCCCCCAGGTCAGCCTCGCGCCTTCCAGCCTGACTTTTGCCGGTCAGACGGTGGGAACCACGAGCGCCGCCCAGGTGGTGACGCTCAGCAACACCGGAACGGGCCCGCTGACCCTCAGCAACATCACCACCAGCGGCGATTTTGCCAATACCAGTACCTGCGGGACAAGCCTGTCAGCGGGTGCCAGTTGCACCCTAAGCGTGACATTTACACCCAGCACCACAGGGACGCGCACGGGTGTGGTGACGATCACCGATAATGCCGCGGGCAGCCCCCAGACAATCTTAATCTCCGGAACGGGAACGGCCCCGGCGGTAAAGCTATCGGCCACTAGCCTGAGCTTTTCCAGCGAAAACGTAGGCTCAACCAGCCCGGGACAGAGTGTCACAATCACGAATACCGGCACGGCCTCGCTGACCTTGACGAGCATCACAGCGAGCGGCGACTTTTCGCAATCAAGTGCTTGCGGCAGCTCATTAGGCTTGGGAGCAAGTTGCACGGTGACGGTAACGTTCAAACCGACCACCATCGGGAGCCGTACGGGAACCCTGACCCTCACCGATAACGCGTCGCCTGGTACACAGACGGTCTCTCTGACCGGGACCGGACAAGGTCCGGAGCCGAGTCTCACTCCAGCCAGTCTCGACTTCAGCGGCCACCTGATAGGCGCTACCAGTGCCGCGCAGACCGTGACGCTGAAGAATGCTGGCAATGCCCCGATGAATATCACCAACATAGCAGCGACCGGCGACTTCACCGAGACCAGCACCTGCAGCACCAGCCTGGCGGTCAATGCCAGTTGCACCATCTCGGTGACCTTCAAAGCCACGGCGAGCGGCGCGCTCAGCGGCGCCCTCACTGTTTCCGGCGATTCCCAAACCGTGGCTTTGTCCGGCACCGGTCAGGATTTCGCGCTCAAAGGAGCCCCGACAGCCAGTGTGTCACCCGGCCAGTCAGCAACCTACAACCTGAGCGTCGCGCCGGTAGATGGCCTGAATCAGGCGATTGCCCTCAGTTGCGCCGGCGCCCCCTCAGAGTCCACCTGCACCGTGTCGCCGGGCTCGGTGACCCTAAACGGGTCGAGTGCAACCAGCTTCGCGGTAACGGTAGCCACCACCGCGGCTTCAGGGCTAGCGCTGCGACCGCGAAGCACACCGCCTTTCGAAGGTGGACCGGGCGAGTGGCTGCTGCTTGTCCTGCTGACACTAGGCGGTATGATCTGGCTGGCTCGCCGAAGACCTCAAGCGATGGCGGTCCGGCTGCGCCTGGGGCTGGTGACAGTCTGTATGCTCGTCTTACTTGCGCTAGGAATGGCGGCTTGCGGCGGAGGCGGTAGCAGCGGGGCCGCGCCCTCAAGCCCTGGCACGCCCGCGGGCACTTACTCGCTGACAGTCACCGGCACAGCGACGTCCGGCTCTGCGACGGTGACTCACAACGTAACGCTAACACTGCAAGTGAACGAGCCGGGAGGTGGGGTCTGAGCCGGGGCTTTTCGTGTCCAGGCCCCGACACAATTCTGGCGCTGACTTGGCCGAGATGCTTGGTCAACTTCCTGGCGTGCCCGGGCCAAGCGGTGAGGAGCTGCGGACGTGCGACAGCGTAGTGGGTGGCAATGGCAACGGCGCGGTTGACATTGGAACCGGACTCGTGTTACACGATTGGATAGCGAAGAAGGCACCATCGGACGCGGGCCTGTGGCGCAGTTGGGAGCGCGCATGACTGGCAGTCATGAGGTCGAGGGTTCGAACCCCTCCAGGTCCACCAATGTTTTGAATAACTTGCCGGGATCTTCTCTTCTGACAGCGCGGTCGAGGTTGCGCCTGGGTTGCGGAATGTTGCGGACTTGTTACGGAGTCCAGACTGTCGATTGCGCTCACATTTCCGCTGGGTATTAGGTGACCGTAGGTGTCCGCGGTGATGCGGATGCTGGAGTGACCCATCTGATCGCGCACGTACACCAGGGATGCACCGTTCTGGAGGAGCTGACTTCCGAACGTGTGACGCATATCGTGGAACCGGATCTCGCGTAGTCCGGCTTTGGCGAGCGTACCTTTGAATTTGCGACTGACCGCATCCCGGTGCAGCGGCCGCCCTCGCGCGTCGTGAAAGACTAGCTCGTTCCCAAGATCGGAACCCCGCTGAAACGCCACTAAGAGCTTGGAGTCCCTGGTCTCAAGCAGAACCTTTCTCAGCTCGCGCGACAGGTCGACCCGCCGCCTCTTGTGCCCCTTCGTGCTTATTAGCCGGCCCGCTTGGAGATTCCGCTGTACTAAAATGAACCGATTCTGGTCGGAGACACTTTCGCCGAACTGGAAATCACCCCACTTAAGACCGAGCAGTTCGCCTTGCCTCAGTCCCGCTCTTAACGCGCAAAGAAACAGAGGGTAGTAGTCCGGGTAAGACTTTTGAGCGGCGTCGAGAAAGCATTGACTCTCTTGAGGTGTCAATGCTGTGGGTTTCCTCGCTTCGAAGGGAATCCGATAGAATCGGCCAATGCGAAGTGCAGGGTTTCGGTCAATCAAGTCGTCTTCGATGGCATGATTGAGAATGGCTCGGAGGGGAGCGATCATCAGGCGAATGGTATTCCGCGCGTGCTTTTCTTCCGCGACTTTCTCAGCCAGGAATGCCTTGATCATGGGGCGTGTTATGTCAGGCAGGCGGAATTTGCCCAGAGCGGGCAGGATGTAAAGCCGGAGGTTCCTTTCGTAACTTTCCCAGGTGTTGGCCTTGCACTCGACCTTCGCGTAGTCCTTAACCCACCTTGCGGAATACTCATCGAGTGTTGGCGGAATCCGATCATCGAGAAGACGGAGGTCTCCGAGCGCCATGCGTGCTTCGATCTCGCGCTTGACCTTTTCGCCAGCTTGACGAGAGCCCACGCTCTTCGCCTTGCGCTTTCCATTATGGTTTATAAATATGTACCAGACTCCCTTATGTTTCTTTAGCTTAACGCCCACTTGGTGCTCCTTTCATGAGGTCCCGCACGAGAGCGTCGACGTTGAATTGTTCCAACGGCTTGACTCGATGCCGCTGCAGATAAGCATCGAAATCAGACCTGCGAATCAAGACTTTGCCCCTTACCTTGGACGCAGGGAGGGGATCGGCCGAGGAATAGATCCATGAGCGAAGTGTTCGCTCGGAAATGTTTGCGTAATCGGTCAGCTCCGTCAGCGCGAACCTGTCCCTGGCGAATTCCTAATTTCTGAAAGTTTGTGGATTCGCAATCTTGGCATGCCGCGCGCACGCGATCTGACCGCCGGTTCGTCCATCTTTACGGAGACCCTCGCCAGGGGGCCTGCTACTAATCGATATCGCGACTCTTAGACGGTGACGCCATGGATACCACGAAGCCGGCATGTTAGCCTTCTTGGCAATCAGGCAGCGATCGGTGTTTGATACAGGCCTCGACAGTGAGATTGCCATCGATAAGATTGTAGGTTCGCGACCTGGCCAGTCGGCGCAGCGTCTGGTGGTCGCCCTTCCCTGGCGGTATGCGAGCGGTGGTTGTTGAAGTACGCCGTGAAATCCAGCAGCTTGTTTTCAAGATCAGCGCTGGTCCAGAACAGCGTACGATCCAAGCACTCTCGGCGGAGGGTGCCGACCAACCGCTCCACGAATGGGTGGGACAAAGGAACGTAGGGCACGGTCTTGATTTCAGCCACATCGAGGATTCGCAAGTTGGCTTGCCACTGATCAAAACGATAAAGCGGATCGTTATCGGAACTCAGGTATTTGGGCATGGAGCGGTGGCCTCGAAGGGCGTGGTTGAACATTCGGCAAAGGGCGATGCCGTCGACCTTGCCCGCATGCAGGCCAAACCCAATAATCCGGCGAGTGTACTGATCCATGACGATCAGGATCCAGTGCGTCCGCAACACTGCCGATTCGCAGCGAAAGAGGTCCACGCTCCAGAGACTGTCCTTCAGGTGACCGAGGAAAGTCAGCCAAGACGGACCGTCGGCGTCTGGCTTGGGGTGGTAATGGGCGGCCAGGATGCGGCGAACGAGGTCCTTGTCGACTGGGACGCCGAACGCCAGAGCAATCTGCTGAGCGATTCGTGGGCAGCCCCAGGAGGGATTGTGCTGTTTGGTGGCGACGATCGCGTCAATGAGTTCTTGGGGCGGACCCTTGGGACCGGGCTTGCACCGGCCTTTCGGCGAGAAGAGCAGGCGGTACTTGCACTGGGTCAGAATCTGGTGAAGGTGCAGCAGGGTCGACGGTTTCAGAACGATGGCCGAACGGATCAGCCGGGAGCGCCGCAGGAACAGAGCACACCAACCGGCGACGAGGCGATCCGAGAGGCGGAGATTGGGAGCGCGGCGGCGGGAGCGATTGAGGATCAGCAGTTGATGCTGGACGAGGAGAGACTCGGCAACTACGGAACGGACGCCGCCCGGACTCGCCAGTCGGGCGAGGGTGGTGATGAGATGGATGAAAAGGATCACGAGATCGCGCATTCCCGAATTGTAGCAAGAAGCGAAAAGTCGCAGAATTCCGGTCAAATTAGCAATTCGCCATGGACACCTCCCGGACACCCCGCCAACGCGTTTCAAAACTTGAAACTCGCCGACGTATTTGTTCGGCTAATACTGGGCAAGGGAATTGACACGACTGGCCCGCGGTGATATGTAGACTGCGCAGATTCGAGGTA
>DATDGR010000024.1:0-19879 GCA_036521995.1 Terriglobia bacterium | reverse complement strand
AATGAGAACAGCAACGCCCCAACGCAACAAGCCTTCACGTACTCTCCTGATGCCGCCACAGGCCGCCGTTCACCTGCCCAACGCCTTGCCGGGCTTATGGCCGCCCTACAGGGCTTCACCTCGCGCCGGCTGCCCACTCCGCAAGAATGTCTTGGGATACGGTCCCTCCCCGCAGATCTTGAAAGATCCAAAGTCCTTATACAAGCACCCTCCGGGACCAGCGGGTGGGATTCGACCCAGATCCGAAGCTGGTTGAGAGCGGCGAGGCTGATGTTTCGGTCCCGCATCCTGTCCAGCAGATGCTGTCGTATTCGGGGAGGAAGCTTGCTCCAGGGTTCGAGGTGCGGCATCAGTCGCCGAAAACCATTCGGCCCAGGTCATTCCCGAGACGTTCGACCTCGCCGGGATCGGTTGCCGCCCGGAACCGCTCGGCGAGCTCGAAGAAGTCCTTTTGTCTCCGCTTCTGGGCTTCAATCCCCTCTTCCACGAGCTCCACGATCATCCGGTTCGCGCTCAGGCGCCGATTTTTCGCCATCCTGCGCACCTGGCGTGCGGTCTCCGCTGGCAGGCTCACGCTCTGTCGAACCACTCTCTGAGAAGCAGCCATGCTGACATTCTACACCGAAATGGTGCATATCGCATCGCCGCTCACCTCCGGCCTTCGGCCGTGGCCCTAACTCGCCCCGCGCCCCAGCAAGACCACGGGGATGGTCTTGAGCAGAATCTTCCAGTCGAGGGCGGGCGACCAGGTGTCGATGTACTCGAGGTCGAGCTCCATCCAGCGGCGAAAGTTCAGCTTGTTGCGGCCCTCGAGCGCCCACAGGCAAGTGAGACCGGGCTGCATGCGCAGCCGGCGCCGCTGCCAGCGCTCGTAATGGGCCACTTCTTCGGGGAGCGGCGGGCGTGGCCCCACGAATGACATATCTCCTTTCAGGATGTTGAAGAGCTGCGGAAGCTCGTCGAGGCTGAACCTGCGCATGAAGCGGCCCACCGGCGTGCAGCGCGGGTCATCGCGGATCTTGAAGACCGGGCCGTCGGCTTCGTTGAGCGGCATCAGCTCGCGACGCTGCTGGTCGGCATCCGCATGCATGGATCGGAACTTGTAAAGCATGAACTTGCGCCCGCCGAGACCGCAGCGCGTCTGGCGATAGAGGACGGGGCCCCGTGAAGTCAGCTTGATAGCGGCGGCGAGAACGAGGAAGACCGGCGAGAGCACTACCGCCAGCACCAGCGCCATGACCAGATCCAGCGCCCGCTTCAGCAGCAGCAGGAACTCATTTTCCGGCGTGGTGGAGAAGGTGAGCAGCGGCATGTCGCGCAGGCGCTCGAGGTAGACACGGGAGATGACGTGCGGGAAGAAGCTGACCAGCACACGCGTCTTCACGCCCTCTTCTTCGCACAGCAGGAAGGTCTCCTCGAGCCCGGCGAGCTCGTCGCGCGAAACGGCGAAGATGACTTCATCAATCACGTGGCGGCGCAGTAGTTCCGGGATCTGGCCGAGCGCATAGACCGGGTAGGAGCCACGGAGCCCCGTCCGACCGAAGCTGAAACTCGGGGCCTGGCTTGGCGGCGAATGCGGCTCGGAACCGCCTGGGGTCGAATCCACCAGCGCAAACCCGGCCAGCTTCAGGCCCCGCCCCTGGTTCGATTCGATCTCCCGTGCGATCTCGAACGCTTCGGGCACTCCGGGCGTCCCGGCCACAATCAGGAAATGCCGCACGCTTCCGAAGGTGTCGCGCAGGGCGCCGCCGAAGTTGCGCACCAGGAGGCGAAAAAGGACCATGGCGGCGAAGTCGGCGGCAGCGAAGAGGCTCATCAAAAGGCGGCTGATGTAAAGAGCCCGCAGAGCGAAGGTGAGGGCAAAGAGGATCAGGCTGCAGATGGCGCATACTTTCACGGGGTTCCAGAGAATAAAGCGCCAGTCTTCTTCAAGGATGTCGCGGTAGATGCCCGCCGCCAGGCCCACGGTGATCCAGATGAGGGGAATAAACGGGACAATCCAGGTGTAGAACGGCGTGTTCCAGAATTCCCCCAGGTGGGGAAAGAAGTGGGCGCGGGCGGAATAAGCGAGCCAGTAGCTGGCCAGCGCGAGCACGGCATCGCCCACCATGTAGAGCGACGCGATCATCCGGTTCTGGCGCGAAAACATAACCCAAGGCTCAGAGGCAGCCTTGAGATGAATTCTAGCAAAACTGACGAGGCGCCGCCTCAAACTCCGGGCGGCTTCGGCAAAACGGCCTTGGTCTCACTTCACAACGTTCAGAGTGACCTCGACCTTCCACAGGTGGCCACTCACGGGGTCGGTCGCGGTCGCCGCTTCAACGGTCTGGCCATCGTGAATGGGCAGATCTTCGAGTTTGGCGGTGAAGTCCCAAAACACAGGATCCGCAGCGAGCAGTGAGCCTGGATGCCACTGCGCCGCCTTCTCTGAGCTCTCGGATGGCGAGTAAACCGTAGTGTGCTCCACTCCAAGCTGGACCATGAAGGCACCGTGTTCGTCGGGAAGCTCCGACCAGCAATCAATATGCGTGCCAACGTCCTGGAATTGAATTTCATCTTGTTTCGCTTTGTAGGGTACTCGAAACCCCATCCTGACCTGGGACACGTCGCGACCGCGGGTCCGAGACATCGCTTTGCAAGGCATCGTGTACGGCAGGCTGCCCACCTTCCTGGCCCCCTCGTATTCGCTAAAGATCACCGTCAGCCGGAGGGGTATCCCAAGCTGTTCGGTTTTCGGATTGTTTTCTTGGGCGGCGCCAACGGCCCCGACCAGCAGCATTACCGCGACGGTTGCCAGTCTTTTCTTGTCCATCTTCGTCTCCTTCTAAGTACGCTCTAGCGGCCTAGCGCTTCGGGGGGTTTCGCGGGATAGAGTTCAGCCACCACGATCGGCTCTATCTCGACTGGCTTGACCTCCACGGGCTGCTCATCTGCAAAGGGTTGGTGGGTAAGCGAGTCGTTATCCGCGCGCCCTGATTGCGCTGCGCGGTAAGCGGCCACAATCGCGCGCCACTGGCCGGGCTCGACCAGAATCTGGAACTGCGGTGGCTGATCTTCAAGTCTGTCCGGGCCACGCTTCCGAGCGCGTCCTGGCCTTCCAGCGATGTGCGACCCGTGTTCCTGCGTCGGACTGGAAGCGAAGGTCGGGCTGGCCTTCTCCGTCCCTACCGAAGGAAGACCTGCCATCGACGCCGGCCTGCCGGGCGCAGTGGCTCGCGCCATCTGCTTGGCCGGTTGCGGCGCTGTCCGAGCATGCCATCCAGACCCAATGGCGAGAATCAGCGCGGCCAGGGCAGCGAGGCCGACAACGGACGCCGGAATCCAAAAGCCGGCCGGCCATCCCGTTTCCGCCCGCATCCTTTGGCCTTCTTCGGCCAACCGCATCCGCACCCGCGCGGCGAACTCGGGTGAAGGACGCTCCTCGAGGCTGGCGGCGAGCCCCTGGTCAATGGCGGCGAGCAAGCGCTGCTCCGCCTCGAACGAGGTGCGGCAGCAAGGGCAGCCGGTAAGGTGCGCCTCGAGCTGCGCTCGATGCGAGGCGTCGAGCCCGCCCAGCACCGCTGCTTTGATCCATTTCCGGTAAGGTTCGCAATTCATCGCAGTTTCTCCGCCAGCAGTTTGCGCGCCCGGTGCAGCCGCGACCGCACCGTGCCTTCGGGCAGAGCGAGCAAGGCCGCGGTTTCGCTCATGTCGTAACCTTCGATGGCCGACAGGATCACCGCCCGGCGCAGCTTTTCGGGCAGCGAATCGACCGCCCGATTGAGTCTGGTTTCGAACTCGCGGCTCAAAGCCGCCTCTTCAACGGTGGAGGACGGCAGTTGGTTCGCAACCGCTACTTGTTCCCGGCGGTCGCGGCGAGCGGCCGAGCGCTGCCGGTCAATGGCGAGCCGCCAGGTGACCCTCACGAGCCACGCCTGGAATTTATCTGGCTCGCGCAGGCTTGTGAAGTGGCGATACGCACGGACGAAAGCCTCCTGCGCCACCTCCTCGGCGTCAGCGGGGATATGAAGCACGCCGAGCGCCACGCGGTAGGCGAGCGCCGAGCAATCGGTCAGCCGCTGCTCGAACTCCTGCTCGGCCGTCTGCTCAACTGGCTGCTGCGGGGCGCTGTCCAAGCTCACGGCCGCTTCTTGCAAAGTCTCAACCCACGCGTCCACGGTTCCTTCCACAATACAAGACGGCGCCGGAGCAGATTCGGTTCACTTGTTGAAGGAAAAGGCTCGCCATAGAGGCTCGGAGGCATCGAAGTAAGGCCTCGCTCTCTGGTGGCGGGCTATGAGTGGCAGCAGCGCGGTCGCGAGTCGTGTGTGGTGTGGTGAGACCCTCAAATCTATGGTTTGCGGCCGAGGGCGATGTCGTAGGCGTCGAGGATGGCGAGCACGTTCAACATGCCGGCTGACACCAGGAAGGCGGTACCGAAGTCCGCGCTTACAAAGAACGGATCGCCACCGGGATATCCGAAGAAACGGGCCACGAAGATGGCCAAACCGACGCAGAGCTCCCCGTAGTAACCAAGGGTTTCCAGCCAGGAGGCCGACTGGGTGGAGAAGAATTGGCCTTTCATGGCGAGGCCGAAGACAAACATGGTGATGATGGCAAGGAAAAGGATGGGAGCCCGCGCGCGGCGGCCGAGCATGTAGTGGCCAGCGCCGGGAATCGCCCAGGCAGCTATGCACAACCGGATCAGGCGGCCGGTATCAGGCTTGGGCAGGGCGGGGGCTGGCTTGACGACGGTCTCCGGTTCCAGGGCTCTTTTGGCCATCGCGCTTCAGGCTAGCACAGTTGGCGCGCCGCGGTCACGAAGCCAGAATCGGCACCACGGCCTGCTGGATCTCGCCGGTCACCCGGGCGTCATGATCCTCCACGTAGACGTTCACCTCGCTGCGCACGCCGAATTCGGGGAGATAAATGCCTGGCTCGATGGAAAAGCAGGTCTGCGGAATGATTCGGCGGGTGTCGCGCGTTTCGAAGTTGTCCATGTTAGCGCCGTTGCCGTGCACATCCTCGCCGATCGAGTGTCCGGTGCGATGAACAAAGTAATCCGCACACCCATGCCGCGTGATCACACCGCGCGCTGCGTCGTCCACCTGCCAGCCTGACAGCGTCCGTCCCTCCCGCATCGCCGTCTGCACCAGCGATACGGCCGCGTCTCGCGCTTCCTTCACGATGGCAAACACCTCCGCGTGACGGCCGGGAACTTGATCGCCCACGTACCCGGTCCAGGTGATATCGAAGTATACGGAGCCCGGCGCGCGCTCCTTGCCAAAGACGTCGAGCAGCACGAAGTCGCCCGTGCGAATCGGCTGGGAACTCGCAGGCGTTGGGGAATAGTGTGGGTCGGAGCAGTTGGCGTTCACGGCCACGATCGGCGGTTCGTCCGCTTCCACGTTGCCGCTGCTCAGCGCCTCGACAATCACTTGCTGAACGTCGTATTCACCGAGCGTCTTCCCACTCCGCACAGCTTCCCGGATGGCCCCGAACCCCTCCCGAACGGCCGCGTGCACCACCTTGCCCGCTTCGAGGTGCATGGCGAGCGCTTCAGGCGGCCAGCGTGCTTCAAACAACTGCACCAGGTCGGCCGACGAGACTACTTCCACGTTGAAGCTCCGCACCAGCTCCACCGTGCCCGCGTCCACCAGCCCTACGTAGGGGATGTCATTAAGAGCCGAGTACTGCATCGCCAGGCTGCTGGCGCCGCGCAGAATCTCGCGGAGCTTCTCGCGCTGCTCGGGCCAGGAGGAGTATTCGTGACGCGCGCCGGGCAGCCCGTCGAGGTTGCCCTTCTCGATGCGGTGTACCAATTTGGAGGGCTCGCCCTTCGCCGGCACGAGGTAATACCAGCGCCGCGAGCACATGACGGGCTTGATGCCGAGCACGCGATAGGCGATGGGATCGCGGTGGTGGTGATCGTAGAAAAGCCACCCGTCAAGGCTCAACTGGCGTAAGGCGGCTTGGATGGCGTTAAGGTCCATGATCTTTCCGAATCGGGTGGGGCCAACCGGCGGCATCAAAATCGAGCGGGCGACCACGACTACTGCATCAGCGGGACCTCAGAAGCGATCTGCAGGTCGATCATCAAGGTGAGGCGCCGGTCCACCTGGTAGAACTTCGCCGCCCGCTTGGCGGTCAGCGCCTTCTCGAACTGGGGCCAATACTTCACCTCGTTGTCATGTCTGGCCTGGTCCAGGTCAAACATCTTTTGCGCTAGCTCGGCCGCCTTGGCGTCGGTCATCTGTCCGTAATTCTGCGCATAGTCCTTGATCATCTGGTACTCCTGGTCGCCGACCGTGCTCTGGTCGTGGGCATAGTTCTTGTACACCGGCCAGAAAGCAGCCGCCTCAGCAGGGGTGAACTGCATGGTCTTGGTAATGATATCCATCTTCTGCCCTTGAACGTCATGCCTCAGCAAGGCGATGTCCGAATCGGTGAGTGGTTTTGCCTCGACGGTCACCTGCGTTTGGGCAACCGCGAGGCCGCTCAACCCGGCTAGAACCGCGATCTGCACCCCCACGATCATCATGATCCTCTTCATCTCGTGCCTCCTTTAACTAATCAAGTGTTCTGGGTTTCAGTGGCTGACTGAAACGGTGGCTACTCACGAGGTGGCATGACCGTCGCTCCTGTCCAACAGCGTTCCAATTCTAAAGCACATTCCAGTCTCGTTCCAGGGCCTGTTCAAGACCAGGCCTTCGGCCACTCGCGAACCGAGCACTCCCGGCAAGTTGCTAGAACCTGACCGACGCGCCGATGAAAGGTCCAATTCCCGGGAATTTGATAAATCCGGAGAATGGCCCGATGGTTGCCGACCCCAGCTCGGTGGTCACCGTGGTGGCTGGTACGTTAAAGTCCCTCTTCAGGTAGTCGTACTTGAATCCGCCCAGGATACTGAAGTTGCGCCGGATGTAATACTTGGCGCCGAACTCCGTTTCGTTCACATGGTAACCACCACCGCAACAGGGAACCCATCCTGAGCGCCCGTAAACGTCGAACTGCTGGACTGGCCTATAGTCGAAGTCGATACCCAACAGCACGAGGTTGTTCGGGATATTCAGGCTTTGGTTGATTGGAGGCGGCGCACCCGATGTTTGATTGGTGAGGGTGAAGTCGACGCCCACATGCCCGTAAACGATCTCGGGACCTATCCTGAACTTGTCGTTGCCCCAGCGAGGCGCGTAACCGATCTCGAAATTCTTGTCCTTCAATTGGGCCTGCAAGGTCGTGTCGATCACATAAGTAACGCCCAAAAAGGTTAAGGACCCAGCAATGTTACGCGTCCGCGTACGGGTAATCGAACCGTAATCCACCCAGATCTCGCTGGTCGCCCCTAGTATCTTCTTCTCGGGTGTCCAGGTGAAGCGGAAAAGGGGGCCGACGCCGAAACCCGACAGCCCCAGATTATTGCTAAAGCTGCCGATGTTGGTGACGCACCCCGACGGCAGGCAGTAGGTGGATGAAAAACCGCTGCTGCTGGAGAGGTTCCTCCACTGAGCAAAACCCATAATTTCGAAGTGAGTCGGCGCCCAACTGGACGGCGAAGTAGTCTTGGGCATTGGGGCTCCGGCCGGGTACGCCACCGGCGCCGCGGCCTGGGCTTGCCCATTAGCCACATCGGCGTCTTCGCCCACGCTGGGCCCGAATACCGCAAACGGGTTCTCAAACGGGTTCCCTATCGCCGCCGAAGCGGTCTCTTGCAGGCTGGGAGGAGCCTTCTCTTGGTCTCCGGCCGGAGCTAGGGAAGCCGGCTGAGGGGCCGCCTCACCAGATTGCTGCGGTGATGGCACAGCCAGGGAAAGAGTCGTAAGGCCGACCGACAAAAGAGCTGCTGCAGTCAGGCAGTACATTCGTTTTATGGTCATAGTTATCTACCCTCCTTCGGATGAGCGCGACCTTGCGAAGAGCGAAAAGGAGCCGCAAGGGATCCAACCCGTTCTCTTAATGGAGAGAGACTCAAGCATCTTCCGCACATGAGTCGACTTCGCCTTTACCGCACTCTCACTTCAAAATGCTATCGACCTGCGGAGTCAAAAGGAACTGTCAGAATTGACAGTCCAGGGAGTTTCTGTTCGCATTCTCCACCGGCATTCTCGCTCAGGTGAAACCCCAAGAATTGAGTCATTGACTCGATGAGTTATTCCCTTGGGAGATGTCTGAAACCGAAACTTCCATTAAGAATCTGCTTAACTTGAGGGCTTTGTCAAGCATAATGTTTCCTGCCGACTCGGGCTCACATATTGCCTTGTAAGCCCCCACAGGATAGGCTAGGACGATGAAGCCACTGACCTATCTCACACACACGGCAAGGGATAGCGTCGAGCCGGCGGCGCAAGGCTGCTTAAGAATAAGCTGAGGGAAATCGTAACGGGCCCATCACCCGCGGAAACCACAACGGATGCGAGCGGTCCCGCCAGAGCGCCGGAGCGGGAGCGGCGCTCAATCCCGCCCCGCGCTGCTTCCTCCCGCCTTCTTCCGTCGCAGAACGCGCGTGATTTCGGGTGCAAACTCGCCGATCCAATTCGCGGCAAACCCGAACCCTACCTGGGCGATGGCGCCGCGGTAGCCGTCGGCCACCAGGTCCTGCTTGCCAGGTTGCCACGTGCCGGCAACAACTCCTGCGCCGAATGCCGCCACGTAAAGCGGAATCTGGGGACGCAGTTCTTTTTCGGTCCGGTTGTAGGTAACCAAGTTCCGCAGCAGGGCGTGACGAGTTCGCGGCCAGAATCCGTCGCAGCGGCAGCGGTCGTAGCGCGGCTCATACAGCAGAAGCGCGTTGCCGTACGCGGAAAAAGTATTCTGAATCACGAACTGCCCCTCGCGGGAGGCCACGCGACGGGCGTAACCGTCGAGCCCGCTTCCCCATTGGGGGGGGCTATTATCGATTTGGTCCCCAATCGAAAACAGAGCCGTCTTCACATAGATGCCCGGCGTGGTGAACGACTGTTTGACATAGAGCTTGAGTCTCTCGTGGTACGTCAACGCCCGCAGGGGGACCTCTTTGGGAACATAGGATCCGTAGAGCCAATTCACATTGAGTTGCTCGTTGGTGTTCTCCGCCGGCTTGGTATGTTCCTGGGCCCGGCCGGGCGCCGCCAAGAGCGCCAAGGCTACCGTTGCGGCCGCCGCCCAGCGCCAATCCCTGCAACGCATCGCTGCACCTCCTCGACACGAAACGCCGTGGCCTGCACCGCAGCAATGTGCAAGTCATTGTGGGAGCAAGGCACGCCGCCAGTCCACTGGCAAAACTGACAGTTGCGCTAGGAACTGTCCACAAGCAAGATGGGTGGCGCGAGTCCCAGGTGATGCGGCTTCACTCACGATGGCCACAGCAAGATGCCAACCGAGCTTAAGACAACGTCGGGTTGGCGTTCACCTGCGATCGACGGCTAAGGACTTCTGTCTATCGAGAGATCAGACGACGTGACCACGGTCATCAGCGATCGGCACTCTCTCTTCCTGCTGGTGTCGCTCCTCACATACATCCTGTTGATTCCATTCCTGGAAGGAAATCGGATCGGCGAGGTAATTCTCCTGGTGTCGATCTTTACGACCCTGCTTGCGGCCGCCGTGTTACTGTCGGCAGCAGCGACCTCTCAATGGCCCGCCATTCTTCTGGCAGTTTCTTGCTTGCTGGCGACGGCTGCCGTCCACTTTTACCCGATTCGCCTGATCGTCATCGCGCAGGGAGCACTCTTGATAGGCTTCTTCGGTTTCCTGTCGGTTGGGCTCTTTTCGTACCTGGGCCAGGGCGGCTCCGTGACCAGTGGGCGCCTTTACGCTTCAGTGAGTCTCTACCTCATGCTGGCGGTGTTCTGGATGACCATTTACAGGTTGATTGATGTGGTTTATCCAGGTTCCTTTGCGCTCACAGGCGGTCCTTCACCCCTTCAAGTTCCTCACCATGCTTACCTGTACTTCAGCCTGGTTACATTGACCACCCTGGGATACGGCGACATCGTACCCATAAGTCCAGTGGCACGCATATTTGCAGCTCTTGAAGCGGCGACCGGCGTGTTTTACGTTGCCATCACCGTGGCGCGTCTGGTCGCAGGCTATGAAAGGCCCCCTCGAAAGGAGCATTAGAACCCTTCCTCAAAGTGGAAGCGCGGAGCGGCTCTGGCTGCACTCGCCGGCTCATTGAGCCTTCGCCGGCGCCGGAACCTTGACCGTCAGTGCTGTCTTCAAGGTGAAGTCGAGCTTGGTTTCAGACGGTATCTTCACCTGGGGACCCTTCGTCACCGCCTGAACGATGCCTCCCGTCGCAGCCCCGGCGCCTGCTCCGATCGCCATACCCTTGCCGCCCCCTGCGATGCCCCCGATCACACCGCCAGCCAGAGCGCCTACCCCGACTCGCTTCCCCGTACTCTTGCCCCGGGACGAACCGGTTTGTACGGCCGATCCCGTGCTGACCTGATAGGTGGTTCCGTTCGAGGTCAGAGCGATCAACTGAACCTCGAGTTGCGAACTTCCACTCATCCTCCCGGACTGTTTTGCATTCACGAGCCGCACGCGCGCCTCGGCGCCCTTGGGAATCACCACGCGGTCGCCGTGTACGATGGGCGAATCCAGCGTGGCGGCAAATTCCTGGCCGGGCTGGTTCGTTTTGGCGTCAATGGCGTCGATCATCCGCACGGTCACGACCGTGCCGGCCGGAATGGTCACGTGGTGCACCACCGGTTTGTTGGGCGGAGGGGGCGGGGCGGGAGCAGCGCCCGCGATCTTGAGCTGGCTGATCACGTGCTGCACACCCGGCTCCTGGCTGGCGATTCGCTCCGCGGCCGACTTCTCCAGCCGTGTGTTGACGGTGCCCGACAGCGTCACCACCCCCTCCTTGCAGTTCACGTGAATATCGCGCTGCTTCAGCGCCGAATCCTGAAACAGTTTTTCCTCGATCCCGGAGATGATGGTGTGGTCGTCCGTCACCGCAGCCTGAGGGCTGGTTGCCAGCAGCCGAAGGCTTGAGAAAACAACCGCCATGGCAATCTGTAGCGTCAGGCATCGCTTGTTTCTTTCCATGTTCCCTCCATTAGGCAGCTATCGATTCCGTTGGCAGCGCACGGTCAGCCTGCCTTTCCCATTATGACTCCTCCGGGTTCCTGATGGGAAACCGATTCGTCCGACCGGCAGCAAGCCCCGGACTCGCATGGTCACATCCCGCAACCCGGAATCCACCTGACAAATTCCTGTTGACTTCCTACAGAAGATCGCGTTATGCTCCTGTTGAAAGCCAAAAGGAGTGCCCATGACCGGACGCGAAGACATTTTGCGGGGGACGCTTGACCTGCTGGTCCTCAAGACCCTGGACACGCTCGGCCCTCTGCACGGTTACGGCATCGCACGGCGCATCGAGCAGGTCTCCGAAAACCTGTTGCATCTCAATCAGGGCACGCTTTACCCGGCGCTGCTCCGCCTGGAACAGAAGGGTTGGATCAGCTCCAGGTGGGGCACATCGGACAACAACCGGCGGGCGCGGTATTACACGCTCACCAGGGCCGGTAAGAAACAGCTCGCCCGGGAGGCTGAGAGCTGGGAGCGGATGGCAGGCATGATCGCTCGGATGCTCGAGGGCGAAGCGGCCGGCTGACGGACGATTGAGTGGCGAGGGAGCAATTGGAATGACCTGGCTTCGGGTTCTGAACTCACGCCTTTACGGACTGTTTCGCAAGCGCCCGCTCGAGCGCCGACTCGACGAGGAACTGCGCACCCACCTCGAGATGCTGGCGGAGGAGAACGTGCGCCGAGGCGTGTCATCGGATGAGGCGCGTTACGCGGCCTGGCGAAGCTTTGGGGGCGTGGATCAGGTGAAGGAAGACTATCGCGATCAGAGGGGGTTACCCGTCATGGAGACATTGGCTCAGGACATTCGTTCCGGTCTCAGCCAGCTGCGCCGGAATCCGGTATTCGCGGCGGTGGCAATTCTTACCCTGGCCCTGGGCATCGGCGCCAATACGGCCATATTCAGCGTGGTATACGCCGTGCTGTTGAAGCCGTTGCCCTTTGCCAGTCCCGGCCAATTGGTCAGAGTGTTCGAGGCCAACGACCGGGCGGGCATCGGGGGGAGCGGCTGCTCCTACCCTGAGTTCCTGGAATGGCGGAGGCAGAATCACGTCTTCAGCGGAATGGCTGCGCTTCAAGGGCACGAGCTCACGCTGACTGGCGGGGGCGAACCCATGGTGGTGAAGGTAGGCGACGTGACGGCGGACTTTTTCTTGGTTCTGGGCGTGCCGCCTCTGATGGGCCGCACATTTCTGCCTGAGGACAACGAGCAGGGCGCGGCCCCGGTGGCGGTGCTCAGCGACGGATTGTGGCGCAGCCGTTTCGGCGCGGACCCGGACCTGATCGGGAGGACCATCGACCTGGACAAGCGGTCTTTCACAGTGGTTGGAGTGATGCCACCCAATTTTCGATTCGTGCTCGACGGCCGTGGGGGGCAGCTTTGGATCCCGGTGGTTCAAGACCCTGCGTTCGGTCCGGTCACCAAGCGCCCGGGCGGGCATTGGTTCACCGCTATCGCGCGGCTGAAGCCGGGAGTGTCCGCGGCGCAGGGCCAGGCGGAAATGGATGCACTCGGCCCCCGGCTGGCCCAGCAGTATCGGCCGGGGGACGACGGGTGGAAGATTCGTACCGCATCTCTACGAAACGCGATGACCTACAACGCCACGCCGGCCGCGCTCCTCGTGTTACTGGCCGCGGTCGGGCTGGTGCTCTTGATCGCGTGCGCCAATGTGGCTAATCTTCTTCTGGCACGCGCAACTTCCCGCGCCAAAGAGTTTGCCGTAAGAGCGGCCCTGGGGGCAGGACGGACCCGAATCCTGCGCCAGTTGCTGACCGAGAGCGCTGTGCTCGGTCTGCTCGGTGCTGCCGTGGGCATCGCTCTGGCTTTCTGGGGCGTTCAAGGGCTGAGCGGACTGCTGCCGGCGGGCCTTCCTCACGCGGAATCCATTCGAGTGGACGGATCAGTGCTGGTGTTTGCCCTTTTTCTTTCCCTCGGGGCCAGCCTCCTTTTCGGAGTGGCGCCGGCCCTGTTCGCCGCCGATCCCCGGCTTCAGACAACGCTTCAGGAGAGCGCCGGGCGACCGGGCGAAGGAAAGGGCCGGCGGCGGGCGCGCAACTTGCTGGTCACGGCGGAAGTCGCACTCGCGATGGTGCTCCTGGTGGGAGCGGGCTTGCTCATCCGCAGCTTCGCCGCGCTGCTGTCCGTCAACCCCGGTTTCGATACGCGGAAGATTCTGAAGGCTGAAGTGCCGCTGCCACGATTTCAGTACTCGACACCACAACAGTGGATAGCGTTTTCAAATGAAGTGCTGGCACGGGTCCAGGCCGAACCGGACCTGCGCGATACGGCCATTGCTCTTCCGATGCCGCTGGCTGACGGCTGCGCTAATCTGCCCTTCCGGATTGCAAACGCTCCCGCCTTGCCCGCCGGCAGGATCAGCACTGCCGACTACGTTTCGGTGAGTCCGAACTACTTCCACGTGGTGGGCATTCCCCTCATGCGCGGGCGCTATTTCAGCCAGCAAGATGAGGTGTCCACGCCGCAGGTTGCAATCATCAGTGAAGAGCTCGCCCGGATTTACTTTCCGCATCGTGATCCCCTGGGGCAGCAGCTCATCTTCGGGTTCCCACCCGATGGCGACGTCAGACGGGAGATCGTCGGAGTCGTGGGAGACGTGCGGGATGCTGCGCTCAATCAGGCTCCGGGGCCGATGATGTACGTGCCGTTTGCCCAGGCTCCGTTATGGGGCGTCGGTCTGGTGGTCAAGACCTCATCGAGCGCTGACGCTGCAGCTCATGCGATCCGGCAAAAGGTGCACGAGGTGGATCGGGACTTGCCGGTGACCGACATCCAGTGGATGTCGGAGGCCGTCGATGCGTCGCTTACCCCGACCCGCCTTCGCACCTGGTTGCTCGGCCTGTTCGGCGCTATCGCCCTCACCCTCGCCGCGGCGGGAATATTCGGCGTAATCTCTTATTCGGTTTCCTGCCGCACGCACGAGTTTGGCATCCGCATGGCGCTCGGAGCGACCCGGCGCGAGATTTTGCGGCTGGTGCTCGGAGAAGCGCTGCGTCTTGCCCTGGCCGGCGTCGGAGCCGGAATCATCGTGGCGCTGGGCCTGACACAGCTGATTTCAAGCCTTCTGTATGGCGTTCGCCCAAGAGATCCGGTGACCCTGATTGTGTTGCCCCTGCTGCTCACGGGCACCGCATTGCTTGCGGCGTACCTTCCCGCGCGCAGGGCCACCACGGTGGATCCGATGACTGCGCTCAGACATGAGTGAGGGTATCGGGCGATCAGAGCCATCGGGTGATTGAGTGATCGGACGATTGGCTGATTGAGCGATTGACGATCTGCGATTGGTGATGGAATGAGCTGGTTGAAAGTCGCCGCTGCACGCTGCCGCGCGCTGGTGGGGCGGAAGCGTCTCGAAGCAACCCTGGACGAAGAATTACGCGCGCACCTCGAGATGCTGGTGGAGGAGAACGTGCGCCGAGGCATGCCGCCCGACGAGGCTCGATATGCGGCCTTGCGGAGCTTCGGCGGTTTGGAGCAGGTTAAGGAACTCTATCGCGAGCAACGAGGTTTGCCCATGATCGAGACGCTGATGCAAGACGTTCGCTACGGCTTTCGGATGCTGGCCAAGTCGCCCGGCTTTACGGCCGTGGTCATCCTTTCTCTTGCGCTCGGGATCGGAGCCAACACCGCGATTTTCAGCCTGATCGATGCCGTGATGCTAACGATGCTTCCTGTCCGCCAGCCGGAGCAGCTCGTGCTGTTGAACTGGGTCTCCAAGGGCCAGTCGTACGCGATTCGAGGGTACGACGGTCATTCCTGGCAGGACAAAATGGGCCGCGACATCGGCACGTCTTTCTCTTACGCGATCTATCGAGCCATCCGGGCGCGCAACAATGCCTTCTCCGATGTGCTGGGATTTGCGGAGGCTGACCAACGCCTAAACGTTATTGCCTCTGGGCTTTCCGGCTTGGCCAAGGGTGAATACGTTTCGGGAAACTATTTCTCCACCCTGGGAGTCGGCGCCGCTCTTGGCCGCACCTTCGTGCCCGCCGATGACAAGACGGGCGCGGCACCGGTGGCGGTGATCAGCTACGCGTATTGGACCAGCCGGTTCGGACGCGACCCGTCTGTGGTAGGCAAGGCGATCACCGTCAATAACGTTCCCTTTACCCTCATTGGCGTGAGCGCGCCTGAGTATTTCGGGCTCCAGGCCGGGCGGCCCACCGACGCCTGGATACCTCTCAGCACCCACTCGGAAGTTGACCCGGGTTGGAGCGTCTGGCTGCCTAAAGGTGAATCGGTGTTCACAGCGCGCACGGAATGGTGGGTGCTGATGATGGGCCGGCTCAAGCCGGGCGTTACCGCGCAGCAGGCGTGTGCCTCCCTGGACGTCATCGTGCGGCAGGAAGCTGCGGGAATCGAACCCCTGCCGCCTGCGGAACGGCGCCCGGACACGTCGCTCCAGCCTCCGACGACCCAGTTGGAACCCGCGAGTGGCGGCCTGGACGCGCTGCGGCGCGAGTTCTCGCAGCCGCTTAAGGTGTTGATGTCTCTCGTAGCACTTGTCCTCCTGATCGCTTGCGCGAACGTCGCCAATTTGCTGCTGGCGCGGGCGGAGTGGCGCCAGAAAGAGATCGCGGTACGGCTGGCGCTGGGCGCGGGCCGGCGGAGACTCGTCCGCCAGTTGCTCACCGAAAGTGTGCTGCTGGCGGCGGCCGGCGGCGGTGGCGGCGTGATTCTCGCTTATTGGGCGAGCGGTGTACTCCTCAAGTTCATGTCCAGTGGCGGCGATCCGATTCAGATCTCCGTCTCACCCGATCTGCGCGTGCTCGGCTTTACCGTGCTCGTTTCGCTGGCCACCGGAATCCTCTTTGGACTCGCTCCAGCCTTGCGCGGCACCCGGCTGGACTTGACGCCGGCCCTTAAAGAAGGTACGGGCAGGATCACCGGAAGCGGCCGGCGCGGCGGGAGAATGCGAATCGGACTCGGGAAGGCGCTGGTAGTTGCGCAGGCCGCGATGGCCGTGTTGTTGCTGGTCGGCGCGGGCTTATTCGTACGCACGTTGCGCAACCTGGAGACGGAAGATATCGGTTTCGATCGGAGCAGCCTGCTCTTGTTCACGGTTGACGCCTCGCGAGCGGGCTATAACGGCCAGCGCACGGCAACCTTATACGAGGAAATGCAGCGCCGCATCGAGGCGATTCCCGGCGTGCGCTCCGCCACGCTTTCCCGCCACGCGCTGATCAACGACGGCAGGGGCGGTTCGGATGTCTTCATCCAGGGATATGTCCCGAAGCCGGGCGAGAGGGGCGGGACCTCCGACGTCTACACCCACTACGTGGGTCCGAGATTCTTTGAGACGTTTCGGATTCCTCTGCTCCTCGGAAGAATCATCGAGGCCGCCGACATCGAAGGGGCGCCTAGAATTGCCGTCGTGAACAGCATCTTTGCCCGCCGCTACCTGGGAGGGGGCAGTCCCATCGGACGCCGGTTCGGTTTTGACGCTGCGAAGAACGCGGAAATTGCCATCGTGGGCGTGGTAGGTGATGCCCGATATGGCGAGTTGCGCGAGGAGCCGCCGCCCACCATCTACTTCCCGTACGCTCAGCATCTCGACATCCTGGAATTCATGACCTTCGAAGTTCGCACGGCAGGCGATCCCCGGAATCTTATTCCTGCGGTTCGGCAGGTGGTTCAGAACCTGGACAGAAATGTTCCCATGCGCGACGTGATAACTCAAAGCGAGCAGATCGACCAAGCCACGTTTCAGGAACGGCTGTTTGCCAGGCTTTCGAGCTTTTTCGCGCTCCTGGCGCTCGTGCTCGCTTGTGTGGGCCTCTACGGCATGATGTCCTACGCCGTAGCGCGGCGAACCAACGAAATCGGCATTCGCATGGCGCTTGGCGCCCAACGGGCGAAGATTCTTCGGATGGTGCTCCGAGAGGCGATAACTCTGGCTGGTCTCGGGATCGTGACCGGAGTACCGGCAGCCTGGGCGGCCTCCCGCCTGATTGCGACGATGCTTTACGGGCTCAAGCCCACCGATCCGCTGACCGTTTTGGTCGCAATCGCGGTGATGGCGGTCGTGACGGTCCTGGCCGGGTACCTTCCGGCGCGGCGGGCGTCTCGTGTGGACCCGATGGTGGCGCTGAGATATGAGTGACATCATCGGGTGATTGAGTGATTGAAGTGACTCGTCTACACACCTTGATTTCTCGTCTGTTCGCGCCGTTTCGTGGGGAGCGCCTCGAACAGGATCTCGAAAGCGAGCTGCGCACGCACCTCGAGATGCTGGTGGACGAGAATGTGCGCCGGGGTATATCAGCCGCAGAGGCCCACTACGCGGCCCTGCGGAGTTTCGGCGGAGTCGAGCAGGTGAAGGAAAGCTATCGCGACCAGAGAGGGCTGCCCATGATCGAGACGCTAGCCCAAGATGTTCGCTATGCACTCCGGCAACTGAGGCGCAGTCCGGGATTTGCGGCAATGGCGATTCTCACGCTGGCCCTGGGCCTCGGCGCCAACATTGCCATCTTCAGCGTTGTGCATGCTGTCCTGCTGCGTTCCCTCCCGTACAAGGATCCCGCCCGTCTCGCTAAGGTCTGGGAGACCTATCGCCAGTTCCCAAAGGTCTGGGCATCAGTTCCCAACTTTTGGGACTGGCAGGAACAGAATCACGCCTTCGAAGCGATCGGAGCTTATCGCATCGCCACCGGATTCACTCTGACCGGCCAGGGCGAGCCGCAGCGCACTCAAGGTACGTTCGTTTCCGCCAATCTGTTCGGCCTGCTGGGTGTGAAGGCGAGCCTCGGACGCACCTTCGTTCCGGCAGAGGATAAACGCGGCGCCGAGCCTATCGTTATCCTGAGCCACGCACTCTGGCAGCAAGTGTTTGGCTCAAACCCGAGCATGGTGGGACGCGCGATCACCCTCAATGACAAGAGCTACACCGTGGTAGGCGTGATGCCTCCTGGGATCCGGTTTCCTGACTGGGCTGATTTATGGATGCCCCTCGGTCAGATGGGTACCGATGAGTTGACGAGCAGAGTTTATCATCCGCTGGAAGTTGTGGCCCGGCTTAAAGCGGGAGTCACGCTGGCAGAAGCCCAGGCCCAAATGAGCACCATTGCCGGGCGCCTCGACGAGGAATACCCGAAGACGAACGCAGGTTGGGGAGTAACCCTGGTCCCGCTTCGAAAGGAGCTTTTGGGAAGTGCGCAGGAAGCTCTGCTGATCCTCCTCGGAGCTACAGGTTTGGTGCTCCTGATCGCCTGCGCCAATGTGGCCAACCTGCTGCTCGCTCGCGCCTCGGCACGAGGAAAAGAGATGGCCCTGCGCGCCGTCCTCGGCGCAGGGCGCGGCAGACTGATGCGACAGTTGCTGACTGAAAGCGCTCTGCTATCGAGTCTTGGCGGCACCCTGGGCTTGCTTTTGGCCTTCTGGGGGCGCGACGCCTTGGTGAGGATCGGCCCCGCCATCGTTCCTCACCTGGAGGGCGCCGCCATCAGCGGTCCCGTGCTTGCATTCTCAGCGGTGATTTCCATTCTCACGGGCCTCGTCTTCGGCTTGGTTCCGGCCTTTCAGTCTTCGAGGCTCGATCTTAACGGTGCGCTTAAAGAGGGTGCTCGGACATCTCCGAGTCACCGTCACAATCGCTTGCGCAGTTGTTTCGTGGTGGTCCAGGTGGCATTGGCGTTGATCCTGGTGGTGGGTGCGGGGCTGCTGATCAAGAGCTTCGTGCGCCTTTTGGGAGTTGACCCGGGCTTTAGCCCACGGAATGTCCTCACGGCGCGAATCGATCTATCCCCATCCAGGTATCCCAGCCCGGATCAGTTCTACGAGCACGTATCCGATCGCCTGAGGGCGCTACCAGGTGTCGAGGCCGTGGGCTTGATTAACTACTTCCCGCTCGGCCCTGAGTCCGCTAATAAGACGCGATTCGGCTTAGAGAGAAGCTCGCCTTCAACTCAAGGGACACTTCCCGTGGCTGAACTGCGCTTGATCAACCTCGATTACTTTCGCGCGATGGGCATTCCACTCGTGAAGGGCCGCAACTTCCGAAGTTGGGGCGAAGAGAAGCAGCAAGTGATCATCATCAATACAACGATGGCGCACCGCATCTTTCCGAATGAAGACCCGGTCGGCCGGAGGATTAATTTGGGTGCTGAGGGGCCGCAGCCCTCCTGGTTCTCGATCGTCGGGGTAGTGGGCGACGTCCGGGACTTTGGGCTGGCCAGTCAGCCACAACTGGACATTTACCTGGACGGCCCCGACTCAGGAATGTGCATGGTCGTGCGAACGGATTCTGATCCTTTGAGCCTTGCGCCTTCGCTGCGGCGTGTGGTCCACGACCTTGATCGGGAGGTGCCCGTTACCCAAGTCATAACAGGGGAACAGATCGTCTCGCACTCGCTGGCCAGTCGACGCTTCTCGATGGTCTTGCTAGGCCTCTTCGCCGGTTTGGCGCTCATGTTAGCCGCGATCGGGATTTACGGCGTCATCTCCTACGCGGTCACGCAGCGCACGCATGAAATCGGCATTCGCATGGCCTTGGGCGCAGAACGCGGCGAAGTGCTGAAGCTGGTTGTCGGCCAGGGATTGGCCCTGGCGTTCGTTGGAGTCGCCATTGGGCTGGCGGGCGCGTTCGCCTTGAGCCGACTTCTTGCCGGCCTATTGTACGCCGTGAAGCCCACCGATCCTGCAACCTTCGCCGTAGTTTCACTCGTGCTGACCGCTGTGGCGCTGCTCGCGAGCTACATCCCGGCGCGGAGGGCCACGAAGGTGGATCCCATGGTGGCGTTGAGGTATGAATGAGGGGTCCCGGCGATCGGGCGACAGCGTTTGGCTGGCGCTGATTGCTGCGGTTAAGCCCGT
>DATDGR010000023.1:0-7726 GCA_036521995.1 Terriglobia bacterium | reverse complement strand
GGAACGAGGCCCGGCTGTCAGCAAAAAGTCGAAGCAAAGGCGCGCTGCAAGAATGATCCGGGAACTCCGGAGCCTCGGATATCGAATCGAACCCGCCAGATCTCAACAGCCGAATGCAACATGAGCGCGGGATTTTCGACCCTGGCTTGACAGGGCATAAGTGTCAGCCTAAAACAAGTGGACGTCAGCCAGGGATCACGCAAGAACAACCTTACAATTGTGGTTTCACGGTGTAGTTCCACTCCCCGTGCCTCCTGGGGTGGCACGGGCAGAACTGCGCTCTGGGCCAGCGCGACGCCACTGTCATCCTGAGCGAAGTGAAGGATCTCAGCATTTGTAATAATGCCGGGATTCTCGTCGCCTGCTGGCGACTCAGAATGACAGCTGGCGGTCTTGGTCCCTCCGGTCAAAATCAGGGCGGCGCTACTTGCGGGTGTCATTTTCAAGTGACACCAGGACCCGCTGTCACGGCGGATTGAAATCGCGATAAACTATCCACATGGCGGAAGGCGGGTATTGTCTCTTCGAGACGTCACTGGGCTGGTGCGGTATTGCCTGGCGGGAGCCGGACGATTCAGGCGCTCCTCCGGCCGTGACCTTCCTTCAACTTCCTGAAGCCACTCCGAAGACAACGGAATCGAGGATTGCGCGGCACTCCGGCGCGCGGCCCGCCCTGCCTCCGCCTCGAATCGCGGAGGTGATCGAACGCGTGCGCCAACACCTCGGCGGCGGCAGGCAAGAGTTTCGGGACGTCACCGTGGCGCTAGACGGCGCCGGTCCATTCGCTCGTCGGGTCTACGAAGCAGCTCGGGAAATCCCGGCGGGACATACCAAGACTTACGGCGAGCTTGCCGGCGCCCTGGGCGAGCCGAAGGCCGCCCGGGCCGTGGGACAGGCTCTGGGAGCGAATCCCGTTCCCCTCATCATCCCTTGTCATCGGGTTCTGGCCTCCGGCGGCCAGCCCGGAGGATTCTCCGCTCACGGGGGAGCAGCCACTAAAGCCAGGATGCTCGCCCTCGAAGGAACCCTGTTGCCTCCAGGGCGCTGGTTCGCTGAATCGCACCCGTCTCTCCCTTTCCCGGACTGACCGAAAACAGCCTGTCAGAACCAACGGCGGTCACGCGCCGGCCGAGGCCGTGTAGGCGCTTGCCTGGTTCAGGATCTCGATAGAGGCATGATCCAGCCGAAGCCGCGTGGCCTCGATGAGGTCATTCAATTGCTCCAGGTTGGTGGCGCTCGCGATCGGCGCCGTGATGCTGGGCCGGGCGATCAGCCAGGCCAGCGCGACTCGCGCCGGGTTGGACTGATGGCTCTTCGCCACCTGATCGAGGGCGTTCAGGATGCGGAATCCGCGATCGTTCATATACTCCTTCACGCCCTGGCCACGCGGGCTCTTCCCGAGATCGCTCTCGGAGCGGTACTTGCCGCTGAGGAACCCTTTGGCCAGCGAGAAATAGGGGATGACGCCCAGGCCGTTTTGCTGGCAGACCGCTTCCAGCCTGGTCTCGTAGTCGGCGCGATTGTACAAGTTGTAGTGCGGTTGCAGGCTCTGGTAGCGGGGATATCCGCGCTCCCGGCTGACGCGCAAGGCCTCGGTGAGCCGTTCGGGACCATAGTTGGAAGCGCCGATGGCCCGGACCTTTCCCTGCCGGATGAGCTCTTGGTAGGTTTCGAGAGTCTCTTCCAGAGGCGTATCGGGATCATCGATATGGGATTGATAGAGATCGATGGTGTCGGTCTGCAGGCGCTTGAGCGAGGCTTCCACCGCCTCAAGAATATAAGCCTTCGATAGCCCTTTTTTGCCCGGCCCCATGTCCAGACCCACCTTGGTGGCAATCAGGACCTTGCCGCGATTCCCACTGCGCTTCAGCCATTTCCCGATGATCGTCTCCGACTCGCCGCCCCGGTTGCCCGGAACCCAGGTGGAGTACATGTCGGCGGTGTCGATGAGGTTGAAGCCCGCGGCCACAAATCCGTCCAGCACTTTGAACGAAGCGGATTCCTCCGCGGTCCATCCAAAAACGTTGCCTCCGAGAGCTAGCGGGAAAACTTCTATTCCGGAATTTCCGAGTTTTCGCTTCTCCATGTCTTCATTCCTCCTCGTCGATTCGATGCCGCGGTGATCCTGCCCGATTCCCGTCCAGGAGCGCCTGCTTCTGGCTCCCTCGGCGAGTGGTCGGCAAGCCAGGCAGCCTGATTGTATCCTGAGTGCATTGCTTTCCGGCGTTGCAAAGCCTGGGCCAATCGTGGTATATGAATAGTATGAAGTTTGCCGCAGCGTATGCGCCCCGACCGGTCAGGCGACAGGCTGTCCTTTGTTGCTCCTGTTGAACCCTGCCCATCTGGCAGGGTAAACATTCTCGATTTTAATCTCAACAAAGCCGATCAGAGGAGGATTTGCATGGGTGAGTACAAACATCCCGAAGTTCTGGTGAGCACGGAGTGGGTGGCAGCCCACACCGGCGATCCCAAGGTGCGGTTAGTGGAAGTGGATGTGGACACCACCGCCTATGAGAAAGGCCACATCCAAAACGCTATCGCCTGGAACTGGACCTCACAGCTTCAGGACAACGTCCGGCGCGATCTGCTCAGCAAGCCGCGATTGGAAGAGCTGCTGAGCCAGTCCGGCATCGGGCGCGACACCACGGTGGTGCTCTACGGCGACAACAACAACTGGTTTGCTGCGTATGCCCTGTGGCAGCTCAAGTATTACGGCCACCCTGACCTGAAGCTGATGAACGGGGGCCGCAAGAAGTGGGAGCTCGAAGGACGGCCTTTTACCACGGACGTGCCCAGCTTCGCGCGCACGGCATACAAGGCCAGCGACCCAGACGCCTCGGTCCGCGCCAAGCGCGACCTGGTGTTCCAGGCGCTCGACAGCCAGAGGATCAACCTGGTGGACGTACGTTCTCCTGATGAGTTCAGCGGCAAGGTTATCGCGCCGCCCGGCATGACCGAGACGGCGCAGCGCGGCGGGCACATCCCGGGAGCCCTCAGCGTGCCTTGGGCCAAGGCGGCCAACGAGGACGGCACTTTTAAGTCCTACGACGATCTGGCTCAACTCTATGCCGCCGTCAAACCGGATCAGGAGACCATCGCCTACTGCCGCATCGGCGAGCGCAGCTCTCACACTTGGTTCGTCCTGAAGTACCTGCTGGGTCTCCGGAACGTGCGCAACTACGATGGAAGCTGGACCGAGTGGGGCAACCTGGTGGACGCGCCCATCGCTAAAGGAGCTGGCGCTTAGCGGGCGGTGGTGCTTTCCGGCGACGAGCCGGCACCCAGCTCGCGGATCTGCTCGGCGTGGCGCAAATCGTGGAAGGCGATCACGCTCAGCCAACTTGACCCGGCGAGGGTGCCGAGCGGCTTGAGCGGATGCGGCGCGTAAATAGACGCAAGGTCTTGATCGGCGACGCCGGCGATCACTTCAAGGAGCTGACGGCGGGAGTAGCCCAGCAGACCGAGTGTCTGTTCGAGACCCGGCGGATCTTTGGGAACCACGCGCTCCGGCGCTTGCATTTTGGGCACTCGCGACCCGACCAAGGTTCGAATCCGCTCCCACTCCTCGAGCAGCCGTTCGTCGCTCGCTGCTTCGCCGCGCTCGCCCGATACCAGCATCTTCCGGAGCATGCGCGCGATGGAGTTCTCGGAGAGGTGAAGATGATAAGTCACTTCGGCCACGGACCAGCCAGCCGTCTGGGCCCTCTCAACACCTTCAACGCTCCCGGCCTTCTCGACGCTGCCGGTCGGAGCGAAGCCGGCATGGGCCCGCGCAGCTTCCAATTGATCGCACAGCCGCTCGCGCGCTATTTCAAGCTCAGCCCGGCGAGCCCCAAGAGAGCGCGGGAACTCGCTAACGAATTGACTCATTGACTTATCGCCTCATCGGCTCAACCAAGACGGATATCATCCGGTCGGCAGTCGCGCCCCAATCCAATCAGTCAATCCTCATGGTTTCTTAATCCCGAACTTCTCCAGGCGGTACTGAAGCGTGCGGAAGGTCATCCCCAGCAACTGCGCGGCGCGGGTGATGTTCCAGTTGGTGCGCTGCAGCGCCTCCACGATCTTGGCCTTTTCGTGCTCTTCCCAGGAGCCCTCCGGGATGATGGGGTCGGAGCCGGCCTCACGGGCGGGCGCGGCGGTAACCCCACCGGGTGAGGCAGCGCCTCCGACAGCTTGGTGCACTGGTGTGGGAGCTGTTTCCAGAACTTCCGGCGGTAGGTCCTCGATCTCGATTTGCTCCGTCTCGCCCAGCAGCACGGCGCGTTCGAGGGCCCACTCGAGCTGCCGGATGTTGCCGGGCCAGGAGCAGTTCTCCAAGGCTTCGAGCGCCTCGGGGGAGATTCCTGCCAGTTTGCGTCCTGAGGTGAGCGCCGCGCGCCGCATAAAGTGTAGAGCCAGCGCCTCGATGTCTTCCCGGCGCTCGCGGAGCGGCGGGCAGACAACGGGGATCACCTTGAGCCGGTAATAAAGGTCCTCGCGGAACTTGCCTTCCTTCAGCATCTGCTCCAGGTTGCGGTTGGTGGCCGTGATAATGCGGACGTCCACCTTGATTGCTTCGGTCCCGCCCACGCGCAGGATTTCGCGCTCTTGCAAGGCGCGGAGAATCTTGGCCTGCAAGGCAAGCGTCGTGTCGCCGATCTCATCCAAAAAAAGCGTCGAGCGGTGCGCTCGCTCGAAAAGTCCCTTCTTCTGGGCGTGCGCGTCCGTGAAGGCGCCTTTCTCGTGGCCGAAGAGCTCACTCTCGAGCAGCGTCTCGGTGAGCGCGGCGCAATTCACCCCGAGGAATGGCTGGTCGTGACGCGGGCTGTGTTTATGGATCTCGCGCGCCACCAACTCCTTGCCGGTTCCGCTCTCACCCAGGATCAAGACGGTGTGCGAAGTGGGCGCAACCTTAAGGATCAGGCGAAGCATGCTCTTGGTGGCCGGCGAATCACCGATGATCGTCTGGCGTAGCGAGGCCAGATGCTGGAAAATTTCATCCACCACGCCGAGCAGGCGCTCCCGGTCGACGGGCTTTTCGAGATAGGCGTAGACACCCTTCTTGGTAGCGTCAATGGCCGACTGAATGGACGGATACCCCGTGATCAGCACCACCGCCACGGTGGGGTCGGCCTGAACGATGGCCCCCAGGAGCTCGACACCCGACATACCGGTGAGATTCAAATCGGTGATGACGAGATCGAAGCGCTTCTGGCCGAGCAGGCGCAACGCCGCCTCGCCGCTCGGAGCCGTCTCCGCCCCGTAGCCCTCGCCATCGAGGATATCGCGGTAGATCTCACGCTGGCGCTGCTCGTCGTCGACAATCAAGATGGATGAATCGGGCATCGTGGTTTCCGGTTCTTTGACAGCTTGTGGCGGAACCCGTCCGGCCTGTCGTTCTGAGGAGCCGAAGGCGACGAAGAAGTGAGTTCGTGCGGAAGAGCAAAAGCAGATTCTTCGCTGCGCTCAGAATGACACGGCCAGACCCTTTCTCAACAAGCTGTCAGTTCGGTCGAAAGATCCAGCCTCTCGTTTCCGCCTTCGCACGCTACCGAACGCCGACCGCGTCCTGGCTCCTGGCTTCGGACTTCAACCTTCGGCTTTCCATGGGCAAGTCCACCACCATCACCGTGCCCGGCGTTCCACTGTCGGCGACGAAAATGCGGCCGCCGTGGTCCTCCACGATCTTTCTTGTGATGGCCAAACCCAGGCCGAAGCCCGTGGCCTTGGTGGAAAAGTAAGCCGCGAAGATCTTCTCCCGGTCGTGGCGGGGGACGCCGGGGCCGGTATCCGCGAAACGGAGTTGGATCCGCTCGGAGCGACCGTTCCTCGCCAGGAGCGAAGCCGAAACATGAATCTGGCCGCCCTGGGGCATGGCTTGTACAGCGTTGGTGAGAATATTCAGGAAGCACGTCTTCATCTGCGCGGGGTCGGCCTCGAGAGTCGGAAGATCATGAGGCAGCTCGACCGCAATCGAGATGCCCTGAGCGTGAGCTTGTTTTTCCACAATCGCCACGGCTTCCTCAACCGAGGCCGCGAGATCGTAGGAGGCGAACTGTGGAGGCGACTGCCGGCCGGCGGCCAGAAACTCGCTGACCAGGTGGTTGAGCCGTCCCACCTCGTCCTTTACGCGGGCCAGGTTACGTTCGATCTCACGCGCCCCCGCACCCTCCATCTGCTCCGCACCCAGGTATTTGGCGCGGATCTGGTCGATGCTGAGGTTGATAAAGTTCAGCGAATTCCGGACCTCATGGGCAATCGTGCCAGCGAAGCGGCCCAGCAATGAAAGCTTCTCCGCCTCATTGAGGCGCTCCTGCAACTGACGGCTCTCGCGCAGCTTCTGGATCATCTCGTTGAAGGTGCGAGCGAGGCGTCCCATCTCATCGGAACCGGCTTCCGGTAGGGTCACATAGAGGTTTCCCTGAGCAACCTGGGTCGCTCCGTTGACCAGAGTGTTGATGGGCCGGGTGAAGCTGAAGGCCAGGAAGACTACGAAAAATAACCCGGCGAGCAGAGTGATAATGATCCAGACCGACCGCACCATATCCGTGTGGCGCAGAAGCTGGTCCACCTCGTCGCCCACGCCGTGCAACACGATATAACCCAGTACTTTCTGCCCCCGCACCACCGGAAACTCAACCGAATACGTGGTCTGGGCCCCCGGATCGAGGTCGATATCCGGCAGGCTGGCCGAGATGTGAAAGGGGTCCTCTTTCACCGGCCTCTTTCTCAGGTGCAGGTTGATCTTCTTCTTGAGCTGTTTGGGATCGGTGCTGGCCACCACCTCACCGCTTACCGAAGTGGCATCTACCTTGAGTCCGGCCTTGTGCAGAGCATCCGTGATGGCTTGCAGGGCGAGTTTCGGATCCCCGTTGGGAGGAATCTGTTGCTCGTATTGCGCCACCTGGCTGATGGTGACCAGGTTCGAGGTGATGCCGGTGACGTACCCCTTGACGCGATTTTCCTGGCGCACATACGTGATCACCAGAACAGCGCTGGTACAAGCCATGGTCAGGAACATCACCAGCGCCAGGCGCGCCCGGAAGCTGAGGCTAGAAAACAGGCGCGGGAATCGCGTCGGGCGCGGCGACGCTGGAGCGCCTTCTGAGGCAAAGCGGCCATTCGCGAGTTGTAAGGACGTCAAATCAGAATTCGCCATCAGGCCTATTCTGACGCCGTTCCTTCACAGGAGCAAGCCCGCCAGGGTCAAGGTGGATTTCCGTTCCCCGGCGCTCGCTGGGCTGGCGTCAATCAGGTCCGGCGGGCGCAAGAGATCTTTGACAACGACCCGCGCTTCAGATAGGGTGGCGCGGAGAGGTGTCGATGCACAATTCGCCCGTCTCGAACGGCCGGATGATCGTTTGCCTGGTCGCGGCAGCGCTCTTCGGAGCCTGTGGGGTTTGGAATGTGGGTTGGGGGACGCATTCGAAGAGGGCAGTGGAGCTGGCCATCCAGGACCACCTCCGTCAGAATCGAAGCCTGATCTCCAGCAATTTCGACACTCAGATCGAAAGCGTGAACTTCAAAGGCGACACGGCCGAGGCGCTGGTCAGGTTCCAAAGCAAACAGTCCGCGCAGCTCTCCGTCGAGGTCCGTTACGGGCTCAGGCTTGAGAGGGAGCGCTGGGAAGTGGTTTCGAGCACTCCCATGAGCGGCCAGGGCGGCGACTCCCACGGCGCCCCTGAGGACGGCCCTTCGGCTCCGGGCGGCACTCAGCCAGCCACACCTCCCGCCGCACCGGCGC
>DATDGR010000022.1:0-4004 GCA_036521995.1 Terriglobia bacterium | reverse complement strand
GAGATAATCGGACCACATGGCGAGGATGTTAACGCGGATGTGCTGTGGGACCTCATACAAGATTTTAGACAGCAGTTTGCTGCCGGGGATGTTTCTTTCGCCGAGCAGCACGCCCAAAACGCCTTGGCAAGCTTCGGTATCACACTAAACCAAAGCAGCACGGCCTATCACAATCCTTGCATCGAAAGCGCCAAGGCGTTCCTTACGGCCCTTGATGACATTGGGCTTCGTTATGCGGGTGCAGTTATTGAAACCCCGCACCTACCTCATCCCAAAGCGTTAGGCGGGCATGGTGAAGGCGAGTCACTGCGGGATGCATTGGATGTTGTCGGCGGTGAAGAACCATACAGAAGACGGCGACGCATCGTTGGAATATGAAAGGGCTCCGTTTGGAGCCCTTTTGTTTTTCAGGTTGTGGGGGTTCAGAACGATTGATCGTCGACTTCGGTGTTGGCGTCGTCGGTGCTGGCATGCAGATGTTGTTCGCGGCTGATCTCGAACAGCTGGACGCTGTAGTGAGCGCGGATTTGTTCTCGGATGTCGTCGAGGAGTTCGAATACCGCGAGAGCTTGTTCTGGGGTCCAATAGGCCGGGATTTCGAAGTTGATGGTGAGTGGCAGGCCGAGCCGGGTCTCGGGTTGTTTGGTAATCATGTCTTGGCTCCGCGGCGTTGACGTCCGCGTTTCTCGGAGCGTTCGGTTGCCTCCTTGAGCCGGTAGGACTCGCCGTCGATTGCGATGATCTCGGCGTGATGGACGAGGCGATCGATCAGGGAGGCGACGCATGCCGCGGTGGGGAAGACCTCGCGCCATTCAGCGAACGGACGATTGGTGGTCACCAGGGTGCTCTTGTGCTCATAGCGGCGCGAGATGAGCTCGAACAGTAGATCGGCATGGCGGTTCGAGTAGGAGAGATATCCGACCTCATCGACGACCAGGAGTGTCGGGTTGACGTAGTGGCGCAGCCTACGTCGCAGCGCTGAATCGCTATCGAGTGCGGCGAGGTCCCCCAACAATTGACCTGCCGTGGTAAACAGCGCGGTGTGACCGTGGATGACGGCCTGATGGGCTATATTTTGTGCCAGGGTCGATTTGCCGATTCCGTTGGGGCCGACCAAGATTGCGTTGGTGGCGTCGTTGAGGAATTCGAGCGACATCAAGGCTTCGATAGCGGGCTTGTCGCATTGCTTTGGCCACGCCCAATCGAAGTCGCAGAGCGGTTTGAAGCGGCCAATATGCGCATCCTTGAGGCGGCGCTCCAGGCTGCGGCGAGCGCGCTCCTGCTCCTCCCATTCGATGAGATTGTGGAGCCATCCGGCGGCGGTGGCGTCGTGCCAATGGGCGAGCAGGCCGTGGAGGCCCAGCGCCTTGGCTCTGGCATGCAGGACATCGAGGTTATTCATCGGACGTCCTCTTAAGTTGGTCATAGAGTTCGAGTCTGGGCGGTCGGACGGCAACGTCGCGCGCCTGGACATGGTCAGGCAGATTGGCGGCGACGGGCGGCAACTGCTGGCGCTCATGGCGGCGCCGCTCAAGGGCGAGGCGGACGGCGCTTGGGTGAGGCACGTTGCGGTCGAGTGCCTCGATGATGGCGGCTTGTAACTCGGCGGCGCCGTAGCGATCCAAGAGCCGTAGCAAGGCTCCGGTGATAGATCCGAGATTGCTGCCACGCTCGGCGGCGCGGATCAGCAAGGTCTTGCTGGCGGGCGCCGCATGAGAGAGGCGGTCGGCGCCGCGGTGCTGGCGGGCGGCATGTTTCTGCTCGACCAGGGCCTGAACATGGGCGGCGTCCTCGATCTGGGCGCCCTTGTCGTAATTGCGTCGGTGACGGGCGAGGATGTGCTGGCCGTCGACAATGCGCACCTCGTCTGGATCGGCGAGCACGGTGAGCGGGCACCGCACGTGGCTGTGGGGAATGGAATAATCATTCAGATCGAAACGGACATACGGCGTCTTGCCGGCGGTGACAGCCACCCGCTCGAGCAGTGGGTAGGCGTTGTCAGGCAACTTCATCAGAAGATGCGCTTCCGCGGCGAAGGCCTCGCGAACGCTGAGGCCATTTTGTTCGGGGCAGGGTCGATCCGCCGCCAGGCCGCGGCACCAGACATCGGCCTGAGCATTGAGGTCATCCAGATCAGCAAATTCGCGGGCCGCAAAGAAGCCGGTGCGAATGTATCGAATTGCACGTTCGACCCGACCTTTTTCATTTCCCCTGGCGACGGCGACAGGACGCGGATCAAATCGGTAGCGTCCAGCAAACTCGAACAGGGTGGGATGAAAGCGGATGACGTTACCTTGGCGCTCCAGCACGGCGCTTTTGAGATTATCGTAGAGGATGACCTTTGGGACCCCGGGCCACGCCTCAAAGGCCTCGACGTGGCCACGCAGGAAGTTCTCCATGCGCGCATTGAGGCAGAAGCGCAGGAAGATGTGGCGCGAATAGCTCAGCACCATGACGAAGGCCATCAACGGACGGCGGGCGCGGCCGATCACGAGATGACCGAAGTGTGCCCAGTCGACCTGGGCCTGCTCGCCTGGCAGACTGCGCAGACGCAAAAAGGCTTCGGCCTTTGGACGTGGTCGCAGGCATGCGATGAGATGCCGGAAGTGATGGGGGCTGCCGCGGTAGCCGCGTTCGTGCACCATCACGTACAGCCTGCTGGCGGCCAGCAGCGGAAACTTTTCCAAGGTCTGGTGGATGAACGGCAGGTAAGGATCGATCCGCGACGGGCGCGGCCGCGGGCTGATCGGTGGCAGACCGGCTCGGGCGAGCACCCGCTTCACCGTTCCACGATTTATGTTGAGCTGCCGGGCGATGGTGGCCGGAGGCCATTTCTCGACGTGGAAATAGCGCAGGATTTGAGCCTCGCATTCAGGAGGGATCGTCATGATCGGGGCGTCCTCGGTGAGGTAAGGAGACGTTTCGAGGAACCCGGCGGCGGCGCAAGAACCCTTGACGAACAAACTGCGAGCAGCGGCGTCCGCACCAGTGGCAGTGCCATGCCCATCGCTTTGCGTCAGGGGAAGGTGAAGGTTCGCTTGCTGTCACCGTCGAGCCCGGTGACACCAGATCATCCGGTGGCGGTGGTGGTGAACCCTGATGCGTCACATTCTTTTGCCGCGCCCGATAGCGATGGGCACGCAGCGCATGGGCAACGCGACCACGGCGGCTCGTTTGGTAGCGCTGTCCGGCCTCGCGCAGCCCCTCGCGCCGGGCGATTTGGGCACAGCCGCCGGCACAATAGATCTGGCCGCGATCGCAGCAGCTGCAGATGAGCACTTGAGTGCGGCAACGAGCACACAGAAAGAAACGAGCTGGGCTTGCGTCCGTCCCTTCGGGCTTCGGACGTGGACGAGGCCGGCAACGAGTGAGATACTGTCCCCGCATTCGTGCTCAGCACGGTGTGGGGCATGGCGCCGATGTTAGACTTGGCCGTTTGGATCGGCGCCATGCCTGTCTTCCCAATCCGACAGGTTCTTACGCCGTCTTTCTCTGACGTGTCAGTACGCCCGACGCCGGCTCTGATGAATACGTGCCGGAACGAATGAACTGCATCGGCCCGGTGCGAGAATGACAACGAGCCCCCCGTCCGGGTGGCAAATTCCGGCAGCCTCCAGCCCCGATCCGATCGAGCGTGCCGCCGTGCTCGGGCCTGTCAAGGCCAAGGCCCTGCGGGTGGCCGCGAAGACGCGGCCAGCCTTGACAGGCCCTGCGCGCGACGGCTGTGAGATTCAGCGGTCGGGACGGAAGAATGCTCGCGGCGCGGGTCGAACAAAAGAATGGAGCCTACCTACACAATCTCCAAAGAGATCGCCGATCTTTGCCGTGCCCTACACCCGTCGCCATATTCAGTATCTATCCTGGCCGCCGTTCACAGCATCGAGGGGGAGGGCGATTATAAGGCGGCCCGAGATCTTTTATTAGTCGTCGCGCCACGTCTTCGCGGACAGCCATTCCAGCAGTCAGGCGAAACTACGAAGAATGCCGCTGTTCGTGTCGCACTT
>DATDGR010000021.1:0-1537 GCA_036521995.1 Terriglobia bacterium | reverse complement strand
GGAAATCCGCTTTGTGCGAGGTGAGATCGATTTTGGGGGCGGCTTGCTCGGGTGTGAGCCCCTGCTTGCGCAGCTCGGTCACCTGGGACATGAAATCGCGCAGGTAGCTCTGATACGCGGTGATCAGGGCTTTGTCGTGGAAAGGCGAGCCGTGGCCGGGCAGCACGGTATCGAAATTCATTTCCTTCACGGCGTCCAGGGTCTTCAGCCACTCGTCGAACAGGGCGTCGCCCATGTAGGCGGGCTGTGATTCCATCATGTCCCCGGTGCAGATGATGCGTTCTTTGGGCAGATAGACAAACGTGTCGCCTTGGGTGTGGCCCCGGCCGAGGAACAGCAGTTGAATTTCCCGCTGGCCCTGATAGAGCGTCATCTTCGAGTTGTACGTCATGGTGGGAGGAGTGGGCTTGATCATCTTGAACTCTTCCCAGTCCGTCTGCTTGGCGGCCAGCGCCTTCTCGAGCGTGGCTCGCTTGGCAGGATCTTTCTCGTCGGCAACCTGTTTTTTCAGCGTGTCCACCTGACCCGGGATGTTGTTCAGAGCCGTCAGGAAGGGCTCGTGGTGCATGACGTCCAGATCGAGGATGGCGTGGCGTATGTATTCGTGGCCGATGATCTGCACCTCCGGACCGAAGACGGAGTTGCCGGCGGTATGGTCGTAATGAAAATGGGTGTTGACCACCCAGCGGACCGGCTTGTCGGTGATCAGCTTCATGTCTGCGAGCAGCGCACGCGCGGCAAGCGGCGTCGTCCCGGCGTCCACGAGAAACACATCGTGATCGCCGACAATGATCGGGTGGTTGCCGCCGGTGGCCATCGGGCCGCCGTTGGAGGTGGCGTAGTACACACCGTCGGTGATCTTCTCAAACGCGTAGACCTTGCCGGTGATCTTGGTGCCGCTGGACTGTGCGCCGGTTCCTTGCGCTGCGGCGCGGCCTGCAATCAAAAGTCCGGCAACCAGCGCGAGCACTGACATCATCCCTGCGACGCGCATTCTCGATCTCATGATTCTCCTCCCGATAAGCCCGCTGCCGCTTTGGATTTGCCGAATTTCGATTCGTGGAGTTTGGCTGCCCGGCACTATACACCCGGCAACGGAGGCACAAAACGTGGAAATTGGCAGGCGCTCGCCTGGAATTCTCGCTTCAGAGGCCGCGCCCTGGTTCGCCTTCGCGCTCTGGGCTTGACCCTTTGCACGGCGGCCCATTATCATGCTTGTCTTAGCATTGCGATTGCCTTCCCGTTGGGCCTGTAGCTCAGGTGGCTAGAGCGCGCCCCTGATAAGGGCGAGGTCGGTAGTTCAAGTCTACCCAGGCCCACCAGCTCTAGAAGCTGGAAGTTAGAGGCTGGAAGTCCGAAGGCAAGCCCTCCCGAGTATTCGATGGCATCCACTAGCTCTGGCCACATTCCCCTGGCCTCCGTGCGGTGCAAGACCCTATCGGAGTCTTGCGCCTCTAACCGTCAGGCCGTTGCGGTTTCATTTCCCCCGTGTTAAAAAGCGTCATTGGGGTGCATCCTTGAAACGAATATTGACATC
>DATDGR010000020.1:0-1754 GCA_036521995.1 Terriglobia bacterium | reverse complement strand
GGTCGACCGGCAGCCCGAGGTGCCGGGCGAATTCCTGCACCTGGGCGCTGCCGAGAACCGCCTTCAGCTGCTCTCCGCTGATTGGAAGATTGGCGCCGTTGCCGAGCCAGGATTTGACCTGCGTGTCGAGGCCGCCCTGCTGCAGCGCCGCCACGAGCCCGTTGAGATCGTGGTATTGCGTCTTGGCGAGAACGGCGTTGACCAGTGCCGGTAAAGCCGCCGCTTCGGCCTCACCCATGGCGCCCTTGAGCACGCCGCCGAGGCTGTCCAACAAACCCATGATGGCCTCCATCAGACGGGAGTGTGATCGCTACGACAAAGCCGTGTCAAAAACACGACGTAAGGCTAGTCGCCCGAGTCACTCGAACTGAGGGTACAGTCTCTTCAGCTTGACGCGGGCGTTGGCGGTTGTGAATTGCCAGTCGGCTTTGGCGTGGTGCTTGTTGCGGTGGTCCTGCCATGCGGTGACTTCGTGGGCGAGGATTTGCTTGTCGGCGATGCGGCGATCCAGACATTGCGACGCGAGAACGCCGAGTTCGGATTCGGCCATGTCGAGCCAGCTGCCGTGCTTGGGCGTGTAGTGCCATTCGAAGCGCTCGACGAGCCGGCGGGCCTCGGACGCGGGAAAGGCCTCATAAAGCGAGGCTGGCTTGTGGATGTTGAGATTATCCTGCACCAGCACGATTTTCGCCGCATCTGGAAAATGCGTATCGGACAAATCCCTGAGCACGTGGGCATAATCGATGGCGGTGTGGCGGTCGGTGACCTTGACATGCCGCCAGCCTTCCAGCGGCGCGAACACCATGAACAGATTGGCGACGCCATTGCGTTCGTATTCGTAATCGTGACGCGCTGGTTGTCCAGGTTTGGCGGGGATCGGCGCGCGCGTGTCGATGATCAGCTGCTTCGAGGTTTCGTCGAGGCACACGAGTGGGCGCTGCGGATCGTGCGGCCGCTGATAGACTTCCAGGACGTCTTCCATGGTGGCGACAAACGCCGCGTTGGCGTCGGGCGGAATCACCCATCGCTGCTTGCGATGTGGCTTGAGAATGTTTTTTTTAGCGTCCGCCCGATCGTGTTGTCGCTGGCGCGCTCGACAATGTGCAGTTCGACAACCTTCTCCTCGAGCAGACGCAGGCTCCATCTGGCAAAGCCTTCCGGGACCGGAGAGAGCGTCAGCGCGATCAGTTTTGCTTCCGCCGCGCCGTCGAAAATCCGCCGCCGGGCGGAGTTCGAGTTGTATTTGCGGGCCAACACCGCCTCGAACCCTTCCTCGACCAGCTGGCGCCTGGTCCGCTCGACAGTGGCGATGCTGGTGTCCAGCGCCGCGGCGATCCGGCTGTCGCTCCAGCCTTCGCCGCCCGCACCCGATATGTCCGCCTTCAACAGGATGCGCGCCTTCGTCAGCAGCTGGGCGGAACGCTTGCCTTTGCGAATCAACTCGTTGAGTCGATCGCGTTCCTCCGCGTCGAGCCTGACCACGTATTTCTTGACGGCAATCTCTTTCCCGGCCACGAATCACCTCCATCGCTGCCTTGCCGCGACAGAGATTCAGAAATTCCCGTCATGATCAATGACGGGGGCGACTAGGCTCCGAGCTCGATCCGTCGGCGTCGATCTGCTCGGTAATATCCGTATTGGTGCCGAACCAGCGGATGACCTCGCCGGTCTCATTGCGAATAGGCAGGGCGCGCGAGAGAAACCAGCGATAGTTGCCATCGCGACCGCGCAGCGGGAACGTGTCCTCCCAAGGC
>DATDGR010000019.1:0-6071 GCA_036521995.1 Terriglobia bacterium | reverse complement strand
AGACGGGACAAACGGTACCTCATGAACGTCGGCGAGCGCTGCGCATCACGCACGACAAAATTTTGCCGCAGTGGAATTACACCCTATGGCCAACGCACAGGAACTGAAAAATGGGAACTTATTTTTGGGACGCCGCTTAGTAGGGCGTCGAGGGAGTGAACCGACAGGCGACGCTCAGCCCGGGGCGGGTTTTGAAGAGGCGCAAAGATGTGTTTTGGCGAAACGAACCCGTCATCTTGTTGAAAATAAAGGGTCGGCTTCATGGAAAGGCGTGAAACCGACCTCCAAAATGAGCTCGAAAAGGTCAAATTCCGGACCTGACGGCGCCTCGAGGCAGGAAAGCTGGATTGTCCGCCAGGGGACTGGCAGATTGGGATCAAGGTCTCAAAGGATCTATGGAGGGCCGGCGGGCCTGGCAGCCGCCATTGCCACGCGTAAACCGGAAAAGTATGTTCTTAGGGAAACGAACCCGTCATGTGGCTGAAAACAAAGGGTCGGCGCCATTTTGAGCCACAAGAACAGACCCCAAAAGGCGTTCAAATAACGTCTAAGAGGGCACAACGAACCCTCAAATCGGGCCCGTTTCGATGGTAACTGCAACCAGGGTAAAATGGAGGCTTTGAGAGACGGCTAATCATCGAGCCCCGGTTGCCGGTCGGGACGGGCCTCTGAATAGAGGCTGCAAGGCTAGGAAGAATGACCCACGCGCTTGACATTACTATCGACGAGTACCTCGAAACCGAACGTACGTATGTCGACGCGGAACTGCAACGTATTCTGCCTCCGGAGGACGAGTACCCGCAGTCGATCCACCGGGCCATGCGCTATTCGGTCTTCGCCGGGGGCAAGCGCCTGCGGCCCATCCTTTGCGTCGAAGCTGGACGCCTCTTCGGCACGAACGAGCGGCCGCTTCTGCGCCTCGCTGCGGCGTTGGAATTGATCCACACCTACTCGCTCGTCCACGACGACCTGCCGGCCCTGGACAACGATGATCTGCGGCGTGGCAAGCCCACGAATCACCGTGTGTTTGGGGAGGCTTTGGCCATTCTCGCCGGCGATGCGCTCCTGACACTTGCCTTTGAAACGGTCGCCGCTTCCGGCCTTGCGCCGCCCGAACGGCAGGCTCGCCTAGTGAAGGATCTCGCGCACGCAGTCGGAACGCGCGGGATGGTCGGAGGCCAGGTCGTCGATCTTGCCGCCGCAGCTCATGCGGAGGAGGACTCGGGGGCCTGTCCCCCTGACTCGGTGACTTTGCACTACATTCACGCCGCCAAGACAGGATCGTTAATTTGCGCCGCGGTGCGCACGGGCGCTCTGGCCGCGGGAGCCTCCGAAGGTGATCTGGAACGTATTTCCGCTTACGGCGCCAAGGTCGGACTGGCCTTTCAGATTGCTGATGACCTGCTTGACGTCCTCGGTTCCAGCGAATCCCTGGGCAAGGCCGTGGGCAAGGATGGCAGACAGCACAAATCAACCTATCCGGCGCTTCACGGTGTGGAAGAATCTCAGCGAATCGCCGCGCGGCTCGTGGATGAGGCGTGCGCGGCCCTGGCGCCGTATGGGGACCGCGGCCGGCGCCTGGGCGAGATGGCCCATTATCTGATTACAAGGCAACGCTGATGGAATATCGCTATCTCCCTTCGATCAATTCCCCGGCCGACCTGAAGAAGGTGCCGCGCCACGAGCTTCCCCAGGTGGCTGAGGAGCTTCGGCACTACATCATCTCGGTGATTTCGAAGGTGGGCGGGCACTTGGCCTCGAGCCTAGGAGCCGTAGAGCTAACCCTGGCCCTTCATTACACCTTCGATGCCCCACAGGACAGAATCGTCTGGGACGTGGGCCATCAGGCTTACGGTCACAAGATCCTGACCGGGCGCCGCGACCGCTTCCCCAGCATCCGGCAATACGGCGGGCTATCGGGTTTCCCAGTGCGCGAGGAGAGTCCTTACGACACGCTGAACGTGGCACACGCCTGCACGGCGATTTCGGCCGCGCTCGGCATGGCGGCAGCGCGAGACCTAAGAGGCGAGCAGTTCCACGTGGTGGCCGTGGTGGGTGACGCCGGCTTGACGGGCGGCCTGGCGCTTGAAGGCATCAACAACCTGGGTACGCTGCAGAAGAAAGTGCTGGTGATTCTCAACGACAATAAGATGTCGATCTCGCCCAATGTCGGCGCCATCGCCGGCTACCTGAACCGCATCGTGCATGGTCAGGCCTACCACCGGCTCACTCAAGAAGTGGAGAAGCGCATGCTCGCCGTGCCGCGCCTGGGCCCGCGGCTGCTGCGGCTCTCCAAGGAGATCGTGGATTCCGCCAAGACCCTGCTGATCCCGGGATTGGTCTTCGAAGAGCTCGGCTTCGACTACAGCGGGCCGATCAACGGCCATAGCATCGAAGACCTGCTACACGCCCTGGCCAAGGCCAAGAGTCACGACGGTCCCACGCTTTTGCACGTGGTGACCCAGAAAGGAAAAGGGTATTCGCAGGCCGAACAGCTCCCGGTAAAATATCATGGCGTAACTCAATTCGACGTGTCCACCGGAGCGTTCCACAAGGCTCCCGGCCAGGCGCCTTCCTACACCAGTGTCTTCGGGAAAGCGATGTGCGAGCTGGCCGAGCGCGACCGCCGCGTGGTGGCCATCACCGCCGCCATGAGCGAAGGCACCGGTCTGGACGAGTTCGCCCGCCGCTTCCCGGATCGCTTTTTTGACGTGGGCATCGCCGAGCAGCACGCGGTGGAGTTTGCCTGCGGCCTGGCCTGCGAGGGTGAGCGGCCGGTGGCCGCTATCTACTCCACTTTTCTGCAGCGCGCTTATGACCAGCTCGTTCACGACGTCTGCCTGATGCGCCTCCCGGTGACCCTCGCCCTCGACCGGGCCGGTATCGTGGGCGCCGACGGTCCCACCCACCACGGCCTTTATGACCTGGTCTATCTATCGGCATTGCCTGGCATGGTGGTCATGGCACCGAAGGACGAGAACGAGTTGCGCCACATGCTTTATACCGCCGTAGAACTGGGCGGTCCCGCAGCTGTGCGCTATCCGCGCGGCAACGGCCTCGGCGTGCCGCAAGAGGATTTCCGCCGGCTCGAGATCGGCAAGGCCGAGATTCTGCGCGAGGGCAGCGACATCGCTATTCTGGCGCTGGGCAGCATGGTCTATCCCTGCCTCGAGGCCGCGGCCCGGCTTGAGGCCGCAGGCCTGAGCGCCACCGTGATCAACGCGCGCTTCATGAAACCGCTCGATCACGAGCTCATCGCGGTCCTCGCGGCCGAGAAGCAGTTCCTGGTGACGGCCGAGGAAGGTACCGAGGCGGGAGGTTTTGGGGCGGAAGTCGCCACCTTGCTCCAGGACCGCCGCATTCCGGCGAGCCTGCTGCGGATTGCCGTACCCGATCGCATCATCCCGCACGGCGCGCCCAACCTGCTCCACGCCAAATATGGCCTTGACGTGGACGGCATTGTGCAGCGGATCGAAAGCTTCGCCGGCGAGTCGCCGGCGCGCGCGAATTTTCGTTCGCAGATCCGAGGGGTCTGAGATCGTGGTGAGGCCCTCCATGACCCCGTTAGGAAATGAGGGCCTGAAGCCAATTAAGACCCGGCTCGACCTGTTGCTCGTCGAACAGGGACTCGCTGGATCACGCCCAAAAGCCCAGGGCCTGATCCTGGCCGGCCAGATTCTGGTGGACGGGCGGAAGGTGGAGAAGTGCGGCGCTCTGGTGAGCTCAGAGGCTGCGCTCCGGGTTCTGGGGGAAGCGCCGCCTTACGTGAGCCGCGGGGGATTGAAGTTGGAAGCGGCTCTGGGCCACTTTGGCATGAACCCGGCCGGGAAGGTCTGCCTCGATATCGGAGCTTCCACCGGCGGCTTCACTGACTGCCTCTTGCAGCAGGGCGCAATCCGTATTATTGCCGTTGACGCCGGGACCAATCAACTTGACTGGAAGCTGCGCACCGATCCGCGCGTCGTCTCGCTCGAGAAGACCAACGCCCGCTACCTCGAGCGGTCCGCCGTCGGCGAGCCTATCGATCTAGTTACCGTCGACGTTTCCTTCATCTCAGCGACCTTGATTCTCCCCGTGATTCCGGCGCTGCTCAAACCCCAGGCGGAGGTCCTCGTGCTGGCCAAGCCTCAGTTTGAAGTAGGCCGAGGACAGGTGGGCAAAGGCGGTGTGGTCCGCGATGATAAGCTGCGGCAGGAAGCGGTCGCGCGCGTGGCTTGCAAGCTCGGCGAACTGGGTTTCACCGGCATCGCCTCGGTGCCGAGTGTGCTTCCGGGCGCCTCCGGGAACGCCGAGTACTTCGTCCACGGCACCTGGGACGGAGTAGATGCCGGCGGGAACGATCTTCAGGGTCTGGCCTAGCCTAGGGAAGTGGCAGCGGCAGAAGGTTTCTTGAATAGCGCCCGCAGCTCTTCGACTCCAACGATCCATGCCAGAGCGATGGCCACGAGGAGGCCGGCGGAGGTCGCCAGAAGCAGGACCAGGAAGGCCCCGAGCGTCGAGCTCCATCCGACGCGGGTCCCGAGCCAGTTCGCAAACTGCCAGGTCGCCAGTCCGCTTATCGCCGAGAGGCCGGCAATCTTGAGGAAGAACCCGAGGATGGGCCCCACGTCGTATCCCGGCAAGCGCGTTGCGAGTAGTCCGAACAGAACCGCCGTGTAAACGATGATGCCGATAGAACTCGCCAGGGCCAGGCCCAGGTGCTCGAAGCGCCGCACCAGCAGCCAATAGACCGGAAGGTTGAGCAGGGCAAGGAGCGTGCCCGTGACGGCGGGAGTGATGGTGTCGCGCGCGGCGTAGAATCCGCGCGCCACGATGCTCTGCGCGCCCCAGGCGAACATGCCGAGTGAGAACAGAACCAGGGTGGCCGCGGTGGCATCGAGATCGGAAGGTCCGAGCTTGGTGTGCGCGAAGAAGAAACGGACCAGCGGGCGGCTTTCGGCCATGGTCAGAGCTGAGATGGGCACGAGCAGCAGGATAAGACCGCGCAGCGTGGAGTTGAGCGTGCGGGCGAGTTCGTCGAAGCGGCCGCCGGAAAAGAGCTGAGCCAGGAAAGGAAATGAGGCCACGCCCACGGCCTGGCCCACCACGCCCAGCGGCACGCGCATCAACGTCTTGCCGTAATTCAGCCAGGTGATGGAGGCGGGGCGCAAGTAGGAACCGAACCAGCGAATCACCCAGTCGTCGGTGAAAACGAGCGAGAGCGCCAGCATGATGGGGATCGCCAGCCTCAGGAAGAGGCGGAATCCGGGATGCCGCAGATCGAGGTTGGGGCGGAATCGCGCTCCGGCACGCCGCGCGCCGTAAATCTGCAGGCCAAAGTTGCCGAAGAGAGCTCCGGCCACGACGCCCACCGAGAATCCGCCGATGCCGAGATGCGAAGAAAGCAGAACACCGCCCAGAATGATCCCCAGGTTGTAAACGATGGGCGCCAGTGAGGGCACCACGAACTGGGCCTTGGCATACTGCACTGCGGCCAGCACACCGCCCAGGTAGAAGCAGACTTGCGCGGGCAACATCAGCCGCGTCAGGAAAACCACCCGCCCCTTCTCGACCGCATTGAAGCCGGGAGTGATGATCCGCACCAGATGCGGAGCGAGAATCTCCGCCAGCAGCACCAGCAGCAGAAGCGCCAGCCCCATAAAGGTCAGCACTGTGGAGAACACATGCCAGGCTTCTTCTTCGGCGTCCTCCGCCATGTATTTGGTGAATACCGGAATGAAGATCAGGCTGAGCGATCCGCCAGCCACGAGGTAATTCAGAAAGTCGGGGAGAGTAAACGCGGCATAGTAGGCATCGGTGGAGGCGTTCGACCCGATCTGGTGAGCCACGGTCCAGTCGCGGAGAAAACCCAGGATCCGGCTCAGCAGGACACTCGCCATCACGATGCCCGTGGAGCGGGTGATGCGGCGCATCACGGAGCCGGAGGAAGGTGCCATGAATTGCTGATTCTACACTTGGGGGACTGGAAATCGGTAACCGCATTCGGAACACCGGGCCATGGGCGGACGACGCAGCAGCACGCGATCGAACCAGCTTCGGCGCGACCGGCGGAAGAGTTCCTCACCGCAGCG
>DATDGR010000018.1:0-2473 GCA_036521995.1 Terriglobia bacterium | reverse complement strand
GGATTGTGTTGAAAAAGTCGTCGAATATTCAATGAAGGATCGATTTATGTAATATTGTTGATGCTCAGTATCTCCCTTGCGACTGTTTGTTCCAACGCGGGCAGCTCCTACGAATCAATATTTCTTCCCAATTCCGGCTGTGGAGTTTTTCAACACAATCGCCCCGAAGCCGACCCTCACAAGGGGGTCCGAGATCGGCCGAGTCGGGTAGAGTCGGGATGTGGCGCGGTAGCGGTAGGCCGGGCATGTCGGTTTCCGCCCCTTTCGTCTGGCGGTGCCTTAGTGGCTCGACCATAGCTCCGTTTCCACATCCCTCTCATCGAACCGGACATGCGGATTTCCCTGCATCCGGCTCTCGGACAAGACCTCACGCCTTCGCCCACGGCACGTCGCGCCCAAGCCGGGTCAGACGCACGAGCCCGCAGGTCTCGTAGAGGTGCGGGAGTGGATAGCTGCCGCCCTGGCTTCGTCTGGTCTTGTGCTTGAAGCGCAACCACCGGCGCAACCGCACAGCCGCGTAGCTGTCGAGCGCGCGATACGCCGGAGTGACGGTGCCTACTGAGAAGTAGTTCGCCCATCCGCGCAGCGTGCGGTTCAACACTCCTACCAGCTCCGTGGTTTCTTGCCACGTACGGGCGCGGACGGTCAGCTCGTGGAGCTTTTCGACCACGCGCTTGATGCTCTTCTTTGACGGCCGCAGAGCCAAGCGGGCCTGGCCCGTCGTTCGAGAGAACATTTGTCCAAACGTGAAGCCCAGGAAGTCGAACTCTCATTCCGGCACCGTGCAGATGCGTGTCTTGTCCTCGTTCACCGTCAGCTTCAGCTTACCCATGATCGCGCGCAGATGATGCAGCGCCGCTTCGGCATTGCCTCTCCGGCACAGGATCACGAGATCGTCGGCATAGGTGACAAGGCGAGTACCGAGACTTCGCTCAAGGCCGAGCTTCTTCCACCCCAACACGAACCGGCGCATGTAGATGTTCGCCAGCAGTGGGGAGAGGGGTGAGCCCTGCGGGATGCCGCGCCGCTTGTCGCGCGCCTCGGTCGTACGTGTCTTGCGGCCCCTTTCGTCGGTTTCTTCGACGGGGCAGTCCAGCCACATCTTGATCAGATGCAGCACGCGCCGATCAACGATCCGGCGCGCCACCGACTTTAGAAGGTCGGGGTGCGGAATGCTCCCGAAGTAGTCCGCGAGGTCGGCGTCCACGACTTCCGGGTGGCCACGAAACAGCAGCTCCTCCACCTCTACGGCGGCCTGCTGGGCGTTGCGCCCGGCGCGGTAGGCGTAGATTTCCGGTGGAAGGTCGGCTTCGAAGATCGGCTCCAGCACCAGCATCGCTGCCGTCATGCAGACCCGATCCCGCACGGTCGAGATGCCCAGCGGCCTGAGTTTGCCGGTGGCCTTCGGTATAAACAGGCGTCTGATCGGCGCCGGTCGGTATGTCTCCTCCTTGAGCGCAAGCGCCAGTTCGGCCAGCCACCGCTCGACCCCATACGCTTCGATATCCGCAAAATCCTGGCCATCCACGCCCGGCGCGCCCTTGTTGGAGCGGCACTGGGCGTAGGCATGCGCCAGAATGTCTTCGCGGCTGATCTTGTCGTACAGGGCTGTCCCGCGCTCGTGTCCTCGGCCGGCCTCCGGCCCCGGCGGCGTTCGGTTATCGACTCATCGAGCAACTGCAGGCTGGCCAGGATCTCGTCCTTGCGGCCGGTGTACTCGAGCAGGTCATCCAGCCAGCCCGCATACGCCTCGTCGGCCCGCGCGACGGCGGCCTGGCCGGCCTCGGTCAGATGGAGCCTGACGACGCGCCGGTCGCCCGGCTCCGCCTCCCGGCACACCAGGCCGGCCCCCACCAGGCTGTCCGCGGTCGAGGTAAGCGTGGGCTTGGCCACCGCGAGCCGCTCCGCCAGCCGCGCCGACCGCTCGCCGCCGGCGCCGATCAGCTTGAGCATCCGGTACTGCTGCGGGCTCACGCCCGCGTCGATCCGCTCCATGACCCGCGACATCCGCAGCACGGTGAGCACCGCGCCCACCGTCGCGCTTTCCGCGATCTCCGCAGCCGCACCGGCTGGCTCGGCCACCTGCAACTCCTCTGGTACGGCACCCTTACAGTTCGCCAGTCTAACAAAAGTCCAGGCGAGCTCGGCAGCACCAGTGAAGATCCAGTCGGCCCCTCAGTCGGCTGGCGGCAGGTCCTCGACCTGCTTCTTGGTCAGGTTGAGCCAGATCCCGTTCTCGACCTTAATCACCGCGCTGACCGGGATGACGACTTCCTTGCGTCCCCATAGATGCCCTTCCTGGAGCAGCACGTGGGTCAGCCGGTGGTCGCCCGGATCGACCAGGAAGCCCCGCACCTGCCCGATCTCACCGTCGAGGGCATGGACGGGCTCACCGTGGCCGACCTCTGCTTCACCCAGCGGAACAACGTCTTCGACCACGGTTCGCGCGGAATGTGAAATGCCCATCGGCGTC
>DATDGR010000017.1:0-10542 GCA_036521995.1 Terriglobia bacterium | reverse complement strand
GTCGGCCGCTTCCCACACCGCCTTCAAAATCGACAGCACCCGCGGACCGTATGTGAAGCCGCGTCGTCGTCGCCTCTTCCCCAGCGGTCTCTCCCTCGGGGCCGAGCTGTTCAGGAGCCGAATCGCATACTTGCGGTTGTAGTCGCAGTTGGTGCAAAACTCGTCCAGGATGCGTTCCTTTTCCGCTCCTCGCGCTTCCTGATAGCGAGCATAAATCTTCCGCAGATAGTCTTTTCTCGAAGCCCAACTCATCACGTAACCCGTATCCATAACGGGTTACATTTTCAAATTGCGCGACGATACCCCGCCGGTTACATTTTAGGCTGCGCGATACGGCCCCTTCGCCGCCGCGCAAGGTTTACGGTATACTGGGCACATGAAACGCACAAATCTTGTGTTGGATGCGGACCTGCTGGATCGAGCTACCCGCCTGCTGGGAGTGAAAACCTACTCGGCTACTGTCAACCTGGCCTTGGCGGAGGTCCTTCGCCTCCGCAAGATTCAGAGCCTACCCCAGTTCTTCGGTCGCGGGCTTTGGCACGGAGACCTGGAAGAAATGCGCGAGGATAAAGTCAGAACGCTTCGCCGCCGCGATAGCCGGCGGGGCCGGCGATGATTTTGGTCGACACTTCCGTATGGATCGCGCTGTTAAACGGGCGCCTGGGCGCAAGAGTCTCGCAACAGGAGTTGTTGAATTTCGCCACCTGCGGTCCGGTCATCCAGGAGGTCTTGCAAGGCCTCGGCGACGACCCAGCCGGCGATGCTGTTCGCGAGGGGTTGCTCGCAATGCCTGTACTGAGCGATCCCTTGCCGCGCGCGTTATTCTTGTCAGCCGCTGAGATTTACCGCTTGGGGCGGGCGAAGGGTTACACGATTCGCTCCTCGACTGATTGCCTCATCGCTGCTGTCGCGATCGACAGCGGCGTGCCTGTCTGGCATCGGGACCGGGACTTTGAGGCCATCGCACGGTATACGAGCCTCCTCACCTGGCGCATGAGGTAGAGGGCGGATCGTGGGGAGCGGCCCTGCACTACACAACTCGGTCATTCTAGACTATCATCCCCTCCAGGAAGCTCCGAATCGCCTGCTGGGCCTCGTCGGTCTTGCCTGTGAAGAAGTGATCGGCACCTTGTACCCAGTGGATCTGCTTGGGTTCGGCGAGTGAGGCATAGAACTTCTTTATCCGGTCGCGCGGACCATAGACGTCCTCGGTGCCTTGAACAATCAGCTTCGGTTTCGTCACCGGCGCCAGGAAGCTGAAGTCGTAAGAGCCGAGCGGCACGCCGAGGCCCACCAGCGCTTTCACCCGAGGGTCGGCGGCGCCTACCGCCAGTCCGACCCACGATCCGAAGGAGAAGCCCATCAAGGCAATGGGCAATGACGGGAATCGCGCGCTCAAGTAATCGAGCGCCACCCGGACGTCGTCCTGCTCGCCGACGCCGTGGGCGAATGATCCTTCGCTCCTGCCGACACCGCGAAAATTGAAGCGCAGAGTGGAGACGCCCAGACCGAGGGCGGCCTTGGCGGCGCGGAAGACGATCTTGGTGTGCATGGTTCCGCCATAGAGGGGGTGCGGGTGGCAGACGAGCGCCGTCATGCGGAGCGGCGCTTCGGGAAGCCACTCGAGCAGAGCCTCGATCTGCCCGGCAGGACCCGCCAGAAACAGTCGCTCGATTCGACTGGAACCGATTTCCATGATCTGTTTGGAATCGCCCTTTGGGCGCGCGCCAGCCTGATGTGGGGTGCCTCGACCACGCCGGGATCTGAACTGATAGTGTAGAATAAAACGCCGTCTGATCGGTGGCTGAGGTGCGACCATCAAGCCGAGGACTGTCATCCTTCTTCTTTTTCTCCTCGTTGGCGCTGCGCTGGCCTTTTACCGCCTGATCTATTCCCCGCCCCGTGCCCTCCCGGGGGAGGCGGCGTACGTTCTGCCTCAGTCGCTCGACGTCATGGATACAACGGCCGAGGTGCGCAGCGTGATCGGCCGCCTGAAGGCCGGGGATCAAGTGGATGTGATCGCGCGGACGGCTCACTGGTCCAAGCTGCGCATGCTCGGGAACGGAATCGGGTGGGTGGAGAGCAAGTATCTGCTCGACGGCGCCACCTACCAGCGCGGCGAAGGCCTTCTCAAAGGGCTGGAAGACTCCGCACCCCAGGCCGCCGGACACACCTCCACGGTCACGAACCTTCGCCTGGAGCCGCGGCGCGACTCCATTGTGCTGGCGGAACTGCCCCAGAGCCAGTCCCTCGAGATCTTCGCACGGAGCCTGGTGGAGCGTCCGGCAGACGCCACCGCTCCGGCCTCCGGCGCGCCTCATCCGCAAGGCGCACCTCATCCGCAAGATGTGTGGTATCTGGTGCGCGCGAAGCCCGCCGCCGGCTGGGTGCTGGGCCGGTTTGTTGATCTGGACGTGCCCGCCGGCATCGCGGCCTACGCGCAGGGGATCAACATGGTCGCCTGGCTGGTGTTGAAGACGGTTTCAGACGGGGGAAAGGACGTTCCGGAATATCTGGTGGCGGACCGGATCGGCGCGGAGAGCGTCGATTTCAACCATATTCGTGTGTTCACGTGGTGGGTGAAGGATCACAAGTATGTTACCGCTTACGTGGAGAGTGGCTTGGCCGGCTACTTTCCCATTGCCGTGAAGCAGATGACGGTCGCGAAGTATTATGCTCAGCCCTCGCCCTATTTCCGCCTGCACCTGATCGGCGCCGATGGCCGCCGCTACCAGAAAGTGTACGGCTTGTTCGACACCGTCGCACGGACGGTGGGCACGGTGGAAGGGTGGGATTCGGAGGCTATGCCGGTGCCAGCGCCGCGAGAAGGACGGGTGGAGCGGGGGAGAGAGCGCATAAAGCACGGCCATGCGAGGAAGTGATCGCCAAATCGCAAACCGGGCGTGAGATCACCTCGGGAGCCAGATAGTGCCCCAGATCGAAGCAAGTCAGCAGAAAGGCCCATCGAGAGGCACATCGGCTCGAGGCGGATACAGGCTGGTCCGTGCCTGTCTCCGTACTTGGATCGCGCTGTCTGGCCGGTCCGTGCGGCTGCTCGGAGCCGAACGTTTGCCGGATGCGGCCGCTATTCTTCTGGTCTGCCGTCCTACCCGTTTCCGCGAGGCGCTCGCCGTGCTGGCCGCTTGTGAGCGGCCGATCGCCTGCGTGATCCATCGCGGGGATCTGAGAAGCGGGCGGTCCCTGGTGGCATCGAGCCTGGGCGTGATCTCCTACGACACCGAGGCTTCCGCCTGGCACTCGGCGCTTCGCAACTGCACACAGGTGCTTGGGTCGGGAGGCATTATCCTGGTTTTTGCAGGTGACGGTCCTGATGACCGCCCCAACAGCGCGGCATGGACCCTCGCGCGGGAGGCGTGGGTCGGCGCCTTCCCAGGGCGACCACCCGTCGTGGTTCCATCTCGCCTTTTCTGGCCGGCAGAACGAGCTCAAGAAGTTCTGATTTACGTCGGAGAGCCGTTGAGCTGGGACGCCGCTGGAGATACTGCCGCGAATTTCTCGGAGCCCGCACGGGACGTTGTTCATGATACCTGTGGCCAGAACGTGTTCGCTCTCCAGCCCACGATCGTGAAGCGCCTTTTCGGCAGCGTCGAGCAAGCTCTGCGGGATCGCTTGGCGGCAGAATGGGCGGCGCGGCCGGGTCGCAAGCAAAAAGTGGACGGTTTCCGGTTGAGCCCCTTCGCTGCCGGCACCTTCGGCCGGATCAATCAGACTGAGCCCGAAGTCCTGATGGCGCTGCAGCAGTTGTCCGACGCCGACCTTGACGCGCGCCGGCAGTGGTCACTGGCGAAGCTCCGGGCCGAGCAAGGACGTAAGCAACTTTCCGCTTTCCAGCGGCTGGTGGGTTGGACTGAAAGCATATTTGGGCTGCCGATCGCTTGCTACGGACTGCTGAATCACCTGATCGCCGGTCCCATACTGCTTGCCTTCGGCCTCTCGAGCCGTAACCAGCAGGCCTCCGCCACGCCCTGGATAGTACGCGCGTTGATCGTGCTCGGCTGCTACACAGGCCAGATCGTGCTGGTCAACCGCGCCATGGGTAGAGCCGCTGCCGGATATTACGCCCTCACGTTACCTGTGTCGGGCGTCTACCTCTGGCGCTACTGGTGGCTTCTCCGCCGGCGAACGCGTATTCTGCTGCTCGGGGTCAAAGCGGGCAGGCTTAAGCGCTTGGTGGCCAAGACGCACGAACGCTTCCTCAAGAGACTTGACGGGATCCTTGAGAGCGGAGCGGGGCCTCTGGGAGTTCCCTGAGAACTTTGGCCGAAAGTCCGGGACGAGTTGCCATGATGTTCCTGACCGAAGAGGATGTTCAAGAGCTGTTCCCCATGGAGGTGGCGATCGAGCGTGTGCAAGCCAGCTTCCTTGCGCAGCACCGCCGAAGTGCCATCAATCGCTCGCGCCAGCGAATATTTCTCCCCGCTGTGTCGCTGCATTACATGGCGGCAGGACTGGCGGACGAGAAGCTCGTAGGAATGAAGATCTACACCGTGTCAAGAGCCGCCTTGCGATTCCTGGTGCTCTTGTACGACGGCGTGAGCGGCGAACTACTGGCTCTTCTCGAAGCTGACCATCTCGGCCGGATCCGCACGGGCGCAGCGAGCGGTGTGGCCACCCGCTATCTGGCGCGGAAAGATGCGTCTCGCGTCGGGGTGATCGGCACGGGACGGCAGGCGCGGACACAGCTCGAGGCCGTCGCCCAGGTACGAAAGTTGGAAGCGGCTCGTGCCTTCAGCCGGGATGCCGTCCGGCGCCAAGCCTTCGCGGGTGAGATGACGGCTCGCCTGGGATTTCCGGTGGAGCCTGCCGACACCGCGGAGTCTGCGGCGCGGTTCGGCGATGTGGTGATCACGGCCACGAACTCTCGCGAGCCTGTCTTGAAAGGCGAATGGCTCGGCCCCGGCACGCACGTCAACGCGATCGGTGCCAACACGCTGGACCGGCGCGAACTGGACGACCAGGCTCTGGCTCGCTCTACCATCATTGCGGTCGATACCATTGAGCAAGCGCGGGAAGAAGCCGGCGACTTGGTACAGGGCTTGAGCTCAATCCGCGGCGGCTGGGGTGGCGTCCTGGAATTACATGAGATTGTAGCGGGTGCTCGGCCGGGGCGCACAGCCGACGACGAGCTGACCATCTTTAAGTCTTCGGGAATCGCAATTTGGGATGTGATGGCCGCCGGCTACGTCTACCGGCAGGCGCTGGAACAAGGCAAAGGGCGGAAGATCACAATCTGGGGCGATTGAGACCAGATCATGTCATTCGCGAAGGACATGATCTGCGGGCGACGGCCTCGCCATCTCTTCAAGCAGCTCGGCTAAGAACTCGAGGTGAGATTTGAGAGTGCGGTGGCGGGGAACCTTTCGATTCGTCGCCCTGAATCTCGATGCGCTGAGCCTTAACCTCGCCGGACTCCTCAAGATCACCGAGGACATGTACTTTGATTCCAGCCTTTAGATCTTTTTCCGATCCGGAACTCCCGTCCGCGCGCACGATGGTGGTCTCGTCACCGTAAGACACCCGGAAAAAGATGCCCTGTCCGGAGTCAACCGTCAACTTACCCGCGGACTGCTTGCTGATGGTACCGTTGAGGTCAAAGTTAGAGCCTTGAGGATCGGCAGTCGAAACGGTCGAAGGCAATGACACCGCCCAACAGAGCCCAATCCCTACAAGGCTGATCCGGCAGACAACGCTCCTGGCGGGCACACGCACCCGTGTATTGTAACGCAGTCTGAGTTCCTGTGTTGCGCCGAGTCACAACTCTGGCCGCGCCGTCACCAGCGACGGCTCCGAAACGCGCCGAAGATTCCAACCGCGGCCATCGCAGGCCCTTCGACCAAGCGGTCACCGATGGTCCGAAACATCGAAGTGATCCACAGCGGAATCATATCCAGCCGAAGGTTCGATAGGGCAATCAGCAGGAAAATGGCTGGCCCGAAAAAGGCGATGTTACGCAGCCATATTTGGACGGAGTGCTCAACATGACTACCCAGGCACCTCGAGATCACGTTGAGCACCATCATGGCCCCCAAAGCAAAGTCTGATTGACGGGGCATTCCCTCCGGCGCAAGGCTAACACCAAGACGCCTGCTACCAGCAGATACTGCACGATGTCGTCAACCGCTCGCAAGGAATTGACCCACGGCGGCCGGCCCGCAGCCAGCGACCACGCTCCCACAAGCTGAAGCGCAACGCAGTTACACAAGCACACGGTGAAAAGCGGGTTTCTCCGGTGGTAACCCTGATGAAAGTAGACGAGCGACAGCGCGAAGAGTACGGTCGCGTCAAGCGCCCAAAACGCAATGGACTTCATAGCCAGGAGCCTCCTGTTCGGCTAGTCTCAGCCCCCGGCACCGCGGATCTGTTAGTAAGGCCACGGGCACATTGGATGTAAGCTCCTTCCCGACGCTAGGTTTCGAGCGTCCGGGAGAGAGCCTACACGGGGCTGGGTAATTCCCAAAGGTATAGGACATGAAAGACATCAAAGACTTTGTAGACGATACAGACATTTCAGACATCTCAGACGTCTCAGACCACAATGAAGCTTACAAGTCTCGGTCGAGGTGGAGGCGGCGGATGAAGAACTCCAGGGGCTGGTCAGTGCCCGCCTCCTCTTCGTAGATTTCGAGGACCCGGTCCAGTACGATCCCGACCAGCTCGGAGCGCTTGCGCAAGCTACGGCTGCACCAAGCCTCAAGGGTCCGATAGCGGGTCAGCGGTAACCGGGTGGAAATGCTCACGTCGAGCTTCTGCTTCTGTTTCATAACCCACTTCTGAAATTCTGCTTTGGTCGCGAGACCTGCACCCAGCATGATGACCTCCCAAGCATGACCTCACCAGACCTGAATCGCGGCCGTCGCACCTGCCCCGGAAGCCACGAGATATAAGTTAGTAGCGTCGAACAACGTTGACGGTTGGAACCAGATGGCGCCGCTTGAGGTCATCAAGATGACGGCTCCAACTGGCTTCCGGCCCAAGAGATGAGGTACGGTAAAGCTCCCGGCAGCACTGCCGGCTGCACTGACATAACCAAAGATGACAGCCCCCGGAGTCGCTCCCGAGACGGCAGTGGCAGTAGTCTGCGCGTTTCCGATCAGGGCGTCGCCAGTGGCGGCCCCCACGGGGCTCGACTGGTAGTAGAAACCTGACGCCGAGTTGTAGAAGAGGTATGAGGTCGCGTTCGGAGGAGCGGGGGCCAGCGCCGGTGCGGTGGCTGGCGCATAACGCACGCCCTGCGCATAGAGAACCCCGGTCGCCAGACCGGGCGTAAGGGTCGACGAGGCGGTTAGCCTGAAGCCAGAGATCACGCCGTTGATTCCCAGGTCGGGGAATTGCAGATCCGAAAGGAAGGCCACGTTCGCATCGAGCAGAGCCCAGTTGGCATCTTGATCGGCTTCATAGCCCGTCAGCCCGTGCTGCGACTGAATCAAACCCTTTCTCGGCAGGATCGTGCGCGTGACTGCCATACCTTCTTCTCCTCGTACCGAGCCCTCAGTTGGTTACGTTCACGCTCGAGCGCATCGCGATGCAGTAGACCTTCACCGTGCCCTGATTCTGCGCGGCGTTGCCTGAGAAATAGACCTGGCAAGTAACCAGCCCTGTGGTGTCGTTGACGTCGAGCGTGTAGGGAACGACCAGCAGATTTCCGGTCCCAAGATCGTTGTTAGCCAGGATGGGAAAGCTAGCCTGTCCGGGCACAAAGCCCGCGGCCGGCTGGCGGCTTGAAGCGAAGATGGGAATAAACGCGCATTCGCTCCTCTGATACGCGTAACCGTCTACAGGGCTGGTGGGCGCTGGCACCGTGTTACCGGATGCATAAAAGCCCATGTAAATGATCTCGCAGCGCACCACCCCGAACTTGGCATTGTGCGAGATCTTCAGAAGTGAATCATCGGTGAGCGGCTGGCCCCCCGAGATCGTGGAGTCGGCGATATCAAAGAAGCCCGGCACCGTTGATATGGTAAGCTGGCTCATCTCTAGCTCTCAGTCCTTGTTTGAGTCTGCAGGCAGTCCGCTTTCACTGACGACTGCCTCTCAATAGATCGTGTTCCCTGCTGTTCCATCCGGGTTGGCCCCACCCTGGGCGGCCAACGAAATAAACATGTACTGCGTATGCTCGGTTTCGCTCGACTCCTGCCAGTCCGGTACGTTCGCCGCCGCTGGCGGAATCTGGTAAGGGGTCGCCAGGTTCAAAAAGCGCGTGTCCAGCAGCGAGAACTCGACAAACCCCTGAGCGTAATTGGGCCTGCGATCCATCACCTCACAGGTGATGTTGACCACTCCCAGCTTGCCCGCCTCGAAATCCACCAGCAGGGGGTGCGTGAGCGAGACCAGGTCGCCGAGCTCCACCCCGAGCGCGGCCAGGTGCGTCTTCGCGCGGTAAGCCGGGGGAGCGAACGCGTGCCGGCGAAAGATGCGGTCAGCGAGGGCCCGCGAGCGCACATTGCCCCCGTAATTCGTGCGCATCCCGGTGGCTTCCAACTGCTGCTCGTAGACCTGCTGGTAGAGTTGGAGAGAAGTCTGCTGCTCGTACGATCCTTGACCGAGATAGGCCCGCGCCGCCGTAGAAACACCGGAATTGTCCACGTCCATTTGGACGGTGACCAGATTCACAATCGGCTGGCGTTCCGTCTGCGGAATGCCCAGGATATTGCTGGCGGTGAAGTTGAAGACCGGCGCCTGATAAGGGAGAGGTTTCATCGGCTTCAGCCGCAGCTGTCCGTCCGCCCCGACGATCAAGTAGAGTCCGAGCGGCTTCAGAATCTGGTCCTCGATAAACTGCTTGCCGTCGATCGGCCGGGTGATGATGAACTCGAAGAAGTCCCCCGAGAACTGCGAGTCCCGGAGCGATAGAAACTGCTCCACATCGATATAGGAATTGGGGTTGATCAGCGTCGAGTCATTGCCTGGGGTAAAGAGCACCCAACCCGGAGGCGGCGGAAGCGGGTCGTAACTCTGCTGCTGAGAGTAAACGGGAACAAGCTGTTGTAAGACATAATTCGAGCTGCGCAGCGACGGGTCCTGCCCCACGCCAAGCTCGTTCTGCAGTGCGGCGAGCAAGAGATCGATCGGGTTGCCTTGTAGGAAGCGCGGATTGTCGTCCGACACGGGAAAAGCGTTGGCCGTCACCGCGGGCCCAGAGGGCTGCACGGCCGTCTGGCCAGGCGACCACTCCAGCGGGCCACCGTTCATCCAGATCTGCTGTCCTTGAATGAAACGCTGTACGTCCGAGCAGGTGATGGTGATCATGCCATTAGGGTCCCAACCCACCTGGGTGATCTGCAGTGTGTGCAGAGTCACGAAGTCGCCCAGACTGAGCGCGGGAAAGCCCATCTGGAATTGCACCACTTTGCCGATGAGCGCATCCTGCGCCGCAAGTTGCTTAAGCGTGCCGCTCGGGTCGACGCATTTGACCGTCATGGCGCCCATGGAAGATGTGCCCTCGAGCTCATTTGGGGTCTGGCTCGAACCCTGGGGAATCTGGAGGGTTTCCAGGAAGGCGGCGGTATTCGAAACGCTCAGGAGCAGACCAGGGTAAAGCGCCACCAGCCAGAACCACGCTGTGGATGCGAACATGGGCCAGACTTCGAACTCCCAGGGCAGGCCGCGCGCCGCCAGCGAGTAGCCGATCAGGCTGCCGTCCCCCGTGGTGGCGCGTACCGTGCGCTGGCTGCTGGCGAGCGTGGTCAGCAGCGTATCGATGCTCGTCCCGAGCCCTTGAAAATACCCCGCGAGTCCCGGAATGGAATAGAGCTGGATCAGCGAAAGAATTGCGCCCCAGGTGCCTTCCTGCCAAACAGAGGCCGGAGAACCCGCGTAGCCGCCAGTCGAGTCGTTGTAGGGCTTAAACCCCGAAAAGGGCGTCAGTTGTTGATATGCCTCGTTCCACGAACTCGAACTGCTCGAAAGTTGGATCGTCTGAGCATTCAAAAGGAAGTTCAGGTAGAAAAATTCGATGCACTGCAGGGCCACATCGTCCCGGCCTATCGCGTTCGCCAGCATCGAGGCCCAGGTCCCCGAGGCGTCCAGCGCTTCCGACGTGTCAAGTGAATTTCCCGTCACGCCTTGAGCAAAGTGGCCCGGCGTACTTCCTGACGGAGGAATGTAGAGTCTGTTGATCACATTCGTGGCCACGGTCGACGCGATCTCTGCGACCTGGGTCGCCGTGTTTTGCAGCGATTGCGCCTGCGCGGGAGTGACGAGTCCGGTTTTTGAGAGCTGAGTAGCCGCTGGCGGAAGCACACCGGAAGCACGCATCAAGGCGAAGTAAAGGTCTACTTGGTGCTCGGTGGAAGCCGTTGCTTGGAGACCTGGAACAAATTGATAGCCAGGATTCACATACGCTCCGTAACCAAGATAGAAGAGGCCATCGGTGAGGTCGTTTGGGGTGCTCCCCATTCTTCGGACAGAAAATCCTCCTTCTTAAGGTGTATCGCCGCCGTCGGACCTGTGGGAACTGTGAAAAAGCCGAGCGTTCTTGGCGAGGTCTTTTTCAAGCCTCGGTGGGAATCCGCGTTCTTTGCG
>DATDGR010000016.1:0-2647 GCA_036521995.1 Terriglobia bacterium | reverse complement strand
AGGCGTGATATCGGGCATCGCCGAGACCTCCACTGCGAACCCGCTGGGAGAGAGTTGGAGCTGCTCGGCCTTCTTCCCAACCGTCACCGGCGACATCTGCCTCGGCTTCCGTTGGCAGAACGGCGTGATGACTGCGCTTCCCACGCTTGGCGGTTACGATGGCTACGCCGCGGGTGTGAACAATCTGGGCCAGATCGTAGGTTGGGCGGAGACTACCGTTCACGACTCAACCTGTGTATTGCCACAGGTGTTGCAGTTCGAGCCTGTAGTTTGGCAGCCGAACAATGAGGTTCGCCAACTGCGAACATTCACCGGCGACCCGGACGGTGCAGCAACCGCAATTAACGATCAGGGAGACGTGGTGGGAATCTCGGGCACGTGCGACGTTGCGGTGGGAGCCTTCAGCGCAGCACACGCCCTGCTTTGGCAGAAAGGCAAGCCGACGAATCTGGGCAGTCTCGGCGGTGTCGCTTGGAACACGCCGACCGCCATCAATAACCGGGGCGAAGTGGCAGGATTCTCCGATTTGCCGGGGGACCAGAGCGGCGCACCCAACTTCCACGCTTTCCGGTGGACAGCTCAGTCCGGCATGCAGGACTTGGGCACCCTTCCCGGTGACGCGTACAGCGAAGCGCTTGACATCAACGACGCCGGCCAGATCGTGGGCACGTCGTGCACGGCCGGCTTCGCGAGCTGCCGGGCCTTCTGGTGGCAAAACGGCGTCATGACGGACGTCAATACGCTCATTCCGCCAGACTCCGCTCTCTATCTCCTGGTCGCCGGGGGCATCAGTGACCGCGGCGTGATCACGGGGCAGGCCTCGGATGAAACCACGGGCGATACACCGGCTTTCCGGGCTCTCCCCACGCCGGGCGGCGAAACCTCGCTCTCCCAGGCAAGCGTCAGTGAAGGTCCCAGAGTTGCGCTGCCTGAGAACGTCCGCCAGATGCTTCTTCGAAGATTAGGTGTTGAGAGTGGCGGATTGCTCAGGGCAAGAGCACGATAGAAAGTTCGAAGGGGGCGCAGCACGCTGGCGCGGCGGGCTCAATCAATGCCTGGCCTCTCCCTGAAGAGCAGCCCCCTCGGACCGCCCAACTCGTCCCGTCGCTTGGCGATCCAGCGCCGCAGTGAAGCTCCATGCACCCGGAAGATTTTCCCGTCCGCTATAACCTCAAACACGGTCGCCGCCGTTGGCACGGGAATGCGCGAAGGAAGCATCGCCGCCTGCTTGCTCTTTGCCGTTACGACGTACAGGTGCGCGTCGAACGTGCTCTCCGCGCGCATGTCGATGCTGTGCCGCACTCCCTCGGCGTCGGTCACGGTGACGGTGCACCACCTCGCCATGCCGGCTATTGTACACTATAGGGAGAATAAAAAGCGAATATCGCTTGATGGCGAATTGCATGTCATATACCCTTGTAAACGGTGCTGTCCACCCAAAGTCGTGCGCAAAATCATCCACGTCGACATGGACGCGTTCTACGCTTCAGTCGAGCAGCGGGATGATGCTCAGCTGCGTGGCAAGCCGGTAATCGTCGCCTGGCGGGGTAACCGCTCGGTGGTGTGTGCGGCTTCGTATGAGGCGAGGCGCTTCGGCGTGCGTTCGGCCATGCCAGCAGTACGGGCGGAGCGCCTGTGTCCTGAGGCAACCTTCGTGCCTCCGGATTTCACACGTTATCGGGCCGTCTCGCGCAGCGTGGGGGAGATCTTCAACCGTCACACCGACCTGATCGAGCCACTCGCACTCGACGAAGCCTACCTCGACGTCACCCAGAACAAAACCGGCCTACCGACCGCACGCGCAATCCGGGAGCAAATTCGTCAGGAATTGCAGCTGACCGCCTCCGCCGGCGTCGCACCCAATAAGTTCTTGGCAAAGCTCGCCTCCGACTGGCGTAAGCCTGACGGGCTTTTTGTCATCCAGCACGAGGGGATCGATGCGTTTCTTTTGCCGCTGCCGGTCGGGCGCCTGCCTGGCGTCGGCAAAGTCACAGGAGAGAAGCTGGGGAAACTTGGCATACAGACTGTGAGGGACTTGCGAGGTTTGGATTCGCCCGCGCTCGAACACCACTTCGGCCGCTATGGCCGGCGCTTGCATGAACTTGCTCGCGGCATCGACGAGAGCGAGGTCGTCTCAGACCGGCCCACCCAATCGATATCCGTCGAGGATACCTTTGAGCAGGATGTTTTGCTGGCCGAGACGGAGCCCATGATCCGGCGCCTTGCGGAAAGGCTTTGGTCTGCTTCGCGCGAGGAATCACGCATGGCACGCACGGTGGTTCTGAAGATGAAGACCAGCGACTTCAAAATCCTAACTCGCAGCCATACGCCCGGCTCTCCTCCCTCCTCCTGTGAGGAGTTTACGGATATCGCCTTGAGGTTGCGGGAACGAGTGGCCTTGGGGCCCCAGCAACGCTACCGGCTGGTCGGCGTGGGGTTGAGTAACTTTCGAGACCCCGATCAAGATTCTGGACAGCCCGCCCTTTTCAGCTAGCGCGAATATGAATGGGGTGCTCCCCATTCTTCGGACAGAAAATCCTCCTTCTTAAGGTGTATCGCCGCCGTCGGACCTGTGGGAACTGTGAAAAAGCCGAGCGTTCTTGGCGAGGTCTTTTTCAAGCCTCGGTGGGAATCCGCGTTCTTTGCG
>DATDGR010000015.1:0-3016 GCA_036521995.1 Terriglobia bacterium | reverse complement strand
GGACCGCCACCGTAAACTCGATCAAGGAAAAGCTCTCCCGCTGCCGTCAGACCCTAGAACAGATTCAACCCGGCTGCACCCAGCCGCGCAGCCGAAAGAGGCAGAATTAATTGTCCATCTAATTGATGGACATAACACTAGCTCCTAACTCCTATTCCCCGCCTTTCAGCCATTCGCGGCCATCTGTTCCCGCTCGAATTCGATAGTAAGGCTCTCGATTTCCAGACTTGGGCCAATTCGTTGTCACGTCACGGCAGGCAATTTCAGGAGTAAATCTCTCGGCGGTGACCCACCAAATGCACGGTTACTATTTTCCGCCTCCGGTCGACTTCGTAGATGATCCGGTAGTCGCCAACCCGGAATTTGAATAACCCAGCCAGGTTGCTCTTGAGTGCTTCGGGACTCATTGAGTCGAGATGGTCAGCCAGCCAGCGCAGTCGCCGGAGTATGTGTTGCGAATCGCTCGATCCAGCCCCTCTAAGTTCCTCGAGCGCCCGAGGCAAGAACTCGATGAGATACATCTACCATTACAGGCCGAAGCGCCGGGCAACTTCCTTGGCGGGGATCGTCCGTCGCGACTCCCTTTGAGACAGGGACTGAAGCAGGCGCCTTCGTATCGCAGGACGCAGAGATTGTCCCTCGTCGGGGGCGAGCAGCAAGTCTTGCAACTTCTCCTCCACGACGTCACCAACCAGCTTTTCTGAGATCTTCAACCGACATATCCTTTACGCTGGGCATTTCCTACACTCCAACTATATTCTACACAATGTTGGTGGAGCTGAGTCGGCGCGCGCCCTATTCCCCGCCCTCCAGCATCGCCTCCCGCTTGGCGCGGAATTCGCTGCCGGGGCTCCACTGGGGAAACTTCTCCGCGTCGGCTACGCGATAGCCTACGGAGAAGAGCAATTGCAGGTCCTCCACCGCACCGCTCAGGTCCCAGTCCGGCTTGATCTTATCCGACGGCTTGTGGTAGTCGTTGGCGGTATATTCGTCCAGCATCTTCAGCCCCCAGCCTTCAGGACGCCCGACGTAGTCGATGCCGGAGTCGGGATCGAGCGCGGGCACGCCTTGCTTGGCGAAGTTGAAGTGATCGGAGCGGAAGTAGAAGCCTTTTTCAGGCTCCGGATCGGGGCGCAAGGTGCGGCCCTGCTCCGCCGCCACCTCGCGCAGGGTGTCGTCAAGCTGGGAGTTGCCCAGGCCGATTACGGTGACGTCGCGCGTGCGTCCGTGCACGTTGAGCCCGTCCATGTTGATCTCGGCCAGTGTGTCCTTGAGCGGGTAGAGCGGATGCTCGGCGTAATATTGGGAGCCAAGCAGGCCTTTCTCTTCCCCGGTCACGGAGAGGAACAGGATCGAGCGCCGGGGCTTGGGATTGACTTCTGTGAACGCCTTGGCGACCTCCAGCACGCCCGCCACGCCGGAGGCATTGTCGACGGCGCCGTGATAGATGTTGTCGCCGTTGACCGGCTTGCCGACGCCGAGGTGGTCCCAGTGCGCGGTGTAGATCACGTACTGGTGGCGCAGTTTAGGATCGCCACCTTCGAGCTTGCCGATCACGTTGTGCGATTCGATCTCCCGGATCGTGTTGTGGAGGGTCAACGAAGCCTTCATGCCGAGCGGCACCGGCTTGAAATCCGGGCTCAGGGCGGCTTTGTGTAAGGCGTCGAAGTCGAGACCGGCCGTGGAGAACAACGCTTTGGCCATTGGGCTGGTGATCCATCCTTCCACCGCGCAGCGCGAGTGCCCTTTATCGGGCGAGAGCAGGCTGAACTGTTCTCCGCTGTTGCTGCCCTCGACCACTGCCCAGGGATATCCGGCCGGACCCGTCTCATGCACGATCAAGGCGCCAGCCGCGCCTTTGGCGGCGGCGATCTCAAACTTGTAGGTCCAGCGGCCGTAATAGGTCATGGCCCGGCCCTTGAACATGTCAGGATCGAGCTGGGCCGGGTCGTGCGGATCGGGGATCTGCGGGTCGTTGATCAGCATCACGAGCACTTTTCCCCGCACATCCACGCCTTTGTAGTCGTCCCAGTGATACTCGGACGCAACCACGCCGTAGCCTACGAACACCAGGGGCGCGTTGAGCGATACCTCCGGCTCCACGCGCTTGGTCCAGGCCATGAAGTCGGGGCCGTAACGAAGGTGCATGGTGCTCGCTTTGCCCATGCCGGGTTCGGCGGGCTCGCCTTCCTTCGAAAGCACCAGCTCCGCGGCCGGGTCGGCCTTGATGCCGACCAGCGGCACGTTCTGCACGTAGGTTCCGTCGGGATTGCCGGGCGCGAGCCCCAGCTCCTTGAAGCGCGAGACCAGGAACTGGACCGTGAGCTGCTCGCCGCGCGAAGCCGGAGCTCGCCCCTCAAACTCGTCCGAAGAGAGCGTCCTGATGTCGTCGAGCAGCGCCGGGCCGCTGATCGCCTTCCGGGCCGACTGCTCGGCGGCGGAGGTGGAGTTCGATCCGGCCTCGCCGACGATGGCGGTCAGGGCCACAGTCATCAGGAGCACCTCGAGTCCCAGGAGGGCTGGTCCTGGGAAGGCAGCTTTCAGTGTCATGGGCATTCCTCCTTAGCCTGGAAACCCAGCCGTAAAGAAAGAGTATGACCTTTCGAAGGTGAGCGCGGAAAGTTTTTCCGCACCCAGCCGGACCACCTGCATGGCGATTTGGTCTGCCAGACTGCGACAGCTAGACTAGCAGGCTGCGGAACAAAAGGGATCTGTCATGCTGAGCCCGTTCGCTTTTCCTTGGCGAACGGTCCTGAGTGCAGCGAAGCAGCTCAGGGTAAACTTCGCGAAGCATCTGGTGTATCTTAGTGAAGATAAAAAACAGATCCTTCACTTTGCTCAGGATGACATCGTCCCAGGGCTTTTCCCGGAGCCTGCTAGACTAGTTTCTGGTGCGAAACGCAAAATCCCGCGTCAAATCAGGGCCGAACGGGTTTCGGACCGTGTGTTTTTGCGGTTTTTTTTATTCCACTCATAGTAAGTTTTTGCTTGACATGTATGTGTGCTATATGACATC
>DATDGR010000014.1:0-21855 GCA_036521995.1 Terriglobia bacterium | reverse complement strand
CATGAATAACCTGCATCGCGAGCTTGCCCCGATTTCCGAAGCTGCCTGGGCCCAGATCGAAGGGGAAGTGACACGGACGTTCAAGCGCCACCTCGCGGGCCGGCGGACGGTGGATGTGCGAGGGCCGGTCGGTACGGGCCTCTCTGCCGTCGGCACCGGCCACCTGCGGGACATTGCGACGCCGGGGGACGGCATCCAGGCACGCCAGCGCGAGGTAAAGGCGCTCGTCGAACTTCGGGTTCCCTTCGAACTGGAGCGGCAGATGATCGACGACGTGGAACGTGGTGCCAACGATTCCGACTGGGAACCGGCTAAGATCGCAGCGCGCCGACTTGCCTTTGCAGAAGACGGCGCCATCTTTCTGGGCTACAGCGCCGGCGGAATCGTCGGCATCTCTGAGGGAACGAGCAACCCGAAGAAAACCCTGCCCGGCGATGTTCGCGAATACCCGCAAGCCATTGCCGAGGCGCTCGGCCAGTTGCGGATTGCCGGCGTCAATGGGCCCTACGCGGTTGTGCTCGGCTCTGACGCTCATACGGCGTTGGCCGAGAGCAGTGATCACGGTTATCCCGTCCTCGAACACGTCAAGCGCCTGGTGGAAGATAGAATCATCTGGGCGCCTGCCGTTCCGGGCGCGGTCGTCATGACTACCCGGGGCGGGGACTTCGAACTGCACATCGGCCAGGACAGTTCCATCGGCCATTTGAGCCACACCGATACCACGGTCCGCCTCTACTTGCAGGAGACCCTTACCTTCCTGCTGCTGACCGCCGAGGCCGCCGTCGCCTTGGCTCCGCCAGCGCAGAAGAGTTGATGCACGGCGTTACCGCACGGCTTGAGCTAATTCACCGCACCAGAGAAATTTGCGGTGACTGCTATAGGATCTCTTCGCGAACTATGGCACGCTTTTTCAAGAATTGTGGCACGAAACTTCAGTAATTCTGACAACCTACATGTGTTCCGTAGGATGTCACCGTGACTGAGATCGTCGTTGCTGACGTCGAAGGACTTCCGGCGCTCCACGTCAGAATTCATGAAGTCTGTGTCGCGATTCCTGAAAAGGTCCTGCATCTGTGCCACGGTTCTTAAATAATCCTGTCAAACCGATTCCTCCGAGGCGGGTGTCTGGCCAATCGAGGTGGTTTGTGAGTGCGCCGTTTATCCGGCCGGCTCCGTGTCGGCAAATGCTGGGGGACCGGTCGCGATTGATCGGTCGCGCCGCACGAATCGACGGTATTTTTCGTGTGGCCGACCACGCACGAAGTGAACCGGAAACAACGCTGGCGGTTGCCTGATTAAGCGGCGCGCAAACACCGCCTAAATCAGAAAGACCTCAAATCAGCCACCATCCAGGCTGCCCCTGTAATGAGGAAGGTCAGGCCGAATTCGGACCAGTTCAAATGCGCCTCTGGGTGAGCGATCAGTAGTGGAATCCAAACCAACACACCAAAGAGTGCCAACATAAGGGTCGTCAGGCGGATCGCAAGCCGTGCCTGGCGATTGATGAGAATGGCGATCGCCGCGAGCGCAAACGCGATGGTCGTGAGGATAGCCCAAAACCTCTGGCTTGGCGGAATCCACGTTGGAACCAAGTCCGCTGTCACAGAAAGGTAGAACATCTGACTCAGCGCAAATGAAATAGCGCAGACTCCGAGTCCAAGGCGCGCCATTCGGCTGAAGGCTACAGCCCGTGCTTCATTCGCCTCGGTTGCAGCGCACAGGGCAATCGCGCCGCAGAGTGAGCAAAACTGTTCGAAGAAGCTCCCGTAATGCTCATAGACGGCGGGTGCGGCGATGATGCCAGGCACACAGGCCAGGGAGAAAAGCAAGTAGACGACGCCGAGAACGATCGACGCCAAGTGGGCAGTGCGCGGGTGCTGCATCCCGATCCCACCGGCAATTTGAACGATCATGAGACACCCGCCGATGATGCTTCCAAAAGGCAGGCTCCAGATCTGACGCAGAGTTTGCCAGGTGTCGGGGTCGTGCCACATCAGCGCGATGACGCCGAACAGCACCGCCGCCGCGCCAAAGACGATCCGCCCGTACGACGCTGTTTTCATACAAGAAACAGTAACACGCTCGCACCGCAACTCGGGTTTTCCCGGATTGCGGCCGTATGACGGGCTACACTTACATAACCCGGTAAGGGAAGGGTTGCCGACGAACCAGGATTTGGTCAAACCTTTCGTCGCTAAGTTCAGGACAGCGCTGTCCGCATCACACGGTTGCCGACTCAACATTCCGGTTTGGCTGTGGGATCTTCCAGCCCCTGATGAGGGGCCAAAACATCAGAAATTCCTCCCCAAAGAACGTGACGAAGAGAAACCTCAAAGTGAGCATTCGGGTAAAGGTACGGCTGTAAACTGTCGATCACCCAACCCAACCATCAATGACGAGGAGAATCCCCAGGAACTTCGGGATGTAGGCGGATCGGTAGATCAAACAGCCGAGCAGAACAAGATGGATCCCAAAAGGCACTAGGCCCACGAAGCAATCATCGCGGAGGTGTCGAGCAGAAGCTTAACCTCTGCATGTAGCGGGCTCGACCCAAAGGCTGCCGTGTAATCCGGCGCGTCGACCACGCGAAATACGGTTACCAGCTTCAGCATCCTGAAGAAAGCGGTGGCTGTATACATCAACCTGAACCAGCCGGTAGGCAGTGACACGGCTCGGTTGACCGGGACAAGCAGGACATAAAGCGCCCAAGCGATAACAATATCCTCGATGAACTCGATGAGGTAGCAGAGTAGGGCATCAGAAGTCCGCGACGGGCCGCAATGTTCAAAGATCATCATCAGCGAAGCGTTGAGCGGTGGAGAAAGAAGCCGCGCGGAGGCGATCCGTGTGGTAAACCTGCTTGTAGCCCGTGGCCATCGCGGCTATCGAATAATACTCACTGGTTAATATGGGCGTCCCAAGAATTAACATGCCCTCCGCCATGCGCGCGGGTGAGCTGATTCGCTCAACGGCATTGATTGGCAATAACGCAGTTCCGCGTGTGTAGTCGGCCACTCGGAAGTTGACTCATTGGCCCCCAGCCTTCGCAGGATTACTCGCGCCTTGTCGTCCAGCGTTCGGCGTTGGTCGCGGTCAATCCCGGCGAGGCTTATGACATGGGCCGCATCGAACCGCGTTTCCCAAAGATTTCCGTCGAGAAGGAATTCGCGCAGGCTCTCGGGCGAGACAAAACTCCAGGTCTCACGGACCGGTAGGCCCTTCATGCCGCGCTCTCCAAGCCCGAGAATCGGTATCTTGTGCGGCAGCTTTGCTGGGTGATGACCATCGAGGGCCTTGAGACTTATATCCTCGCACCGCGCGACGCGGCCGACCTTACTCTGCTGATCGAAGCGCTGCGTCCCACGCCTCAGCCCTGGGACCTCGATTGCATCATCGGAGTTCGCGGGCCCATCGCACCGCCCGAGATGTGCAACGGGATGATGGTGCCGATTGTGGTCTTCGACCAGATTTATTCTTTCGACCGCCCGACGCTCATCAACGCCATCCGGCGCGAGAGGCCCGCCAAGGCCACCGACGACAAGGGGCGCGGGAAGCAAGGCGAGGAGGGCGAAGAGGGTAAAGGTGAGTTCGAACACGCTGCGGAAGAACTCTTCGAGCGCATCATGCAAATGACTGACAACGCCGGCTCAACCGACGAGCACCGCGCCTTGAATTACCTTGCCGTCCGCTACCCTCGGATTTACGAGGCAGTGGCCGAGGCCCACGGGCGGAATGAGTCTTTGACCGGCGTCGGTGTGCGCCCCTCGCCCTTGAGTGGCACACGCAAGGTGGTTGACGTGATTTTCTCTCACACCAATCGCACGACCGATGTCGTGAGCAAACAAGCGGTGCGAGTCGACGTGACCGACGAGTTCCCGTTCCTGGTCACCAAGCTGTCGCCTTATTACGACCGATTGTAACCGGGGGTGGGCTCGCAAAGTGGTGGGCCGGTGAGCAGTTGCCGGCCCACACGATGTTGCTCGAGTGCTGAGGGTGATAGCTTGCAGGAGGAGGGGATCTGAAAATGGCAACGCCGGGATTCAGCGCGGAAGCTTCGCTTTACAGCTCACATGCCCACTACTGTGGAGGTTCAAACCTGGCGTCGCAGCCCATCGGGCTGTCCGCCGCGCCGAGCTCCTTCGATCCACGCCCGTTTGTCGAGAACTTCGAAACCCTATACCTGCTGGGTGGCAGCGGCATCCTGTCAAGTGTATGGAACTGGCAACAGTTGCACTTTGGCTTTCCCTCGTCCTAGTCCTTCAGTTGGTGCGCGGATGCCACAGGTCAACATGTTATTGGCACGAATACTCAGACTGATCCGAACAATTGCGGCGCTTGCGGCAACGTATGCTGGCCTGGTCCGCTCTTCCCCAAGACTTGCTGTGGTGGAGTGTGCCGCAATTTTGTCGAAAGGAGGGTGCCTCGGCGGATGTTGCGACTATGGTAGTGGGGATTATAACTGCTGCCCGCGATGATCGCCGCTATAGGCCAGCGAAAGTAACGCCAACCTGTTTCACCCGGTTAGCGGTTTGTCGTAACGGGCGGCGTGAAAAAACCGAGCACCCCTGAGGTCGCCGCAGCGACCTCAAGGCAGGCTCCTTGGCCGGTCCTCAGGGCACTGTCTAAACACTGGCTCCGGACCGCCCTCGGTGTCCGGAAGCCGTGGCGGGGCGCTAAAGTACCGGCCCGTCTAATCCGCGAGGAGGTCATTGAGAATGTCGATACCGCAATTCAGCGCAGAAGCTGCACTTTATTCCTCAAGAGTTCACTTTGGGCTTGCAGGTTTCAGGGTCGGAGCCTCGAAGCTTGTCGAGCCGCAGGCGTCGGCTTCGACGGCCGGTGCGAGAGTATCTGCGGGCCTTGTATTGGCCATATTCAGTGGTGCTACCACTTCTGCATCACGCACGTCGATCACTGGTGGACAATCCAACTGTGCGATCTGGTGCTCCTCTGAGCGTGTCCGCCGACGCCACAGAGCGCGTGTTCCTTTTGCCCAGGCGACGGCCGCGCATGCTTTGCCAGGCGACCGATAAGGGCCAAGCATCTACTTCCTGAACCCGCAGCAGGTTGCAGCTCGGTCTTGAAGTTTGATGAAACCTGCGGAAGACAACGACTACAATTTTGACTACATCGCGATGCTTAGGTGGCAGCGAAGCGACTGTAACTTGTTGATGGCATGCCTGTTCTCTTGGGTATCGAGGCGAATGTCCACGGTTTCCTAAGCCGTAAGTCGGCAGCGGCGAATCCGCCGCGGCTTCGTCGCAAGCCCATGACGAGAAAACCCACCCCTTTGTGTCGCCGCTTGTAGTAATCACGATGGGCGCGCTCGGCGGGCCGCCCGAGGAGATCGGACATAAGGTTGCGGCCGCGTTGGTCGGTACTTTTCTGGGAATCCTGTTGTGCTACGGGTTGGTGGGACCCATGTCTGCCAGCATGGCGAAGGCGGCCGAAGACGAGCAGGCTTACTATCACGTCTTGCGGGTTGTAATGAATGCCTTTATCAAAGGTACGACCCCGATCATGGCCATCGAAGTCGGTCGGCGGGCCATTCCGGGACACGTTCGCCCACCTTCCAGGAAACTGAGAGCTATTGCAAGGGCGCCGGGTCTGGACCGCCCCAGTCGGTGGCTGAGGCGGCTGCGTAAGCGGGCGAGAGAATCCCGTGGCTGGAACACCGGTCATCATCATCAAGAAGAAAGGCGGACACGGCGGCCATCACGGGGGCGCCTGGAAGGTGGCCTATGCCGACTTTGTCACCGCCATGATGGCGCTTTTCATCGTACTCTGGCTGATGAACGCCAGCAATCAGATCAAAGTGGCGGTAGGAGGCTATTTCAAGGATCCCACCGGAACTTCCAAGAAGGTCGGCAGCAACATGGAGGGCTCCGGAGAAAACTTCACCCTGACAAAACAGAACATGCAGCAGGTCAAGGAGCAGCTTCTGAAAGCGATCAAGCAGGTCCCCGACTTTGACCAATTGAAAGACAAGATTGATATCACCATCACCTCCGAAGGGCTGCGGATCGAGATGCTGGAAACGAAGGACGGAACCTTCTTCGATAGCGGCAGCGCCGAGCTGAACGGGAGTGGCCGGGAACTGCTGGTGACGCTCGCACAGCAACTGGGCCAGCTCCCCAACAAGGTTTCCATCGAGGGGCATACTGACTCCCGGCCTTACGCCGGTCACCGTGACTACGGCAACTGGGAGCTTTCGGCCGACCGCGCCAACGCTGCCCGGCGCCTGGTGCAGCAGAACGGTCTGCGGCAAGATCAGGTGACGCAGGTGCGTGGATTCGCCGATCAGAAACCGCGCCGGCCGGACAACCCCGCCGACCCCTCCAACCGGCGCATCTCGATGATCGTTCAGTACCTCGTGAAACCCGATGGAGACGAATCGGACACGGCTACGCACACCGCTGGAACAGCCAGCCCCCCCTCCGCGCCGGCCGGGCACTAAGGTGCTTGTTCTCGCGAGGACGGCGCCCGGGCGCTGTGTGACAACTGCTCCTCTTTGGCGGCGAGGTCAAGCTGGCCCGAGGCGCGGTAGACCTGGGCGAGAAGCTGATGGTTGGCCGGGTCGGTGGGATTCTCTTGGATCGCATGTTCCAGGTTAGCGGCCGCCTGGGCGTAGTTGTGCTGGGCGAGTTGGACCTCGCCGAGGAAGTGATGGACTTCGCCGGGTGAGCCGGCGCGCTGGTCGAGCGCCACGTTCAAGTAGGAAGCGGCCTTGCCGGGATCGCCTTTCGCCAGCCAGAATTCTCCCACCCTCAGGTTCGACTCGCCGTCGAACGGGTTGATTTGAAGTTCGGCTTGAAACTCCCGGGCGGCGAGGTCAAATCCCTTTTCCTGCCAGTAGATCTCCCCGATGATCCGATGAGCGCCTTCAAGGCTCGGGTTTCGCTGAAGGGCCTGGCGGGCTTCCCAAACAGCTTCGTTATTGATGCCTTTCCACGCCAGGAGCTCGGCTTTCACCAGGTGAACGCGATACGAGTCAGGCGTCACGGTCGCGATGCGATGATAGGAGTCCTCGGCCGCCTTCCGGTAGGCCTTCACGAGCAGGTCTTCGGCCTGAACGCCCCAAGTTGCGTCATCGCTTACCTGAACCAGATGAGCAATGGCGGGTTCCGGCTGGTTGTCGGCCAGCAGGCTACATCCCATCCAGAATTGCGTCTCGGGCACGTTGGGCTTAAGAGCCAGGCTCCGCTTAAGGGCGTCGATCGCCTCTGTGAAACGGCTGATGTGGTAGTAGCTGGCGCCCAGATACAGGGCCGATCCCCACAGCGAGGGGTCAAGTTGAAGAGCCTTGGCGAGGGGCGGAATCGCCGCCTCAAAGCGGTTGGAGAGGTAGTCGACGAGGCCGAGACGTTGCAGAATCGCGGGGTTCTCCGGGTGAGCCTTGAGGTAGTCTTGATAGAGCCGGGCCGCGGTCAAGAAGTCCTGCTTCTGCTCTGCCTCCTTGGCCTTCCCAATGAGCTCTGGTGAAGCTGTGGCCGGATCAGGCTGGGACTGGGCAGAGCCGGCAAGAGAGGTCGCAAAGGTCAGCAAAAGCACCCCGATCGAAACGGCTGAACGACAATCTTGCAGCCTGTGCGCCCAGCAGATCCGTTCCTCTCTGAGTCGGGGGGTTGCCACCGGCTGAACCTTCCTTGTGCCCACCTTGTGAGTCTCCAGGCAGTTTATCATAATGCTTGGGTTGAGCCGGACGATGAGACAGAGCTTCCCGAGCGGTGGAAATGGCGGCCGCCTTATTCTGGCGGCACTCCTGCTGTCCGGTATGAGCATCGGGCTTGCGGCCATTCCGTCGGCAAGTCAGGGGTTCATCGACCCACGCGCGGCCCAACTCGAAAAAGAGGGTGAGCGGTACCTCGCCTTGCGTGAGTTCGATGAGGCCATCGCGGATTTGCAGGCGGCTCTCAAAATTGATCCCTCCCTGACGGCAGTTCATAACAGCCTCGGCGTGGCCTACATAGGCAAAGGTGATCTCGGCAAAGCGGCCGGCGAATTTCAAGAGGCCGCACGGCTTGATCCGCACGACGCCGAAGCGAGGTCGAACCTGGGTCTGCTTCGGTTGCGGACCGGCCAGCCCCAAGAAGCCCTCCAGGCTCTGCGCGCGGCGCTGGAGATCGCGCCATCTTCGGCAACGATCCATTACCGGCTGGGGCTTGCCCTTTCCACGAACGGCCAGGCGGAAGCAGCGGTGCAGGAGTTCTCGGCGGCCCTCAAGCTGAGGCCCGATTACCCGGAAGCAGAGAACGATTTGGGCGCCGCCCTGGTTTCGCTCAGCAGAATGGATGACGCCATCCGCCACTTCCGCCGCTCGCTGGCCTTGCGCCCTGAATATCCTGAGGCGCACTATAATCTCGGTCTCGCGTACATGCGGCAAGTCGACTCCACTGCCGCCCTGACTGAGTTCCGCGAGGCTCTGCGCCTGCGGCCAGGTTACACCCAGGCCGGAATTCAAGCTGGTGACGTGCTCATTAAGTTCGCGAACTTCAACGAGGCGGCCGTCCAGTTCAAGTCTGTCCTGGAAACGACGCCTGATTCGCCGGACGCTCATTACGGCCTTGGTCGTTGTTATCTGGGGCTGAGCCGTCTTCAGGACGCTGCGGCGGAGTTTCAGAAGGCCATCAGGCTGGAGCCGGGTTATGCCGAGGCCTATAACAACCTCGGGGTGGCGCTCGCGGACATTGGGCGCCTCGACGAAGCCTCCGCCAACTTTCACAAGGCTGCGCAGTTGAATCCGAATTACGCCGACTCACATTACAACCTTGGCCTGGCGGAGCTCATCGAGTCGAAGCCAACTCGGGCGGTGCCCGAGCTGCGGAAAGCCGTGGCGCTCGAGCCGGGAAGCTCGGAATATCACTACCGGCTGGGGCTGGCGCTGTCGCAGACCGGGGATCCGAAGCTGGCCGACGACGAAATGCGCTCGGCTCTGCGCCTCGATCCGGACAACAGTGCTGCTCATTACAGTCTGGCCAGGATGCTGGCCCACGACGGTGACCAGGCGGGGGCCGCCCGAGAATTCGCCGACGTGGCCAGAATCAGGCAGTCGCAACAGAAAAAGGACGTCCAACATACGCAAGCCATTCTGGAAATAGGCCTGGGATTGAAAGCCATGGCGGCGGGAGATCTTGAGGAAGCGGTACGGGAGTTCACCCAGGCGGTGCAAGCCGACCCGAGTTCGCCCGAAGCTCACAACCATCTGGGGGTGGCCCTGGCCAGGGGCGGCCGGAACGAGGGCGCCATGTCGGAGTTTCGCAAGGCCTTGGAGCTTCAGCCGCAGAATGCTCCGGCTCGCAACAACGAGGCTAGTCTGTTAGCCGAAGCTGGCAATCTGCCCGCCGCTATTGAGCAGTTGCAGAAGGCCCTTGCGCTTCAGGACGACATGGCAGAGGCCCACCACAATCTGGGAATTCTTCTGTTGCGAGAGGGGAATCAGAAGGCGGGTGAAGCGGAGCTCGAGAAAGCTCGCGAGATAGGCTACTTAACCACCGGAGCCCAGCCGAAATGAGTGGAGTGATCTTCAGAACCAAGCTGGCGGTGGGTGGCGCAAGTCTACTCGCCCGGGCCGCCGGTTTTGGCCGGGGGAGTATAGGTACGGGGCACTTGAGCGTCGTGCTGCGCTACCTCCTCGGCGTGCAGCCGCTGGTAAATAGTTGCGGCCCTGGACGCCTCTTCACGCTTTCCGGTTCGCGTGTAGACCTGGACGAGGTTAAAGTAGAGTCGCGGGTCCTGAGGATGAGCGCTGATGGCCTGCTGGAGATCGGCGAGGGCCTGATCATAGCGCTGGAGATGGATCAGGTTTTCCGTCACGCCTCTCGCGGCTTCCGCATTGGAAGCGTCGAGGCTCTGGGCCTGTCCAAAGTCCTTCAGGGCGAGGTCGTACTGCCCGCTCTTGGAGTCGATGTCGCCCAGCAGATTCCAGGCCTCAACCAAGGGCGGCTCTTTTTGAACCGCCAGCTTCGCGTAAGCATGAGCGTCGTCGTTGCGGCCCAAGGCCGCCAGTTCCTGAGCCGCCTCGTAGCAGGCGCGGCCGGAGTCGGGGAAAAGGCGCATCGTGGCCTGTGCAGCCTGAAGAGCCTGTTCATAGTCTTGAGCGGCGTGGTAGGCCTCAACCAGCAGAAAACGCACGTTGGGGTCTTGGGGCGACAGCTGGACCGCCTGCTGCAGGGTGGCAATCGCCTCCTTGACAAAATATCCCTGGAGATACTGCTGGCCCAGCAAGGACAGGATCTTGGGGTCTCCGGGTGACAACTGATCGGCGGCGCGCAGACGCTCGATGGCGTCGAGATTGCGGTTCTCGTCGACGTATAGCACCGCCAGGGCTCGGTTGGTCTCGAGAGAGTTCGGTTGGAGTTTGAGGGCGGCCAGAAAGCTAGCCTCCGCGTCCTGGTCCAGGTGCAGCTGCAGGAGGGTGAGCCCCAGGTTGTAGGTGGCTTCGAACGAGTGGGTGTCGAGCTTGAGGCTGCGCTCCAAGGGCTCACGCGCCTGCTCGTAAAGGCCCGCTCTGCCCAGCAGAACGCCAGCTGACTGCAGGATCTCCGGATCCTGCGATGCCTCGGCCAGGAGTTGAGCCCGTAACTCGTCGACTTGCGCGTTCTTTTGATCGCGGGCGGCCTGATCGAGTGCAAGAAGGTGTTGAATGGCGATCTGACTGATGTTCTTGAGGCGCTCCGCCGAGGCAAACTCTTCCTGAGCCGCGTCTGCGTGGCCTGTCTTCTGATCGATCTTCCCCAGTTGATAGTAAAGCGCGCTGTCCCACGGAGTCTCTTTCAGGGCCGCTTCGATGCTCTGCCGGCTCTTCTCCAAGTTTCCCTGGTCAAGGTATAGTTGGCCCAGCCTCTGGTTGGTGTCGTAGATGGCGGGCCCGAGGCGGACAATCGCCTGGTAACGCCGAATGGACTCGCCCGGCTGGCCGGAAGACTGGGCAATCCGCGCCAGGAAGTAAAGGGTGTAGGGATTGGTCGGGTCCAGCCGGTTCGCCTTCTGGAATTCCGCTTCAGCGGCGCTCCATTGGTCCTGCTTCCACAAGGCGTATCCCAGGTAGTGATGAATCGTTGGCTCGTTCGGAGCGAGAGTTTCGGCCTGGCGCAGGATCTTGGCGGCGTCAGCGTAGCGGCTCTGTTTGATCAAGCCAGAGGCTGCATCAAAGAGCTGCTTTACCTCTGCGCTTGAAGCGCTAGGACCTCTCGCAGCCTGCTGAGGGGCTGAATAGTCTCCGGGCTTGCCGGGCGGCAGGGCCTTCTGTTCAGCCTCAAGTGAAGCGAGGGAAAGTGCGAGGCACACCAGCGCTGGCACGAGCCGAAACGAGCAACGCATACCAATTAGTCTAGGATAGCTGAAAGGGTGTAGCAAACTTATCTGCCGGAGCCTGGCTCGTGGGCTGGTGTAGAATTGTCCCAGGGCTCGGTAGGCTCGGCTGATCCTCAATATGAGCGCATTGGACCTCTACTCTCGACCCGTAGGAGCCAAGCCGACCCGTCAAGGCCGAGCTCTGGCTCGGCTTGGTGCGGCTTCGGCCCGAACGCTGCTCCTGACTCTGTTACTGGCGGCGGGGCAGCCTCCGGCTGGAGCCGGCGGACAGAATCATGCGCCAGGTTTGGCCAGGCACTGCGAAGAAGCTGCCGGACCCGCCTCAGACGATCAGGCGATCAGGCAGACACCGTGGAAGCGGGAGACCCTGATCGGAACCTGTTATTTTCGTGGGCATGACTTTGAACCTGCAGTTGAGTACCTTAAAAAGGCGGTTCAAGAAGCTCCCGGCGACAAGGAGGCAACCATCTTTCTTGGGCGAGCCTACGCATCAGCGGGCGTCCCAGAGGAGGGCATCAGAATCCTGAAGAACTTCCAGACCCGTCAGGGTGATGACCCTGACATCCTGTATTGGATCGGAGCCTTCTACGACCAACTGGCCGAACAGACATACCAGACGATGGCAAAGTCGCACCCAGACTCCTATCTGGTGCTTGAGACTCAGGGCGACCAGTTCCTCCAGCAGCAGAAATATGACGAGGCTCTCAGAGCGTACCAGAAGGCGCTCAGTGCTGCTCCAAGCGCGCCGGGCGTGCACTTCGATGTCGGAAACACCTATTGGAGGATGGCGAAGCTTGATCAAGCGGCACCGGAGCTCGAAGCAGAACTGAGGTTGAATCCCGACGATGCTCAAGCCAACTATGAGCTCGGCGACATCGCCATAAAGCAAGGGGATGTGACCGGAGGACTGGCGCTTCTCAAAAAGGCGCTTGCGCTCGACCCAAGCCTGGTGGAGGCACACAAGTCTCTGGGGAGGGGACTGCTGGCAGAACGGCGCTACGCCGAGGCCGTAAGCGAATTTTCTGTCGTTGCTAAGGCGCAACCTGCGGATCACACGATTCACGCTCTCCTGGCGAATGCGTATCAACGGATGGGCCTGACGAAGGAAGCTGAAGCAGAGACGCGCAAGTATAACGAGCTGGTCAAGCAACAGATGAATGACCTGGCGCGGAAGGAGGCTGCCCAGAACCAGGACGCAACGGCCGCCCCGGGCGGACCGGAGAATTGAGCTTCAGTGCTTGGGGGTTAAGGCGGACTTCGCGAGTTCCGGAGACGTGCGCAGCGGACGGTAGGGCGAGGCCACTCGGCCTTCCCCTTCCCGCACCACCAGCACCTGGTTCGGGTCGAGATGGGTCAGACGGTCCACCGCGCCGCCCGGCCAATGGATCTCGACCAAGTCAACGATCTCGCGCTTCCCTACACCAAAGTGAAGGCGCATGTCGTTACTCGAACAAAAGCTTCCGCCTGTACGGACGCGATCAAACTGGGTCAGGTCGCCTGAAACAATCTTGACCGCAGCTCCTACGCCATCGCGATTGCTCTTGACGCCCACCGTCTTGATCTGCAGCCAGTGGCCCGCTTCGTTTCCTCCGTCGTTGCGCAGCAAGGCAGGACGATCGTCAATGTTGATGATAGCCACGTCGAGATCGCCGTCGTTGTCATAATCGCAGAAAGCCCCGCCACGGCCCGGAAGGCGCATGCCCGCGATTCCCACCTCCGAGCTGACAAGCCTGAACCTGCGATTACCCAGGTTTTGGAGCAGAAGGGGCGGCTGACGATAGGAAGCACCTTTCACGCCATCCACCTCGGGGTACACGTGGCCGTTTACACAGAAAAGATCCTTAAGGCCGTCATTGTTGTAGTCCAGGAAGAAGGTGGCCCAGCCCAGATTCGGGATCGTTGCCTCCGCAATGCCTGACGGATAGGAGATGTCTGTGAATATCCCTTTCCCATCGTTGTGAAACAGCGTGTAGTTGTCCTCTGCAAACTCCGTTATGAAAACGTCTGTCCAGCCGTCATTATCGATATCACCCAGGGCCAGGCCCATATTGGATTGCTCCAGGCCCTCGCCGTTGTAAGCGATTCCGGCCGTAACTCCGGTCTCCTCGAAGGTTCCGTCGCCCTTGTTGTGATAGAAGTAGTTGGGATTAGAGTCGTTCGCCACCAGGATATCAGGTCGGCCGTCCCCGTCGAAGTCTTCGAAGGCAACGCTGAATCCATAATAGCGTTTCACGTCGGAAACGCCCGCCCGTTCGGTCACGTTCCTAAACGTCCCATCGCCGTTGTTATGATAGAGGACGTCGTGAGCTCCAGGGTAGCCGCGCGGGCCGCACGCCGCCACCTTGACGCCCTTGAACTGACAACTCATGCGATCGTAGTCGGCGAGGCGGTGAAGGTCAAAGGCAATGTACCCCGAGACATAGAGGTCGAGATAACCATCGTTGTCGTAGTCAGCGAAGGCCGCCCCTCCGCTCCATGAGAAGTCACCCGCGACGCCAGCGTGATCCGTGACATCTGTGAATGTTCCGTCGCCCTTGTTCTTGTAAAGGATGTTCTTCCCGTACGTGTAGACGAAAAGATCCACGAAGCCGTCGTTGTTGTAGTCGGCGGCGACGGCCCCGCAACCCCAGCCTTGACCTTCGACTCCAGCTAACCGGGTAACATCTGTAAATGTGCCATCTCCATTGTTGCGGAAAAGGTAGTTTCGGGGCGCAGTCTTGACGCTCGCGGGCCTCAGCAGATTGTCGATCGTCGATCCATTCACGATGTAGAGGTCCACGTAGCCATCATTGTTGTAGTCAAACCAGACACAACCCGTCCCGTTCACCTCGATGATGTATCTTTTTTCGGGACTTCCGCAGATCAGCACCGGTGTGACTCCCGCCTCCTTGGAGACGTCACGAAAAGTGACTTGGCTTGATGCCGGATGCTGACTCACGCGAGGCGTTGTGATTGGACCTTCCGGATACCGAGAGGCCGGAGTGATGCCGAGCGTGCCGCGGCCGAGCCCGGCCGTTCCTAAGGCAAGTATTCGTGAGAGAAATTTCCTTCGCGAAGTGCTCCAATTCGCAAGCATCGGTGCCCGTGCGCCTACTGAGGCCAAGACTCATACCCCAACGAAAGGCGTGAGGGTCGCGCTCGTAAGCGTCTTAAGCCGGTTCAATGGACCGCAGTTTCCAGTATAGGAGCAGGTCCTCAAAGTGATCAATCTGACGAGCCGTGATAAACTCTCACGGACTGCGAGCGGGCTTTCCCTGCCGGAAGACTGGTTTGAGGTTTGATTGCTTGCCCTAGCGTTTTTGTGAGGAGGATTTCCGTGCGGCTTAAAGACAAGGTGGCGATCGTGACGGGTGCAAGCTCGGGGATTGGCCAAGCAACGGCCGAGTTGTTGGCGGAGGAAGGCGCCAGAGTCTTGCTGGCCGATATTGACGCAGAAAACGGCGAATCGACGGCCGAAGGTATCCGCCAGCGCAACGGGCAGGCGCGATTCGTGAAGGCTGATATTTCGCTCCAGGTGGAGGCGAAGAGGATTACCGACGAAGCGCTCGCCGCCTTTGGACAGATTGACATTCTGGTGAACGACGCCGCTGCCTTTGTGCTTAAAGGCTTCGGCGCTACTCCCGAGGACTGGGAACGGTCCTTGGGTGTGAACGTGATCGGAACTGCGATGGTCACTGAGTACGCGATCGAGCCGATGAAGAAGACCGGCGGCTCCATCGTGATCGTGGGATCGATTTCGAGCTTCTGCGCACAGCCGGACTTCTTCGTCTACAGCGCCACCAAAGCCGCCCTCGTGCAAATGACACGGAATATGGCCCTGGATCTCGGGCCCCACCGGATTCGGGTGAACTCGGTGTGCCCTGGAACCATTTTGACGGCAGCCTCTCTTCGCCACATTGCCAAGATCGGTTCGACGGTTGAGGAGTTCAACCGGACTGAAGGCGCCAAGACGTTTCTCGGCCGGGTAGGGCAACCCCGGGAAGTGGCTCAAGCCATCAGTTTCCTTGTCTCTGATCAGGCTTCGTACATTACGGGTGCATCGTTGATGGTGGATGGCGGCTATTCGGCGATGTGACCTGCCAGCGGCGCCGAGCTGGTGTTTGCTCTCCTTGATGGGACTTCGGAGGGGGACCTTGGGCAGTGCAGTTGGAATTGGGCTCACCTTCGTTTTGCTGGGTGGTTTGCTGCAGGGCAGCTTCACGCTGCCCATGAAGCGGATGCCAGGGTGGCGCTGGGAGAACACCTGGTTTGTCTATTCCGTGGCGGCCATGCTGGTGATGCCGTGGCTGCTGGTCATCGCAAGCGTGCCTAGCACCGCCGCAATCCTCCGCCTGGCCTCTCCAGAATCGCTTGTGAAGGTGGCACTCTTCGGATTCGGCTGGGGTGTGGGCTCTGTTTTCTTTGGGCTCGGCATCACCGCCGTCGGCATGGGCCTGGGATTCGCCATTATTCTGGGGCTGACGGCGTCCATAGGATCGTTGCTCCCGCTGGTGGTGCTCGAACCCCAGCGATTGTTCACACGTCAGGGTTACGCTCTGATTCTCGGCTTGGTGCTGGTGATCGCCGGCATCCTGCTCTGTGCGCTGGCCGGCAGCCGGCGAGAGCAGGAGAAGGCGCCGGCCCTGGCACCGTCAGGTCGGTCGCGATTCTGGCTCGGGCTTCTGATCTGCACGCTGTCGGGTGTCTTCTCGCCCATGCTGAATTTCAGTTTTGTGTTTGGGAAGAATCTTCAGCAATTAACTCTGCAGTTTGGAGCGAAGCCCGCAATGGCAACTAACCTGGTTTGGGCCGTCGCTCTAAGCGCCGGCTTCGTCGCCAACGCTGGATATTGCGTGTACCTCTTAAGCAAAAACGCGACCTGGGGATTGCTCCGTCAGCGCGACACACCGATTGCTTACTGGCTTGGCAGTGTCCTAATGGCGTTCCTATGGTTTGCCGGCATCGCGATTTACGGCGTCGGCGCCTCTGATCTGGGTTCCTTGGGCGGGGTGATCGGCTGGCCGCTGTTCATGGCCATGATCATAATTGCCGCGAATCTTTGGGGAGCGGCGACCGGCGAATGGACCGGGGCCAGACGCTCTACGTACGCCTTTTCCTGGTCTGGAATCGGATTCCTGTTGGTGGCGATCTACGTCATCTCGCGCGGTAGCGCCTCGTAGCTGGTGACGCCCTGTCGCAATGCGAGACGGCGGGGAGCAAAGACTCTTGAACTTAGACTCGACCTTCGACAAATCAGTGGAGGAAAGACTATGGAAAAGAACGGCAGAACCCTTCAGGTGTCACTTGGCGAAGCGATGCAGGCTCGAAAGTGGTTTGGCCTTTTGGGGTCTTCGTTGCTGTTGGGCTCGCTCACCGTGGTGATAGCGTCCAGCGGTTTTGCAACAACGATTAGCGCCAATGGGACATGCGAGGTCGGCGATTGTATCCATCCAGGCATCTTGGGTGTGGGGCAGGCGACCAGCGGCACTGCCAGCTTCACTTACACGTTCGCGGACACAGACCACTACGACATTGTGGTCGTGTTCTCCGCCTCCGACAGTGGTGGCACAAGTTTCTCTATTTCAACCGCTGGCCTCGCGACCTACGAGGGAAACGCGCACGGGACGGCTTCCGGGACGGACGTGCTCGCCATCGACTTCTCACAGTTCTATCAGAGCTTCATCACCTCGGGCACCTTCCACGAGAGTATTTCCGGAACCTTCGGGGGCGAACTTGCGGACGGCAGCAACGCGACATTCCAGCTCTTTCAGGGCGGATATCCCATGCCTCTGCTGGGACCTTTCTTTCCTCCCAACCCTTTTTCAGCCTCAGCCTCGGGCTTCCAGGTGACGGGGCTTCATAACCCTCTCAATACGACCGCCGTGTTTACCGAAACGTTCGCTTCTGGCTCAGTCGCGGGTGCGGATATGAATCTCGGCGGCGTCGTGACACCTGAGCCTTGCTCACTGTTGCTTTTCGCCACGGGCCTGATCGGATTAGCGGGTACCCGCCGCAGACAGCGAGCGAGGTAGGGCAGACTTTGCCTAATCTCACGCAGGCTGGCAGCCGCACCACATCTTTACGCGCCGGGGCTGCCGGCAGGGCTGCAGAACGGTCGGTGGTGCGAGAAGGAGGCAGGGGATGAAGTACGGCGTGAACACCATGGTTTGGACCACGAGGGTGACGGGCCAGCAAGCTCCCCTTTTTTCCCGCATTAAGGAATGGGGCTTTGACGGCGTCGAGCTCTTTCTTTCGCCGGATGAGCCGGCCGACATTCCATCCGTGAGAAAGGTCCTCGACGATCTGGGTCTTGAGCGCACCGCCTGCAGCGTTTTGCCGCGTGACTCGAATCCTGTGAGCGCGCAGCCGGAGGTTCGCGAGCGGGGCAGGGAAGTCCTGAAAAGATGCGTGGAGCGGACGGCAGAGCTCGGAGCCAGGCTGATCTGCGGCCCCATCTATGCCGGCCTCGGCGTCATGACCGGGCGGCGCCGGACGGAGGATGAATGGAAATGGGCGGTCGACAACCTCCAGGCCGCGGCGCAGCAGGCGCGCGCCTTGGGTGTCACCCTCTGCGTCGAACCCCTGAACCGGTTTGAGACCTACTTCCTCAACACTCAGCAGGACGCCGCCCGGCTTGTCCGGGCCGTCGGGGCTCCCAACGTGAAAGTTCACTTCGATACCTTCCACGCCAACATCGAAGAGCAGAATCCCGCCGCTTCGGTGCGCGCCATCGCTGGCGAACTGGGCCATGTTCATATCTCCGAGAATGATCGCGGGGTCCCAGGAACCGGGCACAACGACTGGAGCGGAATTCTGTCGGCTCTGCGCGAAGTCGGCTATGACGGCTGGCTCACGATCGAGTCTTTCGCCCAGCCGGAACCGGACCTGGCCGCCGCGGCCGCGATCTGGCGCGATCTGGCTCCGTCGGGCGATGAGCTCGCGCTCCAAGGACTTCAATTCATCAAAGGCTTAAGCCGTCAACTGGGAATTAACTGACCGCACCATGGTTTTCGTCGCCTTGATGCGGCACCCAGCGTCAAGAGAAGGCTGCTATGTTCTACCGCGGGCTGAATACCGGGGTCGATGAAAGTGACATAATATTACTAATAAGTAATAAAATAAATCGGGGCCGGGGCGGACCGTCCGTTTCGACGGTTTCAAAGGGTCGAAGGGCGAGCGAGGTGCTGTCCGTTCCGAATTCACGATTGACACCTTCCCAAACAACTCTATAATCGCGGAGAGAATCAAAAGTGGGGACCACGGAGCCGGACCTACGCCTGCCAACTCTCTCAACAATCACGTTCCACCCGTGATTCTGACGATTGCCGGATTCGACCCTTCCTGCGGCGCCGGCGTCACCGCCGATCTCAAGACTTTTTCGGCCCACCATTGTTACGGAGTTGCCGCCATCACCGCCTTGACCGTCCAGAATACCCAAGGAGTTCAAGCCCTCCATCCGGTCGACCCTTCGGTGCTTAGCGCCTGCCTCCAATCGCTCATGGCTGACGGTCAGGTGCGGACGGTGAAGATCGGCATGCTGGCGAATCGAGCCAACGCCCGGGTGGTTGGGGAGTTCCTCGAAGCTTACCCCGCCCTGCCTTCCATTCTGGATCCCGTGCTCTGCGCTTCGAGCGGCGCGGCCCTTCTGGACGAGGATGGTTTTGAGTTCTTGCGCGATCATCTTCTGGGACGAGTGACGCTGGTGACACCCAATCTGGCTGAGGCCTCGGCCCTGACCGGCTTGAAAGTGGAAAACGTGGAGGAGATGAAGACGGCGGCTCGCCGGCTGCTCGATTTGGGGGCTCGGGCAGTGGTGGTGACCGGTGGACATCTGGAAAAGGCCGTCGACGTCTACGCCGACGGCTTCACCTTCCAGACGTTTGCCGCCGACCGCGTAAAGCCCGACAACACGCACGGCACCGGTTGCACTTTTTCGTCTGCGGTCGCTGCTAACCTCGCTTGTGGACGCCATCTCCCCGAGGCCGTCGTCCTGGCCAAGGCTTATGTGGCCGAGTCCATCAAGAGGGCCCACGCCATCGGGCCGGGTCGAGTGCCCTTGAATCACTTCTATCGCACCGAGGAGACTCCGCGCACCGTTGATCTTGCCGCTGCCTCGGAAGCCGGTTCCTGAAGACCCGTCAACGGCGAGCCCCGGGGCTGCGAAAGGGGTCAACTGAGTTGTGGGCTTAATCAGAACCGCACTAACAGTGTCTACGAGCGGTCTGAACGGCTTCTTTCGAGGTCTTCCTATGTTTGGAAGAGACTTGCCAGAATGTTGAACCCCGAACAGAGATGGAAGGTGATTGGTTCCTTCCTCCTTGTGACCCCACTGATTGTTCTGTTCACGGCTCGCGGTCTCCGCGAGCCTCTTACCCTCCCGATCCTCCCGGTTCAGCCCACCTTTGACGCCGGCTCGGCGATCGAATACACGCGAATGCTGGCCGAGAGCCATCCGAACCGGGTTACCGGCACTCCGGCTGGGGCGCAGGCGGCCGATGATCTCACCGCCCAGTTTCAGAAGCTGGGCTACGGGGTTTCTCGTGATGTGTTCACCTTCTGGCTCGCCGGCAAGCGCGTTCAGGGTCAGAACGTGATCGCTGAGCTTCCCGGCGAGGTGCCGGAGGCCGTGGTTGTCATCGCTCACTACGACAGCCAGTACACTTCCCATCAGGCCGCGGAAGACAACGCCTCGGGCGTCGGGGTGCTTTTGGAGTTGGCCCACGCGCTCCGTTCGCGGCCCCATCATCGCGGCCTGATCTTTGTCGCTACCGACGCCGAGGAGTGGGGAATGATCGGAGCCCGGGCTCTGCGGGGCTTTCTTCAAACGCGCCATCCGCTGGCTGCGATTTCCATCGACTACCTCACTCAAGGCCGCGCCACTGGCGTTGCCCTCGATTGCGAGGGCCAGCGGGCCGGTTACACTCCGCTTTGGCTTCGCGAACTCCTGCAACAGTCCGGAGCTGCGCAGGGCGTGCCGGTAACGGGCCCTTCCGCCTTCCGCCAGTGGGTGGAACAGGCCCTCGAAGTCTCGTCTCAGGATCAGGGGCCGCTGCTTCGCGCCGGAATCCCGGCCATCAACCTGTCGACCATCCCTTCGGATTACGCCGCTGCCCGGGCGCGTTATCACTCGGTTCAAGACGTCTTCGAGAACTTCGAGCCTGCCACTTTCCAAATGGTGGGAGCGACCGTGGAGCAGGCTGTTTCCTCGCTCGACCGCCTCGATCTCCCGGTTCCTCACGAGATGAAGTACCTGCGCCTCGCGAGCGGGCGATGGCTGGATCGCACCACTCTCGAGTGGGCACAAGCGCTCGGCCTCCTGCCTTTCATGCTGGCCTGCGTGTTGGCGGTGCTAAACTTTGAGGAAGACCATTTGCCTCATCCCCTTTGGAGCTACTTGCGGCCCGCCCTTTATCTGCTTCCACCGCTGGCCGGCCTTCTGACGCTGCGCGCCCTGACGTCGGGTGGAATCCTCACCCGTTATGAACTTTACCCGGCCACTCCCAAAGATCCGTTTCTCTATCGGATTCCCGCGCGGGTGGCCGTGCCGCTGGTGGCTGCGCTGCTGCTCGGATACCTGACCGTGCGGCTTCTGCGCCTCTTCCTGCCCCCTCCCGCTGGCAGCTTTCCCGCCGGCAAGCGGATCCTGTGCGTCGGCGTGTATCTCGCCGTGGTCTGGGGGCTGTACCTTGATCCCTATGCGATGTGGCTCCTGATCGGGCCGCTAGCCTACGCTTTCCTCCTGCTCCTGCGCCCCAGCAGTGTAGCCCGGCGCTTCTTGAATGCCGGCCTGCTGCTGCTTGGGGCCCTGCCTTTTGTGGCACTGCTTTATTTGTTCGGAGAACAGATCTTTCTCGGCTGGAGAATCCTCTGGTACGTCATTCTGCAGGCGGCTTATGGCGTCTGGTCCCCTTCGGCCGCCGTGCTGTTCCTGCTGGTGGTGACGCTTTGGGTCCAGCTTTTCCGGCTGGGCGTTTTGGGCCTGCCCGAAGGCGTACGGCAGCCGGCGGGCGGCAGCGGTGCGGCTACGAGCTAGGGCGCATTTGGGACTGAGTCCCTAATGTAATGCGTTGAAAAGCGTTCTACAGTCGTGTCATTCCGACGCGAGCCAGGCGGACGAATCTCGCTCTGAAAAGACAAGCAATGATTTCCTTCCCTTCGCTCGGGACAAGCCCTCGTCGCCAAGGGCTCCGTCGAAAATCAGCCATGCCGGTCATTCCCGGGCCCAGTGCTTCAAGGCATTCCGGCGCGAGATGAGCTTCCGCGGTCGGTCAGCGGCCCCTTGGATTTTGCCCGTTTGCGCGGCTGGCCGCAGAAGTGGCCAAATTGACGGCTTTTCGCGCGAGTGACATCGAAATTGGTCTCCTATTTTGACCTTAAACCTTTGCGCATCAGCAAGTCGCTGGGTTCGTTCGTTCATTTTTCGATTTCTGGGTATCCACTTGACTCAGGTGACCCCAACCTATAGTATGCGAGCTCATGGAGGATTACCCTCGGACCGCAGCGGACTTCGAGGCTCGCTTCCGCTCGGAGCAGGCCTGCCGGGAGTATCTGTTCCAACTCCGC
>DATDGR010000013.1:0-2473 GCA_036521995.1 Terriglobia bacterium | reverse complement strand
GATGTCATATAGCACACATACATGTCAAGCAAAAACTTACTATGAGTGGAATAAAAAAAACCGCAAAAACACACGGTCCGAAACCCGTTCGGCCCTGATTTGACGCGGGATTTTGCGTTTCGCACCAGAAACTAGTCTAGCCTGCTAAGCGGTCGAATCGATCCACACCTTCATATTTTGGTGTCCCCGATTCCCCCACACACAATACGGAATGGCCTGGATCGGCACGGCTTGCTCGCTCACGGGCCGCACCGGCCGGTAGAGCTGATTCTGCCAGTTGGGCGAGGGGTGCGCTCGTCCCTGGCCCGCGATTACGATGACGCCACCCAAGAGTCCAGGCTCGAAGCGTTCCGTCAGCTTGGCGTCCAAGGGCAAAGAGATCAGATCAAGATCGACTTGGTTGTCGGGCTGCTCCAGGCAGTAGATGAGGGGTCCTCGCCGCAACGCGATCTTGCCGCGCGACTGCAGGACATTGGGGTTCGCCGCTAGTTGCTCGATCTTCAAGGGAAGGGCGAGCTCGACCACGTCATCCGTGGTCCACTCCCGTTGAAGGTGGGCGTAACCTTTCGAAATCGGCGGGCTGATTTCCTTCTCATTCAGAGCGATGCTCGGCCCAGTTGCCCAGCCCGGCAGCCGCAGATGCAGCGTGAATTCGGAGGGTTGGGTGACGGCCATCTGCAACTTCACCTGCCCATCCCACGGATAGCTCGTGGTCTGCCGCACGGTTACTTCGGATCCGTTGTCGAGCCCGACGCCGACTTGGCCTCCAAGGTAGAGGTTCACCCAGACGCCATCTCCCGATCGGCTGTACGCGTACCTCCCGATCGATGGGAAGAAGCGTGCCGCCGTGGTCGGGCAGCACGGAACCTCGAACCAAGGCTGACGCTGGAACTTAGGATCGCACGCCAGCGGGGTGGCGTAGCAGAAAGTGTTACCCTCCAGCGATACGCCCGCCGGCACGGCGTTATAAAGCGATTGCTCGACGAGATCGATGTACGTGCCGTCACCCGTCAGCTTGAACATACGGTAGTTCCAGAGCACCATGCCGGCCGAGGCGCAAGTCTCCTGATACGCATTTTCATTGGGCAGATCGTAGTCGTCGGTGAAACCCTCATTTTTCGAAGACGGACCGATGCCGCCCGTGACGTACATCCGCCTCAGGGTTACGCTGTCGTGCAGGCGGTTCAAAGCTGCCAGCATCCCCTGATCGCCGGTCTCGTAAACCACGTCCGCCATGCCCGAATAGAGGAACGCAGCGCGAACGGCGTGGCCCACGGCCACACTCTGCTGGCGCACAGGCAGATTGTCCTGGCAGTAGCTCGTCTCAAACTTCGGTGGGTGGGCCAGATAAAGCCGCTGCTGCGGGGCGCGCAGGTTAATGGGCTGACCCTGACGCCACAGCACGGTGCGATCCGCCGGTAGATTGTTGTATTCGCGCTCGAAGATCGAGGGCGTCTGTCCGCGTTCGTTCAGGTAGAACTCGGCAAGTGAGAGATAACGCTTCTGGCCCGTGGCCCGGTAGAGCCGAACCCACGCCAGCTCGATTCCTTCGTGACCCGAGAGTCCGTCCCGTTTTCCGGGACCAAAGTTAGCGTCAAAGCAATCCGCCAGCCGGGTGGCCACATCCAGCAGGGTCTGCTGGCCGGTAGCCTGATAATGCGCCACCGCCGCCTCGAACATGTGGCCGGAGCTGAAGTCCTCGTGAAAGAAGGCCAGGTCCTTGAAGCGCAAGTCGGGCTCTTCCACCTGCACATGAGTGTTGAGGTACCCGTCCGACTGCTGGGCGGCGGCGATCTTCGCAATCACCATGTCCACCCGCCGCTCGAGGTCGGCATTGGGGTAACTTCCCAACACGTAGGAAGCGCCCTCCAGCCACTTGTAGACGTCGGAATCCGCCCACCAAGGCCCGCCGAAGCTCCCTGTGGCCTTCTTGGCCGCCAGGTCGAAGTTCTGAATGCAACCTGTCGCCTCAAGCTCCTGGTAGACATGGTCGAGCGTCTTGGTGCGGTTCACTTCGAGTCGTGGCGACCAGAACCTGTCTTCGATGACAATCTGCTTGAGTGGGATCTCGCCGATGCCAACCGGTCCCGCGGAGCCCGGTCCCGCGGGCGCTCCTCCGGCTTCGAACAGCATGGCAGGCAGCTTGGGAGGAGCCGCGAGGGCGCCGATTCCAAGAGCCAGACTCTTCAAATGAGTTCTGCGGTTGCTTAACATTGTTCCTCCACGAGCATCAGCCTGAAGCTCGCATAGTCCGCTCGCACCCCGCTGACGCTGATGCCGGCCCTGCTGCAGCCCCGATCCATCATTCGTAAGGAATGCCTGAGGCCCTCATTATTCCTTTCATGTACCCGATGGCGAAAACCTTCCCCACCATGGCATAGCCCGGGTGGTCGTTCGATTCCCCCTCCATCGTCGGCGCGTGGTCGGGCCGCATTGGCCCGTCAAAGCCACTTTCGGCATAGATCTTTAGCAT
>DATDGR010000012.1:0-4542 GCA_036521995.1 Terriglobia bacterium | reverse complement strand
CCCCGAGTCCCGACCCTGCCGGACCGTATGAAAGTGCATGGTTATAGCTCTTTGGTCGCAATTCAAACGCGTGTCCTAGAGCCTTTGGGCGGAAAAGTGTAAACTTCTTGCACACTTTTGCTGTGACCTGTCCCTTGACATTGGAGCACAGGAGAGACTCCAAGGCGAGGTAGGAGACCTTTGTTCAACTCCTCAAAGAGTGACCCTCAAGCCGGCGCTTCCTGCCACTCCTTTGCTGCCAGGAATCGGCTCAGGTCTGGCTCTACCGGCTCTCTACTCCGGATCATTCTGGTGTCATTCCTTACTGTGCTCGCGGCGGGCGGCTGCCGTTCGCGGGGAGCCGGGAAGCGCGAAGTTTGGGCTGAGGTCAACGGTCATCCGATTTATCGCGACGACGTGGAGGCCTACTACCGCCGCCGGCTCCCGAGCGCACAGGAGGCCATCAGCGGCGAGCAGACGCTAAGCCTCAAACTTAATATTCTAAATGAGTTAATCGACAACGAACTGGCGCTAGAGCGGGCTCGAAAAGAGCAGATTGTGGTCTCGGAAGCGGAGATCGACCATCAGGTCGAAACTCTGTCAAGTCCCTATTCCCCTGAGGAGTTCCAGAAGAAACTGGCAGACGACGGACTGACGGCGGCGACCCTGCGGGACCAGATCCGTCAGCACTTGCTCGTGGAGAAACTGCTGGACCGTAACGTTCGCTCCCGCCTGAAGATCGAGCCTGCCGAGGTCGAGGCCTATTACCGTAACCATCAGACTCAATTCAACATACCGGAGACGCGGTATCACCTGGCCGAGATCCTGGTGACGACGGCGCGGGATCCGGCGGTGCACAACCTGAGGCAAAGCGACGCCGTGGGCCGGGCGGCGGCCGAGCGCAAGGTCAAGATGATCGAGCGGGAGCTGCACGCCGGCCAGGACTTCGGCAGGCTCGCCGAACAATACTCTGAGGATCCCGCCACCGCGGCGGGCGGCGGCGACATGGGCTTTGTTCCCGCCTCGTCCGTAGCCTCCGATACGAGGCTGCGTCTGGCGGTGAATGCCATGCAGGTCGGGGAGCTCTCCGGCGTGGTGCGGGACGACAAAGGCAATTATCACATTCTAAAGCTATTAGGACGCGAAGACGGCGGCTTGCGTCCGCTCTCGGACCCCAGCGTCCAGAAGAGCATCCGTGAGGCGCTGCTGAGCGAGCGCGAGCAGGTGCTGAAAGCCGCCTACCTCGAGGATCTCCGGAGCACGGCCAAGTTGAAAGACGAACTGGCGGACCACATCGTGGCGGCCGCCGGCAATCCGGCGTCAGTGAATTGATCCCGCGGCGACGGCCGTTGCCTGATCGAGGGTCACGACCAGGTACGTCACCATCAGGATTCCACACAAATTTCATGATCCCGCTTGACAGATGCCATGCTGTGGTATACATCTGCGGGCGGAGGCAGTTGCCCGCTCGACTGCGGGTGCCCCGCCCGCGCGTGGGACTCCCCGGGCACTGGGAGGAATTCGAGGAGGATTTCATGGTTTTCGATCGCGAACCCGGAGACGAGCTGGACGACTACGGAGAGGAACTCTCCTCCGATTACCAGGAGGAGGAGGACGGGGCGGAGGGTGAGGTCGCAGGTGACGAGGACATATCCTATGAGGAAGTGATTGTCGAAGAGGTGCCGGAAGTGACCGCGACCGAGCAGATCGCGGAAGCCCAGCCCCCCGCTGCGGTTCCGAAGCCGGCCAAGAAAGCCAAGGCTGCGCCCCAAGCCCAGTCAAAGGCCAAAAAGCAGAAGGCCAAGCCGAAGTCAAAAGTCAAAACGGCCGCCGTCGGCAGCAAGCCGGCCAAGCAGCCCAAGACCAAGCCTGCGAAGAAAGCGAAACCCAAGCCCAAGAAGGCGGCCAAGGCGGCTAAGAAACCGGCGAAGAAAATTTCGGGCCGCAAGAAGCGACGTGGCCGCTAGCACGGACTACGCCCCGGCGACCTGATGCGTCTCCAAGTGAGAGCTGCCGAAAGGCCGGTCGGCTTGTATTGTGCAGCTTCCAGTTGTCCGTTGTCGTACTTTGAAGGTACGGCTCTGCTCTCCCCGCCCGCCACGCTGATCTGACCACCCTACCGAACCCGAATTGCACGCCCTGAACTCCCTCCACCGTGACGGTCATAACCGTCCTTCTACCCCGTACTTTCGTGCCGGTTTCAAGGCCCCATTTGGCTCATCCACCGTGGCACTTTCGTGGAAAACCCCTCTGAAGGAAGAACCCATGCGCGGCGGGCTTTGCCGGGCAAGATTCCGATACGGCAAACAGACCGCGACCAGAAAGAGTGAGGAGTAGACATGAAGAAACCCATGCCGGTGGTGAAGACAATTCTGTCAGCCTGCCTGTCGATCGCTACAGGATTCGGCGCGCAGGAGATGCCCATGTCAAGCCCTGGCGCCTTGCGCCGGAAAAACGTCTTGATCCCGCAATCGAGCATCGCGCGCATTGAGGATCTCGGCGTGCGGGCCCACACCAATCATGTGATCCTTGCACCCGAGTCGGTCGGGATGACGCCCGAGATGATGCGCGACTCGGCGGCCGATCCCGACGCAGCCGCCGCCTCCGCTCCCCAGCGCGGAACGCCGGCCGCTCTGCGGGCCGTCTACAACTTGCCCTCCACCGGCGGCGCCGGCGTGATCGCCGTGGTCGACGCCTACGACGACCCGGCGGCCGAAAACGACCTCGACCATTTCTCGACCCAGTTTGGCCTGCCCGCCTGCACCACGGCGAACGGCTGCTTTCACAAAGTCTATGCCGCCGGCCCCAAGCCCGCCACCAACTGCGGTTGGGCCCAGGAGGCCGATCTGGACATTGAGTGGGCGCACGCCATCGCGCCCGACGCTAAGATCGTGCTGGTCGAGGCCGCGTCGAATGAGAGCAACGACCTAGCCAAGGCCATCAGCGTGGCCAGTTCGATCGTCAATCCGAGTGGCCGAGGCTTCGGCGAGGTCAGCATGAGCTGGGGTTTCAGTGAGTTCTCCGGCGAGACGAGCTTCGACCACAACTTCTCGCGCGCAGGCGTCGTGTACGTGGCGGCGGCTGGCGACGTGGGCGGGGCGCGCAACTACCCGGCCGTCTCGCCTTACGTGGTGGCGGCAGGAGGAACGAGCCTTCACTACAACAGCGCCGGACAATTCGAAGGCGAAGCCGCCTGGACCGACGCCGGCGGCGGACCCAGCAGCTACGAGGAGCGGCCGGCATTCCAGTCGGCAATCGCCCACCTCGTGGGTACCCGGCGCGGCACCCCGGACGTCTCCTTTGACGCCGACCCTAACACCGGCGCCTGGGTCTATGACAGCACCCCTTGCGGAGGCCTCTCCGGATGGCTGATGTTCGGCGGCACGAGCCTATCGACGCCGGCCATCGCAGGAGTCATCAACATGGCGGGCCATTTCTATAGCTCCAGCGACCTCGAGCTCAGCACCATCTACAGCAAGCTGGGCAGCTCCGACTTCCGCGACATCACCGTGGGCAAGGCCGGCAGCTTCGAGGCTGTAAAAGGGTGGGATTTCGCCACCGGTGTGGGCACTTCTTTGGACCTCGCCGGCAAGTAGCCGCGCCGTCCGTTCTTCCGGACTTCGTGACCTTGCAAACTCATCGCGGGCGGCTCAGCGTCTATGAGCCGCCTGCGAAAGAGCGTCTTAGGACGCCTTTTTACTTATATATTTATTGATTATACAAGACTTAGTTGTGATTTTGACTGTGAAGCGCCTTCCAGCTTTGGGTGTAGCCCCAGTTTTGTTGATTCCAAAGGACATTCCAGCTTTGGTCTAGCCCCCCACTTTTGGGCTATCTCTTGATTCTAGAGGACTTCTTGGCTTTGGCATAAGGAATCTTTTTTTGAGGTTCGGTGGTTTCTTTCCCGCCAGTAGGCCTACCTCGATCGGCTAGACCAAGAGCCTCCAGCAATTCGGTGCGCGGTCCGGTGGACTTCTGGGCATTCGCGCGGTTGGCGGCCAGACCCCGGGCGCTGAGAGTGGGACTCTTGCGTGGAGACACGGTAACCTCCCCGCGCCGGCCGAACCCGCCAGCGCACAAGCAGGATAGGTGCCTCCGTGCTATCCTTCGATTACTATATCATACTTTCGGCAGTTGTCAATAAGGGAAAATTACCGTGCTCGCAGGGTTCGAATCCCACCCTCTCCGCCAGATTAAATGATTTGTTTCCTTACACTTAGCGCCATCGATTTTCTCGTGTACCTGTAGCGTCCCCTTCGTTGCGCGAGAGCCTCCAGACTTGGGGTGGGGTTTTCCTTTGAGGATGGTGGCGACTGGCGGCCTCCCCCACACTGAGTCTTGAACTGGTGTCGCATTAAGTCGGTCTTTCAGCGTGTGATCTAGCTCGTCATAGTCGTGTTTAGAATTGCGGCGGTCACCAGCGTGTCGGCGCGCATTTAAAAACGTAGAAATTTGAACAGAAGCCGGTGGGGCACGATGGTGGTGAGCCTCCTGGCCGTCACTAATCGCGCCAAGCGTGCGTTACCCGAAATGGATCCCACTCCACCGGCGAAATTGATTCCC
>DATDGR010000011.1:0-2796 GCA_036521995.1 Terriglobia bacterium | reverse complement strand
CGTTGTTCCGCTTTCGGGCGTAGTGTCCGTCTGTGGACACTCCCAGTAAGTTGCGCAACCTTGGAGATCGGTAAGCCCTTATCTCAGAGGCAGATCTCAAGCAGAAATGATGGAATGCCGCTTGCTCTTCATGAGCGGTTGATTGAGGCAATGAGTGCTGGTCCTCGTGTTGCGAGGCGCGCTTCTTCAGCTTGGCAATGGCTTCGGGATTGGAATTCCTTTGCCGCTGGCTTCCAGACGGTTGATGGCCAGCTAACTATCGCGTCAAGAGTTGTGATCCAATGATTCTGGCGGTGGGGTTTTAGCCGCTTGACCAGTGGGATTTGTGCCGGCACAGCGCGCGGCGTCTATTGACCCCATGCGGGCGCTGCTGACGGAATGACAATTCACGTGAGGTGGAAAATGAAAGGTCTCTGGCAGGACGTTGGTTACGGCTGGCGTACGCTGCGCAAGAACCCGGGGTTCACCGCCCTCGCGGTTCTGACGCTCGCCCTGGGCATCGGGGCCAATACCACCATCTTCAGTTGGATTAATTCCACGCTTCTCAACCCAATCCCAGGCGCCAGGGACGCCAGCAAGATCGTTTCCCTAACCCTCGGTGGGACGGTGGTTGACCCGGGGCAGTTTTCCTATCCCGACTACGTCGATCTGCGGGCAGGGAGCCGGACCTTCTCAGGCCTAATGGCTTTTGCATTCCGGACCCTCGACCTGACGGGTACGGGCAAGCCCGAGCAGCTATGGGCGGCGGACGTCTCGGCCAATTATTTTGATGTCCTCGGTGTGCGTCCCATCCTGGGCCGCGCTTTTGTCCCCGCCGAAGATCAGAAGCCAGGCGGAGCGCCGGTAGTGGTTCTCAGTTACAGCCTGTGGCAGCGCCGCTTCGGTGGGGATGACAGCATCCTGGGCCGAACCATCTTCCTCAACCAGCATCCCTTCACCGTGGTGGGCGTAGCCCCGGCGGCTTTTCAGGGCACGATGACCGGCCTCCGCACCGACCTGTGGGTGCCCGTCATGATGCAACAACAAGTGGCGGGCGCCTGGGACTGGCTTCACGATCGCGGCGACAACGAGCTGATGGTTCAAGGGAGGCTCGCGCCCGGCGTCTCCGTCCAGCAAGCCCGGGACGAAATGAATCTGTTGATGAAGCACCTCAGCGAGGCGTTCCCGAACTCGCACTTCGGCCACAACGAAGTCCAGGTCTACCCGCTCTGGCGCGGCCCCAACGGAGCCAACGCATACTTCTACGTCTTGCTGCCGATGCTGATGGGGATGGCAGGCGTAGTACTGCTGCTGGCCTGCGCTAACGTGGCCAACTTACTCCTCGTACGTTCCGTAGCCAGGCGTCGAGAGATTGCCATTCGCATGTCCATTGGGGCGAGTCGCTGGCAGGTGGTGCGTCAGCTTCTCGTGGAGAGCCTGCTGTTGGCCCTGGTCGGCGGCGGCGTGGCCATGCTAATCACGGCTTGGATAGCCGGAACCTTTGCGAACTTTGTGCCTCGCACGAGTTTTCCGGTTTCGCTCGACGTGCGCCCTGACCGCGCCGTGCTGATCGCAGCCCTCGTCATCTCGGTGATCACCGGCGTGGTCTTTGGCGTCCTGCCCGCTCTTCGCGCATCCGGCCTGGACCCGGTAAGCGTACTGAAAGAGGAAGCAGGCAGCGCCTCGGCAGGCCGCCACAAGGCACGCCTTACCAGCGCGCTCGTTGTGGCTCAACTTGCGATGTCACTTCTGCTGCTGGTATCAGCCGGTCTTTTCATCCGCGCTTTTCGCCGGGCCCAACGGCTCGATCCTGGCTTTAATGCGAACCACGTGCTAATTGCTTCGTATGACCTTTTCCCCGCCGGTTATACCCGGGACCAAGGGATGAAATTTCATCGGCAGCTTCTCACGAAGCTCGGCGCCCTCGCAGGCGTGCAGTCAGTGTCTCTCGCCGACGCCATACCGTTGGGCATGGTCAGGAATATGGAAACGGTGAAGCTCGAAGGTTACGAGCCGCGGCCTCACGAAGCCATGGACATCCGCAGCGCCCAAATTGGACCCGACTACTTGCGCACGATGCAGATTCCGCTGCTGGCGGGCCGGGAGTTCACTTTCCAGGACAACGACCACTCCCAGGACGTAGCGGTAGTGAACCAGGCGCTGGCGGACCGCTACTGGCCGCACCAGGACGCGATTGGGAGACGGGTGTGGGCGCAGGGCCATTGGTCCACCATCGTCGGAGTGGCGCGCACCAGCGATTACGATGAGTTGAACGAAACACCGCGGCCATTTCTCTACCTGCCGTTCTTGCAGAGCTACACAAGCCACCCCATCATTCATGCGCGGGTCGCGGGAGATCCGCTGGCCTTCGCATCCGTGCTAGAGAAGGCCGTCCACGAACTCAACGGCGATCTGGCGCTGTTTGACGTAGACAGCTTGCTCGCCCGCGTGCAGGTGGCCAGCACCAATGCCCGAATCGCGGGGACGTTTGTGGGCGCGTTTGGATTGCTCGCGCTTGTGCTGGCTACCGTCGGCATTTATGGCGTAATCGCTTATACCACCCGTCAACGGACGCGTGAGATTGGTATCCGAGTGGCGCTTGGAGCGCGGCAGGCAGATGTGTTCCGCCTGGTTGTGGGACAGGGCCTTCGGCTGACGCTGGCGGGCCTATTCATTGGCCTTGCCGTCTCGTTGATGCTTACACGCTTTCTGCAGAGCCAGCTCTTCGGCCTCGCGGCCACTGACTCGGTAACGTTCACCGGCGTTGCCGTCCTGCTGTGCGCGGTCGCGCTTGCCGCAACTTACATTCCCGCGCGG
>DATDGR010000010.1:0-20267 GCA_036521995.1 Terriglobia bacterium | reverse complement strand
CCTGACTGTCGCTCTTCTCCGCTATGTGATACCTTTTCTCCACGACGGTTCTCCTTTGTTTGAGATTTTCCCAGCCCGATTCTAATCAAATCGGGTCCGAGAACCGTCGCTCAACCTCCAACGGAATCAGGGGCACCCTCGGGCCAAAAGAAGTTGCCAAACGCACCCAAGAGCACGTTGATAGAGTTCGACATAGAGCTGACTGTAGCCAGGTCCAGTATCCCATCCGAGTTGAAGTCAGCCACGGCGACCTGATACACTGCTGCCCTTGTTAGATACCCCACCGCAGGCTGAAAACGGCAAAAGTGTATAATCTTTATACATGTGCACCATAACAGGGCAGTTTTTGTGAGACTACTTGCTTCGAAAAGGATACAGTAGGGACCAATAATTCGCGTACGAGTCGCTTCCCCCCAGTCGCTCCCGAAGGGGATTGAGGCTCGGGCCCGGACCGCGGTCTTGGGGAGTCGAACGGGCGTTAGAGTATATCAACTTGTATTAACTCCCATTTCGGAATTGTTGGACCCGATGGAATCGACGAGAGAGGCTTGTGGAGACGGCGAAATCCTCGGGACGCCGCCCCGCCCCTCCTCTAACGGCAAGAAATCCTGCAAGAACAAATCCGCTGCGGCGGAGCCGTTACCTTCGCCTTTCATTCGCCGGTCGGTTAAGGTAGAATACTCAGTGGCTGTGGATGTGTCAGAAGTCACGCTGCGGATTGCCCAGTGCGGCTTGTAAACCTCTCACTGATAATTTAGCTGTCGTATTTTGCGAGAGAAGCGTCCTTGAAATCGATCGCGAGAAGGGTGATGTCGTCTGACTGGCTGGGTCCCGAGATTTTCTCGGACCAGCGTAAAACGCCATCCACCATGGTGTCGGCGAATGCATCTGCAGAAAGTTCACGCTTCTCTTCCAACATTCCTTTGAAGCGGCTCAGGCCGAGTTCCTCGCCGGATGAATTAGTGGCTTCAACGATCCCATCCGTGTAAAGGACGATCCTGTCGCCACCCTCCAGCGACACCGGAACTGAAGAATAGGCTGAATCATCCAAGAGGCCAAGCACTAAGCCGTTCTCAAGAACCTCGCTGACACTCCCCGGAGTCTCGCGCCAAACGAGCAGAGGCGGATGCCCGGCCCCGGCGTAATTCCCAACGCCCTTCTGCAGATCCAAAAACAAATAGGCGGCCGTCACGAAGTGACTTTGAAACTTCCCAACCAGTGCTTGGTTCAAACCTCTGAGGACACGCGCTGCGTCAGCAGCATGCGGCGATTGAGCGGCAAGCGCGCTCTGAAGCATAGAGGCGATAAGCGCAGAAGGCAGGCCGTGCCCGGACACATCGGCGATGAGAACCCCGAGATGCGCCTCATCGACTACGATGAAGTCGTAGAAGTCCCCCGCGACAGAGGTCATGGGAATGTACCGGGCCGCGATGTTTAACCCGCGGATCTTGGGAGTCGCGCTGGGGAGGATGGCAAACTGAACCTGCCGCGCCATCTCGAGTTCGTTGTTGATGTCGCTCAACTGCTGCGCTAGCTTCCTATTGGCTTCGCGGAGTAAGAGATGTGTTCTAACCCTCGCTTTGACGATCGGAGGCGAGAAAGGCTTGTGAATATAGTCTACAGCTCCCACTTCGAACCCGCGAGCCTCATCCGCAACCTCCATCTTTAGCGTAAGAAACATCACGGGGATGTCCCGCGTTTCCTGGTTGGCTTTCAAGCCCTGGCAGACCTCGTAGCCATTCATATCCGGCAGCATGACGTCCAGTAGTATGAGGTCGGGCATCGGCTCGCTCCTCGCCAGGTCGAGCGCCTGTGCGCCACTCGTCGCGATGCGGATCTTGTAATCGTCCTTCAGGATCGAGCGCACCATGTGAATATGACTGGGACTGTCATCGACCACTAACAGCAGCTTCCCATCGTCGTTGTCGCTCATAGCCCTCACATTTTCTCGGCCCGGAGTCGTTTGGCGATTTCGTCCAATTCGAGCCGGGCCGCGTCGTACTCGAACTCATTCACGGCAGCGCCAAGGGCGTGCAGTCGTGTGGCGTCAGCATTGTCCCTCAGAGTTTCAGCCAACGTTTGGTACGCTTCTATGGCATCAGCGTCCCGTGCCTCTAGCAAAGCCCTGAGCCGCGCGACAATCAGCAGAGCTTCAGCCGGGTCGAACGCTTCATTCCCCTCATTGCCCTGCGGAATCTGAGTGGGTAGGCTGAGGCCGTTTTGGATTGCCTTGACTTGCCGATCGAGTTTTGCCGAAAATTCCTTGAGTAGTTGTTGCACATCACTGCGCGACTCGTGTATCGCACGTTGCAGGTTTCCAGCCAATTGAAACAAGGCATCGATTCCAATATTGCCGGCCACGCCGCTTACTGTATGAGCCAGACGCTCGGCTAACCCGTTATCACCATTCTTGAGCGCAGACTCAATTTGCGAACCGGCGCTGCCCTCTCGGGCTACAAACTGGAGCAATAGGTCCAGATACAAACGCTTATTGCCTGCTAACCGCTGCAAGCCGCCCGCCACGTCGATGCCTTCGATTTGCGGCACAGTCACTTCGTCGTCGGTTCTTGCGCGTTTGACTGCCAGTATGTCCGCCTTGACCGCGGGTGTTTTTGCCCATCGCGAAAGTGTTGCGAATAGCGCGTCGGGATCGATCGGCTTTGAGACGTGGTCGTTCATACCAGCATCCAGGCAACGCTGGCGCTCTTCCACGAGAGCATGCGCCGTCATGGCAATGATCGGGAGCTTGCGCAGTCGCGGATCATTCCGCAGCAGCTTGGTCGCGGTAAATCCATCCATATCAGGCATCTGGAGGTCCATGAAGACCAAGTCGAAGGACGGGGCGCCATCACCCGCGGTCAAAAGCCTGACGGCTTCGGCACCGTGATTGGCGACGGTTACAATGGCCCCCGCGCTTTCCAAGAGTTCGGTGGCGACTTGTTGGTTCACCTCATTGTCTTCTACTAACAGGATTCGGATTCCGGTGGCATCGTACTCGCGGGACTCGTCTCTTTTCGATTGCTCGGCAGCTCCGGAAATGCCGAACAGGTCTACCAATGTGTCGTAGAGCTGGGACGCGTTAACAGGCTTAAGCAGATAACCGTCGAGTCCGATCTCTTCCGCCCGCGTCCGTATATCTTCGCGTCCGAATGCGGTCACGATTACAATTCGGGGGATATTTTGCAGGCGGTCGTTGCGTTTGATAATGCGGCTGGCCTCGAGACCGTCCAGGCCAGGCATATACCAGTCCATCAAAACCAGCCGATAGGGATCCTGAGAATCTGCGGCTGCAATTTCGCGTATGGCATCCGCGCCGGAGGAGACCGAGTCGGCCCTTAAGGCAAATACCCGCAGCGACTCGGTAAGAATCTCGCGGGCATGCGCCTTGTCGTCGACGACCAAAACCCGGATGCCCGCGAGCTCCGGGATGAAGCGTTTGCGTTCCTCGCCTGATCCAATCCCGAAACAGACCGTGAAATGGAAGGTGCTACCTACGCCGGGCTGGCTCTCGACCCAGATACTACCGTCCATCAGCTCGACCAGGCGTCTGGAAATCGAGAGGCCTAGCCCGGTACCGCCATACTTGCGGGTTGTCGAGGTATCGGCCTGGGAAAATGCCTGGAACAAGCGGGCACTCTGCTGGGGCGTCATGCCAATGCCGTTGTCGCGGACCGCGAACTTGAGCTTGATGCGGTCTGTGAGCTGCTCTTCCACCCTGACTGTCACCAGCACCTCGCCGCGTTCGGTGAACTTGATTGCGTTGTTGACCAGGTTGATGAGGATTTGACCGAGACGCAGTGGATCACCGATGAGATGGGGCGGAATATCGTGCTGCGGGTCAATCAGAAATTCAAGGCTCTTCTCCTGAGCCTTCTGACCAACCATATTTGATAGATTATTGAGTACGTCTTCGAGCTGGAAATCGGTCCTCTCCATATCCAGCTTGCCTGCTTCAATCTTCGAGAAATCCAGGATGTCATTGATAATGCCGAGTAAGGAGTGTGCGGCGTTTTTAACCTTCGTTAGATAATCTGCCTGCTTCCGGGATAGGTCTGTCTTCAAGGCCAGGTGCGTCATGCCGATAATGGCGTTCATCGGTGTGCGCAACTCGTGGCTCATGTTGGCGAGGAATTCCGATTTTGATTTGGTCGCCGCTTCCGCCGCATCCTTTGCCGTGACAAGATCCTTCTCCAGGCCTTTGAACTCCGAAATGTCTTGAGAGACTCCGTACATATCGGTGGGTTTCCCATTGGCGTCTCTTGACACGTGCCCCAGCGCATGTACCCACGCGATTCGTCCGTCGATGGGGCGTTTGTAAGCGAAGACCGTGTCATATATGTCAACGGTGCCCTCCACCGCGGCAGCAAACGCCTGTTGCGCATCCTGGGCCGCTACTTCATCAGCTTCTCGGGCGCGATCGAAGACTTCTGCCACCCGATACCGGTATTCCGGGTTCGGGATGTCACCGAAAAGTGCCGCTCTGCGGGGAGAGGAGTTGTACCAGCCAGAACCGTCCAGCGGCACGTGCCAGTAGCCGGCCTTCGTTAGTTCCAGAGCGGTCTCCGCGAGCAAATGCGCACGCTGCAATTCCTCCTCTGCCCGTCTTCGCTCCGTAATGTCTGCCGTGAGGGCAACGACGTACCGGGGTTTTCCGGCGCTGTCCCGAAGCAGCGAGAACCTGCCGTCTGCGACCACCATGCGCCCATCGCGGCGAATGAAATGTTGTTCATACGCGTCCTTCTCGATCTTTCCCTGCTGAAGTTGCACGTAGCGTTCAGCACAGGATGCGCGGTCATCCGGGCGGGTGATCTCATCCCACTGCTCCAGACGGCTCAGGTCCTTCTCGGTGTAACCCAACATCTCATGCATGGCGCGGTTCGAGGAGTGCTCGCGGCCATCGACACCAAAGACGCTGATCCCGATCTGGGCATTTTCGAAGATCGAACGGAAGAGTTGCTCGCTTGCTTGCAGGGCCTCAGTCGTGTGCACGCGCTCCGTGATATCTTCGGTCAAGGCAACGACATACTGAGGCCTACCAGCCGAATCCTGGAGGAGCCGGAACCTGCTGTTCCCAAGGACAAGGCGTCCGTCGCGGCGAATGAAGTGCTGCTGGTATTCGTCGGTCTCTCTTTTCCCTTGGACCAACTCTGCATATCGTTGAGCACAAGTGACGCGTTCCTCCGCGGGGACAATCTTGTCCCATTGCCCCAGGCGGCTCAACTCTTCCTGTGTGTAACCCAACATTTCGTGAAGTGCGCGGTTGGAGAGGTGCTCCTTGCCATCAATTTTGAAGACACCGATCCCGAGCTGGGCATTCTCGAAAATCGAACGGAAGAGCTGCTCGCTGGCCTTTTTATTCTCCTCGACAACGGCTGCCAGAACCATGAAAGGCGCCGCCGCGAAGAATAAGAATAGCTGGATGGAAAGCAAGTTATTGACCGGCCCCTCTTCGATGAATGGACCTCGGCCGTGGGCTGCACCCCAAATCGCCAGAACTGCGATGGCGATCCCTGAAGTCCCCACCCCCGCTGATCCGAAACGCAAAGCGGACCAAAGCAGGAAAGGCACGAGAGAATAAACCCGTGCTTCAGATCCGTCTCTCACGGGAGCGGCGAACGCAAAATAGGCGAAAAACACCAACCCTGCGATGAGTGCGGCGCCTTCAAGGCAATGAGCGCGTGACTGCCGGTCCCGTCCCGGACCTCGGCTAAACCAACCTAAAATGGCTGGCATCAGGGTGAGGTATACGATCGCCTCCGAAAAAAAAGAAAGCCTCCAACTCAGCCAATAGTTTCCGTGGGTCATGAAGCCGACGAAGAATGCTCTAAGGAGAGGCGGTAGGGTAACCGCAAACAATGAAAACTTGGCCAAGGATCGGACGCTGTTCAGCCGAGGCACGCCGCCAAAGGCATAGCTGAGACACAACGCGGCGGTGAGGACCTCGACTGCATCATACAGAATGAGCAAGGCACTCAACCGAATCGTCGAGCCGGTCTGTACGTCATAGAGAAAAAATGCCGCAAGCGCTGCAGACATGAGTATTGGCCATATCCTTCGCGGCACCAGCAACAATATAGACGCCAGGAATACGTTACCGAGCCAGAGCGGCCAGGCCGCCTGCGGACCCATGGTCAGCTCCGCCCCGAGCTTTAGTGAGTAATAGGATAGGATCGCCACCGAGCACAACAGGATCGCTGTGCGCCAGGGAGAATTCAAATTGGCGAGGCTCCAAGAGAGGCGATCAGGCCTGGTGTCCATCACCTAACTCCGATGTCGAAAGGCTCGTGAGAGATTCCATAAAACATGATCAGATGTTTTTGTCAACCTAGGCCCACTCTGATACTCTCATTTGGCCCACTCGGGACGCACGTGCGGGCATATGAACCCATGCGGGAGGAGGCCTGAGACATGCCGGGAACATACAAGATCACCGAGCTGGTAGGCACATCAAAGGTGAGTTTTGCGGAAGCTGTGAAGTCTGCGGTGGCCGAGGCCGCCAAGACGGTCCATCACATGGATTGGTTTGAGGTTGTCACTGAAAGCGGCCGGATCAAGGACGGCAAGGTGGAAGAGTTCCAGGTCACGCTGAAGATCGGGTTCAAGATCGAGCGGTGATCCGGGTCCGGGCACGACGAAGGGTGCCCCACACTACCAGTGCCGGTCAGGCAGGCCGCAGGCCGTCGATTTTTACAGATGTCCTCCGCCTACGAGGGCTCGCGGCTTGCGAATCTCGCCGAACTGGCTTATCCGCACGACGCCGCCCGGGAGAATGGCACGAATCTCAAGTTCGCCGCCCATAGCCTCGATGATCCTCCTCAGCGTGCTGATGAACATGTCCGAGCGGCGCTCCACTTTGGAGATAGCGGCCTGCTTTACGCGTAGAACGTCGGCCAATTGCTCTTGTGTAAGGTCGAGAGCGGCACGCAATTCGTCCAGTGCCATTTCCCTAATCATTCCCTCGGCCTTCGCCTTGGCACGACCTTGGGCCTCTGGTGACATCTTCCCTTGAAGCTCTTTGAAGTTTTTTGGCATTGGACTAAATCTCCTTCTTCAACGCGGCCAAATGCTCATCATAAAGGCGGTCCGCTACGGGAACGAAATCCTCATACCAGCTGTTATCGCCCGTCTTGTCGCCACCAATGAGCAGAATCGCACAGCGTCTTGGGTCAAAGGCGTAAGCACGCGGTACGGCCTCCCCGCGTGCTGAATAATGAGTTCCTTCATGTTGGGGTGCCTGGACGAAGCGATCACATCAGAGTGCGGGCGCCTCAGCGCCGGGCCGACGGCTGAAGCACGATCACTTTGGCGCTCACGTCCTCCTGCTCGTCTTCGCTGACAGTGGTCCACCACGCCTCGAACTCATCGGTGTACTCGACATCCCAATCCACTGATGGAATATAACCTGCGTGGAATGGTCTGTCAAGGCTTTTGTTTGGGGTGGGCAGGCCGGCTGACGCAAGAGCGTCCGCTGCGATTTCGGAAGCGAGGCCGCAACCGTTGATTCCGTGCCGGGTGGAAGAGGACGTGCCCGCTCAGGCAGTCGGCGGTCTCAGACTTACCGTGTAAGCCACCACCGTACCAGAGTAGAAATCACGCACCAAGTACTGCCCTCCGGGCGCAGGCTGTGGCAGACCTTCCATCTTATTCTTGGCCTCGGGCAAGCCAACTGCCGAGTCGATCCACTGCGGAAACCCGCCGGGTGGAAGCTCAAACAGGTCATATCTTGCTTCCATGTTTAACCTCCCCGTCTCGGTTGCACCGAGAGCAACGCGCGGTCACAGAGGGAACAGCTTTCTAATATCGCAGAACAAGGGAGGGCGGACTTGGCCGCCCTCAGCAAAAGAAAAAGACCTGTCAGCTTCAGGCTGTTGCGGTCCGTGCGCCAATCTTGTGGAAGGTCGAGTTGCCAACCTCATAGGTATGAACTTGAGGAGTTCCGTCCAACACCTTCGCCAGGGCCTTCTGCACTTCGGTATAAGCTCCGCGGTTATAAGCCTCCGCGTTCTCTTTGTGATCCCAGAGACTGATGGCCACCGCTTCCGTTCCGTTTGGGTTCACGAGTGAAATTTCGTCCTGAAAGCCCTTCTGTTTTCGCAGTAAGGGAATAACCTCGTTCTCAAGCGTCCGGGTATATTCCCCAACGCTATTAGATTTGAGACGTATGGATACACTTCGAGCAAACATGGGCAACCTCCTTGGTTGTCGTCTAAGGGGTGCGATTCAGATAGCCTGACCTAGTCCAGGCGATCCGGAGAGTTTCGGGAGGAACATCTCAGTACTAGCCTGAGCTGATTAAGTCTGATTGTCAATCAAATTCTGATAATAACTAAAACAAAATCTTATAGCGACTTAAGTTCTCTAATAGAAAGAAGTTAACTAGCGGACGGGCGCAGAGCGAAGCTCCGCGATCTCGGCAGGTCCGCGCTGTCGCTGCCAGCTGACGGCCTTCCTGGTCTCCCCTGCTTGCACTCCCGCCGGCCCTGTGCCATCCTGCACGGGTTGCAAGCGTAGCGTGTACCTCGTCGGCGGGTCCGCGGCTTGGGCTCTTGTGGGCAGGGTAAAGCAGGTAGCCATCTCGGAAACGGCGATGCCCTATCAATTGTTTCTCACAAAGAGGTCGGGGGCGACCAGCGCCGGGAACTGAAGGCTGAGAACTTTTGTCCCATGGACGAACTCATCGACCGTTACCTCGGCTATCTCCAGTATGAGCGCAATGCGTCGCCGCACACGATGCGCAATTACGCGAGCGATCTGCATCAGTTTCGCGATTTCCTGAAAAAGTCTGCGTTTGCCTCGGATAAGAGCCTCAGCCCTCGCGCAGGACCGAGCGTGTCCCGAGGGGCCGGGACGGGTGAGGGAGCTCCTCAGGCGCCCTCCGTGCAAACCACGCCCGCGCTGGATATCGCCTCCGTCGACGCCCTGCAGATTCGCGCCTATCTCGCCCTGCTGTTTCAGGATGAGAGGCAGAAGAGCTCGATTGCGCGCAAGCTGTCCGCTATCCGGGCCTTCTTCAAGTTTCTCGTGCGCGAACGCCTGGTCCCGGCTAATCCCTGTCTGGACGTGGCCACTCCCAAGCTGCCTAAGAAACTGCCGCGCATCATGACCGAAGAGCAGACAAACAGTCTGCTCGACCGCGTTGGCGAGGCCGTACGCAAGGGCGAGCCCATGATGAAGCGGGACCGGGCGATTTTGGAGCTGCTTTATGCCTCCGGCTTGCGCGTGAGTGAGCTGGCGGGTATGGACCTGCGCAGCGTCAATTTCGGAGACAAGATGGTGCTGGTGCGTGGCAAGGGCCGCAAGGAACGGATCGTTCCCTTCGGCCGCAAGGCTGCCCAGGCGATCGAACAGTATCTCCCGGTGCGGGAGGGCATCCTAACGGACAACAAGACCACGAGTGAGGCTCTGTTCCTGAACGCCCGCGGCCGCCGGCTGACCACGCGCTCCGTCGACCGCCTGGTGAAGAAGTACGTGCGGCTCCACGGCCCGAACCTCCACGTGAGCCCCCACGGCCTGCGCCACGCCTTCGCTTCTCACCTGCTGGCTGAAGGCGCCGACCTGCGGGCCATCCAGGAAATGCTGGGGCACGTCAGCTTGTCGACGACTCAGAAATATACGCAGGTCTCGATCCAGCAACTGATCGAGGTTTATGATAAGACGCATCCCAAGGCATAGGGCTGCAGTCACCACAGCCGCCACCGTCGCCGATCCTGGTTCAGCCTGACCTCGCTGGTTGCTCTCGCTCATCTGTCCAGGGCGTGATACGTCTTGAGGAAGAAATAGACTGTCATGCCCCAGGCCACCAGCATCACGAAGCGTTTCACCGCCTTGGGATCGATTCGCCGGGCGATCATCGCACCGCCGTAGCCCGTCAGCGTGGCACCCACCACCATCACCAGGGCCGGCCGCCAGGTGATCGCGCCGTCGATGATAAACAGCGTGATGGCCACGCCGTTGATCAGCAGTCCCAGCGCGCTGCGCACTCCGTTCATGGCGTGAATATTGCCGATGCCCCCCACGGCATAGGCTGCCAGCATCAGGATGCCCATGCCCGCCCCGAAATAGCCCCCGTAAATTGAAATCAGAAACTGGGCCACGGCGACGGCCAGAAGAACCCCTCTGCTGCGATGCGCGCTGAGGTTGCCGGCCCCGAGCTTCGCACTCAGGGTTCCCCCGAAAGTGAAGAGCACAGTGGCGAAAAGGAGCAGCCAGGGCACCAGGTGGACAAAGGCAGCGCCGGGCGTGTGCATCAGCAGCCAGGCGCCGGCCGTCCCACCGGTCAAACTAGCTGCCGCCAGCGCCAGCAGCGAATTTCGCGGCAGCTTGATCTCATCACGGTAGGCGAAGACGCTGGCCAAGGCCGCGGGCCATACCACCACCGAGGAGGTAGCGTTGGCGCTGACGGCCGGAACGCCCGCGAAGACCAGCGCCGGAAAGATCACGAAGGTGGCGCCGCCCACCACCGAGTTTAAGGCTCCGCCGAGAGCGGCGGCGAGAAACAGAATGATCTCGACCGTGATCGTCACTGATCCCCCGCGATTCTTGGCTGCGGCGTGAGGCGAATCTCTGATTGTATCGGTTCCGCCCCCGAGGTTGGGTGCACCGGGTCACCGGCCGTCGTTCCGCGCCAGCCAGCCGCGGCGGCGCCTTCGGCGAGCCTGGTTGCAGCGAGAGGCGTCCGGGTGGTCTCGCCGGGCATCTGGAAGCCTCGGTCAGACCGGCTCGCTGTCTCCGGCGGAGGACTCGGCTGCTTCGCCGGCAGCGGTCTCAGCTTGCGGCGCCGAAGTGTTGAAAAAATCAGCCAGAACCTGAGACGCCCGGACCTGATCGTCTTGCCTGACCAGGACCTGAACCACGTCGGCGCCTGGGATCATTTCCGCAGCGTACTCACTGGTGAGAGTGCTGGGAATGCCTTCGGCTTCGAGCACGTTGCGGGAGAGATCGGCCTGAAATTGCGCGTGGAGCCCCCGGAACAATCGAACCGGCACGAAGGTGACGTCCGGTTCGGCGGCGGACGGCGGCTTAGGAGGAGGCGCACCGGGCTGAAGCGGAGCGCCGCAGTCGATGCATTCCTTCGAACCTTCAAAGTATTCCGTCAGACATTGGGGACAGTAAGGCATGGGACCCTCCGCTCAATGCAGTATAGCAGCAGGGATGCCAAGCGTAGGCTGGGAAGCGTCTCGAGCGTCTCGCAGGGGCCCGTACTGCGCGGGATCAGTCGAAATCGGCGGGTGTCGACGGACCCGCGGCGTGCAGCTCAAACATCCTTAGAACCTGCTCCGGCAGTGCGCGGTTCAGCGACAGCGGCGGCAGGGCACCGGCCGCAAAGAAGTCGACGGCGTCCGTCTCAAATCCGTCGCCCCCGGCGCTGTGCCCGCCCACAATCTCAGCCTCGAAGAATAGCTTGTAGATGTAGTAGGCGTCCGGCGGATGCGGATGCTGGCGCTTGTCGTGGAGCGCGAGCAAGCGTGTAATCCGCACTTCAAAGCCGGACTCCTCGCGCACCTCGCGCGCCGCGGCTGCGCTCGGCCCTTCGCCCACGTCCGCCCAGCCGCCAGGCAGCGTCCATAGACCGTCGCGGCGCTCCCGAACCAGCAGAATCCTGGGACCCGCTTCCTCGCGAAATGCGGCCACACGCACGTCGAGCTTGGGCGTGGCGTGCCCGGTCTCATGAGCGAACAACTCGCGCACCTCTTCGAGACCGGTCCGCGAGCCCGCGGCCATCATCGCCAGCGCGATCTCGCCGATCTCTTTGTAGCGCGCGATGTCGTAGCGGTCCTGCGCGTAGTTGAGGCCGTTTTGGGCCATGGTCTGAAGCCGCTTTGCCCACTCCACCCATCTCGGCTCCGTGCTGATCGGCATCGGCAAGATCTCCTCTCGCTTCCCAAGAAGAGTTTCCCACCCTCGGGATGGGTTCGCCAGTCCTCCGCGATGTCCAGCCGCGGTGTCAGGCTAATCTCTGATTGTAGCGGTTCCGTTGCCGTCGTAAGGTCCAGATTCCCGGCGTGCGTTCAGTTCTCCTCTTCCTGCGCTACCGGTACTTGCGCCTTGCAACTTTTCCCTTTCTGTGGTGTTGATACCTGCAGGGAACGTGCTGGGAGCCGTGGCGCCTCGCCGGGAGGCGCAGGCGGTGCGTCTCCTCTGCGCGTGATCCTTCCTCACAATCAGTCACGAAGGGGAACCATGAGCTCCGACGGTAGTCAGCCAGCCTTTCGGATCGAATCTTTGTTCCTGGTTTGTGCCGCTCTCGCCCTGGCGCCTTCAACGCTGCAGGCCCAAACCTACGTCTTCGGTCGCGCCGATCTCGTGAGCGGTCTCGGCCCTGCTGCAGTTGTGACCGGCGACTTCAATGGTGATGGCCAGCCCGATTTGGCGGTCGTCAACGAGAACGACCTGTGCGAATTCGGTACCAACTGCCCTCCCGGGTCGATCTCCATCTTTCTTGGACAGCCGGATGGCACTTTCTCCGCACCTATTGATACCACGGTCGGCGTCTTTCCTACCGGTCTTACTGTCGGCGACTTCAATGGCGACGGGCGCCTGGACGTAGCAGTGATTTACTCTCCCGTGCCATCAGTCGGAACGGGCAGCAACGTGATCTCGGTACTTCTCGGCAACGGGGACGGCACCTTTCAGTCTCCGGTCACCTACACCAGCGGAGGCGAGGCGAGCTCGATTGTCACGGCGGACTTTAATGGGGACGGGAAGCTGGATCTGGCGGTCGCCAACGGCCTCGAGGGCACAGTTTCGATACTCGTAGGCAACGGGGACGGCACCTTCCAGGCGCATTTCGACTACCCTGCCAACGGAGCATCAGCATTGACGGCCGGCGACTTCAACGGGGACGGTAAGCCAGACCTCGCGACCACAACCTCTTGGAACAACGCCATGGTGGTCAACGTCCTGATTAACAATGGCGACGGAACATTCAAATCTCCTGTCACCTACACCATTGGAGGAATCGGCGCCGGGATCGCGACTGCGGACCTGAACGGGGACGGTCGCTTGGACCTCGTCGTCTCAATCGGAGGATCCATAGCGGTCTTGCTGGGTAACGGCGACGGCACTTTTCAAGCGCCGGTCGACTATCCCGCGGGCACAACGAGTTCCGGACTTCCGGTGATAGCGGACTTCAATGGTGACGGCAAGCTGGACGTTGCCCTTCCCAGCGACCTGGGTATCTCCGTCCTGCCGGGCAATGGCGATGGCACCTTTCAGGCAGCCTTGAACTACAACGGCCTCTACAATGTCATGATCAGCGCGGGCGATTACAACGGCGATGGCAAGCTCGACCTGGCAGCGGTCACTACCACCGCCACCGCCGTCTTGATCGGACACGGCGACGGCACCTTCGCCACCAGTCCGACCAGTTACCCCATCGCCAGTTCCGACGCACCGGGCCAGGTGGTCGTGGCTGATTTCAATGGAGACGGCAAGCTCGACTTCGCCGCTACCTCCAATCTGGTGGTCTCCGTCTTGCTTGGCAACGGCGACGGAACCTTTCAACCCCATCTGGATCTCAACACCGGCAGCCAAGCAGGTGCTCTGGCCGCCGCTGATTTCAATGGCGATGGAAAGCCAGACTTGGCCGTGCTCCATCAGCTGGACAACACGGTTGCAATCTTCCTGGGCAACGGCGACGGCACATTTCAGACGGGCGCGACCTACGCCACCGGTACTTCGCCTGTCTTCGTGGCCACGGGTGACTTCAATGGCGACGGGAAGCCGGATCTGGCCGTTGCGAACGTTTCGGGCAACACGGTGTCGATTCTGCTCGGGAATGGTGACGGGACCTTTAAGCCGCAGGTGGCCTACGCCTCGGGTGGCACACCTCTCTCCATCGTCGTGGGCGACTTTGACAGCGACGGCAAGTTGGATCTGGCCGTGGCCACCAACGCTACGGTCTCGGTGCTCCTCGGGAACGGGGACGGTACTTTTCAAGCTCAGGTTGCTTACCCAGCTCTCGGTCTGGCGATCAGTGTCGTCACCGGGGACTTTAACAGGGATGGAAAGCTCGATTTGGTTGTCGGCAATGAGGGTTCCGGTGCCATCCTCCTGGGCAATGGCGACGGCACTTTCCAGCCCGCAAAGACCATCAATTCAGTCGTTGGGTTCGGGCTCCTTGCCACTGCTGACGTGAATGGAGACGGCAAACTCGACCTCGCTGTGGGGGGGCAGGCAAACCCGGCCGGCGATTTCGTCCTCTTGGGCAATGGCGACGGGACTTTCCAGAGCCCAGCCGGCGTGCCCTTCATTTACAGCGGCGCTCCGCTTGTGGCCGGCGATTTCAACGGCGATGGCGCCCTTGACCTCGCTTCCCTTTCGACAACCTCTAGCGTTGACGTGATTTTGAACGCACCAGTGATAGGCCTTTCGCCCTCCAGCATCAACTTTTCCGGCCAAGGCGTGGGCACCTCCGGTAGCTCACAGACCCTTTTGGTAAGCAATCCCGGGAGCATGGCGTTCGACATCAGCGGCATCGCGGTGAGCGGAGCCGGCTTTGCCGAGACCAATACCTGCGGCGCCAGCCTTGCGACGGGTGCGAACTGCGAGGTCAGCGTCACCTTCACGCCGTCTTCCACGGGCACCGCGACAGGAGCACTCACCCTTACTGACAGCGTTCCGGGCAGCCCTCAAACGATCGCTCTCACAGGGACAGGCGTGAACGGTCCCTATGCCGAGCTGTCTACCACCAGCCTCGACTTTGGATATCAATCGTTCTACGGCCCCGGCGCCACCAAGACGGTGACTTTGACGAATTCTGGAAACGCGACGCTCTCTGTGACGAGCGTCTCGATCAGCGGCTCGGGCGCCGGGGCCTACTATCAGACAAACGCGTGCGTAACCCTTGCGGCGGGGTCCAGTTGCACACTGACGGTGACCTTCCCCATCGGACCTGCCTCGGGCTTGCAGATCGCTTCCTTGAGCATCTACGACAATGCGTCCAACAGCCCGCAGGTCGTGAGCCTGAGCGGCACCGCGGCTAATCCCGTTTTGGTATTCTCCCCCACGTCATTGACGTTCCCGACTGAGAACGTCGGCGTCACGAGCTCACCTCAGACCCTCACTCTCACCAACACCGCGAACGTGAGCGCCAGCTTCCTGGTCGTAGGTCTGGCGGGCGCCAACGCCGGAGACTTCGGGGAGAGCAGTACGTGCCAATCGCTCGCCGCCGGGGCAAGCTGCACGGTCACAGTAACGTTCACCCCGACTGCGCCTGGGACGCGAACCGCGAGTGTCTGCGTGACCGATGATCCGGCCGGAAGTTGTGTCAGTGCACCGGTCGTGAGCGCCGCCCTGTCGGGAACGGGCGGGCCTGCTCCGGTGGTGAGCTTCTCGCCACCAAGCCTGACCTTCGCTGCGCAGCAGGTGGGATCGGCCAGTCCGATCCAGACCCTCACCCTCACCAATACCGGGTCGGCCGCACTGACCATCACGAGCGTGACAACCAGCGGCGATTTCACCGCCATCAATGCCTGCAGCGGTTCAGTGGCGGCGGGAGCAAGCTGCCGGATCAACGTGATCTTCAAGCCCACGGCAGCCGGCGCGCGTACCGGCACGGTGGCCATCACGGACAACGCGGCCGGAAGCCCGCAGCAGGTCGCGCTCTCGGGGACGGGGACCGTTCCGGAAGCGGCCCTTTCGCCTTCGAGCTTGAGCTTTGGCAGCCTGATCGTCGGCCAGAGCAGCGCGTTTGGGACGGTCACGCTGAGCAACGCCGGCACAGCGGCGCTGACGATCGCGGGTATCAGCTTCAGCGGAGCCAACGCCGGCGACTTCGCGCAGGGACTCGCCGCACCGCCACCCCCCAACCTGTGCGGCAAGACGCTGGCCGCTGGCTCGTCGTGCGACATCTTTGTGGTGTTCAAGCCGACGGCAGGTGGCAGCCGCTCGGCCACCCTGACGGTGAGTGACAACGCGCCTGGAGGCTCGCAGAGTATTTCTCTATCGGGCACCGGACAGGACTTCTCGCTGGGGGTGTCAGGCTCATCCACCGCTACCATTGCGGCGGGCCAATCGGCCACTTACCGGGTGCAAGTGAACTCCCAAAGCGGCTTCACAGGTAACGTCTCCCTGGCTTGCTCGGGCGCGCCCTCGGCGTCCACTTGCGCCGTCGGCATTCTGACTCCGGTCGGGAGTGGCCCGCTCGCCGCGGATATCATCGTAACCACCACGGCTCGCTCCTCAGTTCTCAACCGGAGACACCGAATCCGAAGGTTACCGCCCGGACATGACTTGCCACGCGCCGTGTGGCCATTAAGTCCCGGTGGACTGGCGGCGATCGGGCTCGCGCTTGCAGCTTTGGCCGGTCTCTTTGACCTGGGCGGCCGGAGGCGCCGTCGATCCGCAGCCATGCTCCTGGTTTGCATCGCGCTGGTGGCGGCGATGACCTTAGTCATATCGGGGTGCGGCGGTGGCGGCAGTACCATGATGACCACCTCCTCCGGTACGCCCGCCGGAACCTATACCATCACGGTTACAGGCACCTTTACTTCCGGCTCGGTGAATCTGCAGCACAGCACGAACTTGACTCTCGTGGTGCAGTAGCGCTCCGGTGAGAAGAGTTGTCTCCCGGGCAGGCGCGGACCCAATCTGTCAGGCCCGAAGGGCCGGTCTAACCCAGCCCTGGGCAGCGCCCAGGGTTGTCCAGAGACCCTTCGAAACTCGGTCCTAACTTTAAGGCTTGAGTTTCAAGACATGACCTGCCTCTGAACCCAGGCCGCCGGCCTGGGTTGCGCTGGACCGAGCCCCTTCGGGGCTCAGAATGCCTTGACATCGCCCCGCAAGGGTAGTATACTGACACGTTACTAATCTTATGGTTTTTGACCCTGCAAGAGGGTTCCGATGCCGCTGCGCCGATCGCCCTGTCTCACCCCCGAATCCGTGGCCGCCCGGCGGGTCAACGCTCTCCAGTCCACCGGACTGCGCACGGCTGGCCCGTGGTTTTTCCGAATTTCCTGTTCGCCGAGGCCCCCGCAGCATCCCGAGGCGGCTCAAGAGGTCTCAATGAGAACAAAGCTGGAATCTTTAACAATCCAAAAGGACTCTCTCTGACGAGTACCTTCCGGTCAATGAGAATTCGCCGGTCCGGCGCGGGAGGCCGGCGGAGGGAAAGTCGCCCGGAGGTCTCCGGACGGTCAACTGAAAGGCCGCCCCGCGTGCCGAGAATTGGCCGAAGCGCCTACGACATCTCGGGCGCCTCGGGCGCTCCGGGAACCCGGCCCACCTGGGGCGCGCGTCGAGGCGCAGGAGAAGTCCCGGCGGCGCAAGGGAGGCTAGGGGTCACTTTGGGGATTTCAGTGACTTTCGACTGTCGCTGACAGAGGTATTCAACTAAAATGGTTTGTTACCCCGACACGAATCGGTTAGCGTGAATTGCCGTTCAGGAGAAAACGTGTGGCGCGGCTGACCCGGCACGAGCTGAAGACAGACGAGTTTCAAAGCACGGTTGAGAGTTTCGAGCAGTTTGCCAGGGAGAATGCCCGGCAGATCACCACCGGCGTGGCGGCCGCGATCCTGGTGGCTGCAGCTGTGATCGGCTGGAGAACCTACAACGGGCGCCAGGAAGCCGCCGCCAACGCCGCGCTGGCCGAGGCTCTGAAGACCTACAAGGCCGAGGTCAACGCCGCGCCGGTAAACCTGTTCAGCGGCCAGACGCCGCCGGCCGGCCAGTTTTCGACCCCCCAGGACAAGTACAAGGCGGCGCTGGCACAATTCAGCGACGTGGTGGCCAAGTATCCGCGCCAGACCGCGGCGGATTTCGCGCGGTACCACGTGGGACTGTGCCAGGCCCTGCTCGGAAATGACGCTGCCGCCGAAAAGACCCTCGAGGCAGCCAGCCACTCGTCGGACAACGCCGCGGCGGCTTTAGCCTCTATGGCTCTGGCGGGAGAACTCGCGAAGACGGGCAAGTTAGCAGAGGCCGCCAAGATCTATCAGAAGCTCGCCGACCACCCAACGTCCACGGTGCCGCGAGCCACCGCCTTGCTGGCCGAAGCGGACCTGCTGCGCAGCACGCAGCCCGCCCAGGCTCGGGCCCTCTACGAGACGGTTCAGAAGGAATTCAGCTCGGATGCGTATCTATCCTCGACCGTCCGGCAGCAGATCGCCAGCCTACCCAAGTGAGTGCGGGGTCCTCGTGATGCCGCGACTTTTGATGGAGTCACCGAGCCATCGAATGGGTTAGCAATGGCTGGGCGAGTGTTGAATCGGTGATTCGATGCTTCAATTTCCCAATCGTCGCTTCGCACTTCAGAACCGATGCGCGAGACCCTCGAAACCGATGTGCTGATCGTAGGCGCCGGTCCAGCCGGCCTCAGTTGCGCCCTGCGACTGGCCCAGATTATCCAAGCGCAGCAGAAAAACGGGACCGATTCTTGCCCGGGCACCTCCGCACTAAGCGCAGAGAACATTTACGTGCTCGAGAAGGCCGATGAAATCGGGGCCCATTCGCTATCGGGTGCAGTGCTCGACCCGCGCGCCCTGCGGGAACTGGTTGCTGACTTCGAGAGCCAGGGTGCGCCGCTTGAAACGCCCGTCACCGGCGATTCGGTTTATTACCTCACCCGCGCCAGCAAGTTCAAGGCGCCCATCAATCCGCCGTTTTTCAACAATCACGGCAACTACATCATCTCGCTGAACAGGTTTGTGAAGTGGCTGGGCGGGCTGGTGGAGCGCGCCGGCGTCAACCTGTTTCCGGGCTTCTCAGGTATGGAGGTGCTCTACGACGGCAACCGCGTGATAGGCGTGCGCACAGATGACAAAGGCATTGACAAGAGCGGAAAGCAGAAGTCGAACTACCAGCCCGGCTACGATCTCAACGCCAAGGTGACGGTTTTCGCCGAGGGACCGAGAGGATCGCTGACCAAGCAACTGGTGCGCAAGCTCGATCTCGACCGAGGCTGCAACCCGCAAGCCTACGGTATCGGGGTCAAGGAGCTTTGGGACGTCCCCGCCGGGCGGTTGCCCAAGGGCCAGGTGGTTCACACCGCGGGGTGGCCTCTCAGCCCGAAGCAGTTCGGCGGAGCCTTTGTGTACGCACTCTCAGAGACGCGTCTTTCCCTGGGCCTCGTCAGCGGCCTGGATGCCGAAGACCCGCGCTTTGATGGTCACCACGCATTTCAGCTTTGGAAGACGCACCCTTGGGTGCGGAGCCTGCTGGACGGCGGCCAGATGGTCCGCTACGGCGCCAAGACAGTTCCCGAGGGAGGCTACTTCGCTATACCGCACACGGCGGCGGATGGCGCCCTCATCGTGGGCGACTCGGCGGGGTTCCTGAATTCCCAGCGCCTGAAGGGTATTCACTTGGCGATGAAGACCGGGATGCTGGCGGCGGAGGCCATCTTCGAAGCTATCGCCGGCGGAGATACCTCGGCGCGGGGCCTTGGGCGATTCGAACCGAAGTGGCGTGGGAGCTGGGTGCAGGAGGAGCTGTGGAGGGTTCGCAACTACCATCAGGGGTTCGAGCACGGCTTCTTCCCCGGCATGCTCAGTGGAGGGCTCCAGTTCGTGACTGGCGGACGCGGCCTGCATGACCGCTCCTGGAGCCGGGCGGACCACGAGCATATGAAGCGCCTGGCGCAGATCAAGGGCAGGCCGCCGGTGCGCGTGAAGACTGACGGCAGGCTGACTTTCGACAAGCTGAAGGACGTCTATCATTCCGGCACCCACCACGAAGAAGATCAGCCGTCTCACCTGCGCATCGCTGACTTCGACATTTGCAATCACCGCTGCACCGGGGAGTACGGCAACCCTTGCCAGTACTTCTGCCCGGCGCAGGTCTACGAGATGGAAGACAACTCGGACGGCTCCGGCAAGCACTTGAAACTTAATCCTTCGAACTGCGTTCATTGCAAGACCTGCGACGTGGCCGACCCCTACCAGATCATCACCTGGGTATGTCCCGAGGGCGGCGGCGGACCGCATTACGAAGGGATGTAGGCCGTCGGCAGGGCAGCGATGGCAGGCCAGGCCGGAAGCAAATGGAAGAGGAGTTCGTTCAATCCCACCACGACCCGATGACCCGATTCCCTGACCCTCCGATCGCTCAAGTCGATGCACCGTCCCAGACGGCGGCTGAAGCTGTACCCAAAAAGCTGACCCACCTGCAGGAGTTCGAGATGGGCGTGCTCGGCTGGCTCGGCTCCTGGGTGGTTCGGCTGGTCGGCAGTAGCCTACGGTGGGAGGTCCATGGATGGGAGAACTGGAAAGCCGGGCGGGCTCTCGGCAAGCGCCTGGTCTACACCTTCTGGCACCGTGAAATCTTTGCC
>DATDGR010000009.1:0-4900 GCA_036521995.1 Terriglobia bacterium | reverse complement strand
CCATCGCTCGACCCCCTTCGGCGTTCAAGAATGCTTACCTTCCGAGCGTAGCCATAAACCAGTTGGATGTCAATCTTTGACATTAGAGAACCGTGGGGCTTGGAGCCCTGCGTTACACAGCGGCTACCGCATTCCAAAGCTGTTTCAAGTGGCATGCTGCGAAATGTTGAGCAGAATGCCGACCGCCATCAGGTCCATGATCAGCGACGTGCCTCCGTAGCTGACGAGCGGCAGCGGAATGCCCTTGGTAGGCAGCAGGCCCAGCACCACGCTCATGTTCACCAGCGCCTGGCCCACCAGCATGGTCGTCAGGCCCACGGCCAGCAGGCGGCCAAAGCTGTCCTGACAGCGAGCAGCGGCTCGCAGCCCGCGCCAGAGAATCACAGCAAAGAGCGCCACCACCACGACCGCGCCTGCAAACCCCAGTTCTTCACCAATGACCGCGAAAATGAAGTCATTGTGCGGCTCGGGCAGGTAGAAGAGCTTCTGCGTTCCCTCCATCAAGCCCGTGCCGGCAAGACCTCCGGTGGCCACAGCAATCTTGGCCTGCAGCGCCTGAAAACCCATGCCCAGGGGATCCTTGTTGGGGTCGAGAAAGGCTTCGATTCGTTTCCATTGATAGGGTACTCGGAAGACCATGAAGTACAACGCAGGCGCTGCGGCCGTCAACGCGAGGGCGAAATAGCTGAGCCTAAGGCCGGCCACAAAGAGCATGGCCGCTACCACAAAGAGGATTGCGAGCGAGGTGCCGAGGTCCGGTTCCTTGAGCACCATGCCGACCGTGAGCCCGGTCACCAGGCCGAGTGGCGCCAGCGTGTGCGGAATATCATTGACTTCTTCCCGACGGAGAGCGAGAAAGTAAGCGAAGAACAACACCAGCGCCAGTTTCGAAAATTCAGAGGGCTCAAAGCTGAACGGCCCCAGGTGAAGCCAGCGGTGCACGTTATGGCTCTTGCCTGAAAGGAGCGCCCCCACGAGCAGGATCAACTGCAGGCCCACGGCGGGAAAAATCACGGTGGGATTCCGGAGCCAGCGGTAGTCAAGGTTCATCAAGGCGAGCATGGCGACGAAGCCTGCCGCCGCAAAGATGAGCTGACGTATAACGAAGTAGTAACTACCCCCGTAACGCTCCGCTGCCATGACAGCGGAGGCGCTGTACACCATCAACGCCCCAAAGAGTACCAGGATCATGACGGTGCCGAACAGGATCTTGTCAGACTCGAGTTTTCTCGCCATGGAATCCTAGCCTGGCCTTGCAGTATCTTTCACACAAAATTACGAGTCCACTGTGAGGCCCCGAAGTCATATTCCGGGGAGCTTCTTTTGGCTCTCTTCCTTGCCGTTCGGCTGCTTCTCGGGCTGTTCCCGTGCTATCTCGGCGCGCCCCGTTCCGCGCCGCACGCGACCCCGCCTAAACTTGGGTCCCGTGACGGAAGCAGCGTATGGCCGCGGATCGAGATCGGGTCGCCCGGCGGTTGCGTTGTCAAGGCCCGCTTCACCCAAGCCAGACACCAGGGGGCGGATCGACCGGACTTGGTCGGAAAGCGCTGCCCTATTTGCCGACTCATCGCCTCCCGTGGGAACCTCAAACATCAACGGCTCATCTGGAAGAAGGCCACGACGACCTCCACCTGGAGACGACCCAAGGTCGGGCTTCGGCTCCAGCTCTCGGCTGCGGTTCAGAATGACGTCGTCGATCGAGACTTCGCCAGCCAAGTCCATGGGCGCCCGCTCTTCCGCCTCGACTTCGTAGACATAGATCCGTTCGGGCTGACTCAACGGTTGAGTGCGCGGCGTCCGGGTTTCGTCAAGCGCCAGACGAGTCGCGGTCAGATGCTCAGGTGAGTCAGCTTGCCTGACGGCCGCGACGTTCCCCTGTTTTCCTTCAACCTTCGGGGTGGCTTCCTTCGCGGCTTCGGACATCGCTGCCTCATCGACCGGTTCGGGTGGCTCCAAGTTGTGGTTCGGCGCCAGCCCGCTTTCTGGCTGCGCGGCTTCCAAGGCAGCCTGGACCCCGTCGATCATGCGACCGGCCAGGGATTCCTTAAGCGCGCGAACTTGAGCTGCGTGCGCCTCAACTGCGGCCACGTTGACCGGTAGCAAGGTTTCGTTGTCCCCAAGCACCGGCGCAGTGCGCGACTCAGGTCCGTCGGCCCTGGGCGCGGGTCGCGTCCGGGCTTCGTGTGCCGAAGGCGGCGGTTCGATCCAGAAGCGACGAGCCCGCGCGGCTTGTCCCTCTTGCGCCAGCGCTTCCACCAGTTCCTTGAATTTCCGGCCTCGATCTTCGAAGTCGTGAAACTGATCGAAGCTGGCGCAGGCGGGCGAGAGCAGAATCACTTCGCCCGGACGCGCCTTGCCGAAAGCTTTGCGAACCGCCGTCTCCAGGTCACCCGCTTGCACAAGCTCGACCATGCCAGCAACGGACTCGGCAAGCTCCCGACCGATGCGATCGGCGGCAGCGCCGATCAACAGGACTTCGCGAACACGGTCCTTGAGGAACGGAATCAAGGGAGCGTAAGGCGCGCCTTTGTCCTTGCCACCCAGAATCAGGTGGACACCGTCTTGGAAGGCCCCGAGCGCCTTGAGGACAGCGTCCACGCTGGTGGCCTTAGAGTCGTTGTAGAATCCCACGCCCAGCACATCACCGGCGTACTCCAGCCGGTGTTCCACGCCGCGAAAATCGCGTACGGCCCGCGCGATGGCCTCGAAATCGGCGCCCAGAACGCTGGCGGCGGCCGATGCCGCCAGCACGTTCTCGAGATTGAATTCGCCCCGCAGCTTCACGTCCTGTGGAGAAAAGAGCTCGCGCTGCAGGTGCCGGATGCGGTAGACGACCTTGCCCTGCGACACCAGCAGTCCCTCGGGCAGCTCCCGGGTGCGGCTGAAGAAAAGCTTCCGAGCGCGACTGCGCTCCGCGAGCCCGGCGGCGGCTGGATCGTCGGCGTTCAGCACGGCGTAGTCGTCTTCCGTTTGGTTGCGAAGGATGCGCGCCTTGGCTTCCACATAGCCCTCGAAAGAAGGGTGCCGGTCCAGGTGGTTGGGTGTGATGTTCAGCACCACGGCTACTTGCGGGTGCAACGATTCGGTACCTTCGAGTTGAAAACTGCTCAGTTCGGCCACGGAGACGCTCTCCTCCGTGGCTTGCTCCACCGCCGAGATCAGCGGCCTTCCAATGTTGCCGCCCACGAACACCTGAAAATCTGACTGCTCGAGCATGCGTCCGATCAGAGTGGTGGTGGTGGTCTTGCCGTTCGAGCCCGTCACGCCCACCAAGCTCCCCTTGAGGAACCAACTGGCGGCCTCCACTTCCGCCACCACCGGGATCCCGCGCTCCCGTGCGGTCACCAGCGCCCCAAGGTCCCAAGGCACGCCCGGACTCGCCACGATCAGGTCCTGCCGAAGAAAAGTCTCCGTGCCGTGCTGGCCGAACTCGATCCCGATCTTCCGGGACAGCAACTCCTGAATCTCAGGCGCGAAGGACCAGGGCGGGCGTGAGTCCGAAACTGTCACCACCGCTCCTCGCCGGTGCAGAAACTCGGCCGCGGCGCGCCCGCTACGAGCCAACCCTACCACCAGCACACGTTTCCCCTGAAGGTTGTGCATCCGGGCTCGGAGCGATTCGTCTTTGCTCACAGTTTACGCTTATAGGCTACAGCGGCCGCGCCCTCCTGGAAGAACGGCGACACATCGCATCTTGCATTCTACCGCGCCCAGCGGCAGCGGAACAGCAGAGGCTTCAACGTATCTTGAGAGTGGTCAGCGCAAAAAGCGAGAAGACCAAGGCCACGATCCAGAAGCGGGCGATGATCTTTGATTCCTTCCATCCTTCCAATTCAAAATGGTGATGAATGGGCGCCATGCGGAAGATTCGCCGCCCCGTGCTCTTGAACCAGGCTACCTGCAGGATCACCGAGATCGCCTCGACCACGAAGATGCCGCCGATGAACGGCAAGAGCAGTTCTTGTTTGATCAAGACGGCTACGGCCGCGATGGAGCCGCCGAGCGACAGCGAACCGACGTCTCCCATGAAGATCTCCGCCGGATAGGCGTTGTACCAGAGGAATCCCAGGCTGGCGCCCACCATGGCTCCACAGAAGGGCGTGAGCTCGGCAACACCCGGCATGTGCTCCACGTCCAGGTAGTCCGCCGCGCGCGCATTTCCTACCACATAGGTCAGCGCCGTCAATGCGGAGGCTGAGATGATCACGCAGCCGATGGCGAGCCCGTCGAGGCCGTCAGTGAGGTTAACCGCGTTTGATGAGCCCACCAGCAGAAAGACCACGAATACCAGAAAGGGCAGAAAAGCCAGGGGGTAAGTCCAGGGATTGTGCAGCAGTGACGAGATCAGAAAGCTGGGGTGAATCCGCTTGTAAAAGGGAAACGTGAGGTCGGTGGAATATCGTCCGGCTGCTGACAGCAGCATCAGCGCCACGCCAAACAGGAAGCTGACCAGAATCTGCAGCAACATCTTGCTGCGCCCTGTCATACCGAGATTCTGGTGCTGCCGAACCTTTTGGTAGTCATCCCAGAAACCGATTCCCGCGAAGGCCAGCGTTATCAGAAGAGCCAGCCACACGAGAAGGTTGCTGAGGTCGGTCCACAACAGGGTCGGCACCACGATGCACAGGTTGATGAGCACTCCGCCCATAGTGGGCGTGCCCGCCTTGGTCCGGTGCGATTGAGGGCCCTCTTCGCGGATGAACTGTCCAATCTGGAACTCCTTGAGTTTGCGGATGGTGACCGGACCCATGAGAATAGAGAGCAGAAGGGCAGTGATGCTCGCAAAAGCGGTTCGTAGAGTGATATAGCGGAACAGATTCAGGGCATGAAAGTGAGGGTAAAACTTGAGGTAGAGAAAATAGAACATAGATCAATGTCAGTAAGGGGACTTGGACCTCTT
>DATDGR010000008.1:0-1526 GCA_036521995.1 Terriglobia bacterium | reverse complement strand
GGGAGCGCGCTCTGCTCGGATTCAATTTTACACCGTGGCCTGCTGCCGGTTCCGTGGACACGGAGTTAAGTGTCAACATGGGACCGGAGGTGGATCATGGAGCGACGTCGATTTACACGAGAGTTCAAGCTTGAGGCCGTGAAGCTGGTCAAGGAGCGCGGGGTATCGTACGCCCAGGGGTCGATTGATCTCGGGGTTCATCAGAGCGTCCTGCGCAACTGGGTGAAGACGTTTGCCGAGGACCCGGAGCATTCGTTTCCGGGTCATGGGCAGATGAAGCCCGAGCAGGCCGAGATCGCGCGGCTCAAGCGCGAGGTGACGAAGCTCAAGGCCGAGCGGGACATTCTAAAAAAAGCCGCGGCCTACTTCGCGAAGGAATCGACGTGAAGTTCGCCTTCATCGCGAAGCACCGGGGGATCTGGCCGACGGAGTGGATATGCGGGGCGCTCGGTGTCTCGCGAGGCGGCTTCTATGCTTGGCTGACACGACCGCGCAGCGCCCGCAGTCGCAGGAATGAAGAGCTGGGCGCGAAGGTGCGGGCAAGCTTCTTGGCGAGCGACCGGACCTACGGAGCCAGGCGCGTGTGGCGCGATCTGCTGGCCGAGGGCGTGCGTTGCGGGCGGCACCGGATCGAGCGATTGATGCGGCTGCAAGGGCTTAGATCACGCCCGCGCCGGCGTCGCCTGCCGCCCGATCTGGGCGAGCGGCAGGCGGGCGCCGTCGCTGCCAACGTGCTCGACCGCGCCTTTGAAGCTCCGGCGCCCAATCGCAAGTGGATCGCCGACTTCACCTACATCTGGACGGCCGAGGGCTGGCTGTACGTCGCGGCTGTGATCGATCTGTTCTCGCGCCGGGTGGTGGGCTGGTCGATGAGTGCGGCGATGACGGCGCAGCTCGTCACTGATGCCCTCATCATGGCAATCTGGCGCAGGGGCAAGCCGGATGCGTTGCTCCACCACTCAGACCGGGGCAGCCAGTACACGAGCGAGCAGTTCCAGCGGCTGATGGCCGACCACGGCGTCACCTGCAGCGTGAGCCGCTCGGGCAACGTCTGGGACAACGCGGCAATGGAGAGCTTCTTCTCGTCGCTGAAAACCGAGCGCACAGCGCGCAAGGTGTATCGGACCAGGAATGAGGCCAAAAGCGATGTGTTCGACTATATTGAACGCTTCTACAATCCGAAGCGCAGGCACTCGACCATCGGATATATGAGCCCTGTGGAGTTCGAGATGCAGGCCGGATTAGCTTAAGCAGGTGTCAACCAAACCGGCAGCAGGCCAATCAGCCGAACTGCCATCAGTCAATGTTTACGAGTTCACCCCCCAAGACAGTGCCGTGCAATCGGTCAGTGATCCCTGAGTTCTGTTCGTGGCGCGCAATAAATTGCTCAAACCGAGTGGGCGCGTGTCTAGCGCATCTCACGCAACTATAGGGTCGTACGTTCGGGAACCCATCCAGCTGGCGCCGGCTCATCAGGTGAAAAATCGATTTCTATCTTTGCACCGTTTGGGTCACAAAAAAACACC
>DATDGR010000007.1:0-2042 GCA_036521995.1 Terriglobia bacterium | reverse complement strand
CCCATGATCGCATCGGGTGCGTGTGTTGCCGCAGAAGACACCGGTGGTCGCGTCTTGTATCACGGGACCGACCTTGCCAGCGCTCAAGGACTTGCAAGCGGCGAGCCGCTCGACGCTGCAGCGGCCGCAGTCCGAAGCGGTGGCGCAGAGCCTGGCTTCTACCTAGCGACCAACGAGGGTGACGCCGAGTACTTCGGAGCATTGAAGTCCGGCTTGGCTGGTAGCCTAGGTGTTATCCGCTATACCTTCTCGCGGTCGGCGTTGGACTCCCTCCTCGGCTCGAACTCTGTACTTGAGGACATCCCTGTCGCCGGAGCAAAGGTATCCTTTGAAGGGCAACAACTCTTCGTACCGCTATCTGACTTCGAACTTTTTAACCGACTTCGAGCGCTCGGCGAAATAACTCCCTGAGGTCAACGTGAATACCAAGCCCTCCCAGTCCGGGATCCTCCGGGCCTTGCCAGGCGGAGTAGCCGCAGTTCGACGACTAGAGAAGTGGTTCTTCGGTGAAGATGGCTTCTCGGCCAGGCGGACGATTGACTATCTCTTGGAGGAAGCGGCGCTGCGTGACGTCTCCCACGTAGAGGTAACCGAGCTGGACGGCTGGTGGGTACTGTCAGCTGAACGAGACTGGCTGCCTCGTGAGAACGACGGCTTGGATGTTTTTCACGCCCTACTTCCCTTCCCTGAGGGGGGCCCAAATGCAGCACGCAGAGAGGTGCTAGTCACGGCTTTCGCTAAGGCAGTGGCCACTGCACGGAATGGCAATATCACGGTTATCGTCGAAGATGCGGAGACCCGCATGTGGATAGACGCGCACGAGGCCAAACTACGCGGCGCCGCGCGAGTCATCGCGTTCGCCACATGATGGTTCGCCGCAGAAGAAGCAGGCGGCGGGCTGCCAACCCTGGAGATCGACGCACAGCGGATGCCGAACATCGCGAGGAATGTTCAGTCGGCGCTAGACGAGGGCCATCCGAGCATCTTGACCCGGACGACCAACGGAGACCTGATCAACGCCAACCGGGCAGCGGCCACCGAAGGATTCGCTGGTCCGGGAAGCCCCGACGAGTACCCGTTCGCATCGACCCACGAAGGCGGAGCTGGCGCCCGGGTGGCTGGAGTTCCGCTCAACGAGCAGTACATCCAAGGGGCTGTCATCCGGAACTTCTATGCGAAGTTCGGAATCGGTGAGGGCGACCCGTTCCAAGTCATCGTCACCGGGCTTGAGCCATGACCGGCCTGTTGAAGCGTCTCACAGTTCCGCCGCACTATGGCCAGGTCGTCGTCGAGTGTGAGGAGGCCAGCGAGCTACCTATGCCAGAGACCGGCATGGAGCGGGTTGTGGCCACTGCCCAATCAATTCTTGTCGCGACGCGCGGAGACCAGGACGGCGATGTGACTATCGAGGTTCGTGTCGGCCCGGCCGATCCAACCTGGGGCGAGCTCGTGTTCGACGGCGAACTGAATTGCCCGACGCCCAAGCTTGTCGTGGGAAGCTCTTTGGCCAATGTGCTCGCGACGGTGGACCTGGGCCAGGCCGGCTGGGTGCCAGTAAAGGTGTATGTCGATCCCGCGGAGGCTCCTAGCCGGGTCACGGTGATGGTGCCAGCATGATCAGGCACCATTGGCTTGCCGCGACGCAGATCTTGGCGCTCGCTGTCGCGTTGCTGGCGACCCTCGGTGCTGCCCTGACGCTCCCGCAAGACACTGCAGACGCTATCGGCCGAGTTCATGGATCGATCTCCTGCATCTACGACGAAGGCCAGCAACAGTCACCGCGATCGCGCTCGGCGCTGATCATGGCGATAGGTCCACGGATCACGGGAATGGATCTACGTGCGGCCGACTTCCGGTCAGCAGCGTCCTCGCAAGCCCGGCTATCCGCAGGGGCCTCGTCCAGCCTTGCCGCAGAAGACGCGGGTGCCTCGATTCCGGACTCGACGATCATTGCTCGGGGTGGTCAGAGTCCTCTTCCGCCGCCCGGTGAGGTGTTTTCCGGTGCTCAGGGGCAGACGGTGGAGGAGGCCGGCCAGGGGGTG
>DATDGR010000006.1:0-7212 GCA_036521995.1 Terriglobia bacterium | reverse complement strand
CGCTCAAACCTCTAACGGAACTTGGGGCACCCTCCTTAGATTTATAAAACGTAGATAGTTTCCGATAACAACGACCTACCAGAATCTACCAGAGTCTATCAAAACGTTGTACGGATCGCACTGGGTTCCACCTGCAACGGTTCGCGGGTCGCGCCTACGTCGAGTGCTTTTCGCGATGTAGGCGCTCCTGACAACCATAGCTCGGGTTCTCGTGCGAACAAGCCCGCAGGGCAACGTGCAGGCCGGACCCGAGGACGGGGTCCGCTCCCTTGCTGTCGCCGACATCAAGAAAACAATGTCGATGGCACCCACGTAATAAGGGTATGGTGATTCTTCGAGCTTATAGCCGACAAGCCGGCCGTAGATGATCGGGAGGAATCGATGAGCACAGAGGCAGGCGCGCGGACCTCCGCGGGGTATTCAGTTGCCCCCATGCTGTCGGTTCGAAATGGCGCGCGAGCGGTTGAGTTCTACAAGTCGGCATTCGGGGCGATCGAGGTCTACCGCGTGGAGGCTCCTGATGGTGCGGTGGTGTCTCGTCTGTCCGTTGAGGGTGGTGCGGAGTTCTGGTTGAGCGACGAGTCCCCTGAGCATGGCAACTTCAGTCCAGAGTCTCTGGGCGGTGCCACGGCTCGAATGATTTTGACCGTGCCGGATCCTGATGCGATGTTTGCGAAGGCCCTCGCGGCCGGCGCCCGCGAGGTCTGCGCGGTGGAGGAAGCGTATGGCTGGCGCTTGGGCCGCGTGGCCGATCCCTTCGGCCATCACTGGGAGATTGGCCGTCCGCTGGCGCCGTAGATCGCTGGCTCAGCACGACAGATTCCCCTGGCAGTCAAACGACAATCCGGCAGCTCATTGCCGCGATACTTGGAGGGTTTGGTCCAGTGAGAACGTTGGCCAGCCGGCCTTCGTGGAGTCCGTGGGAGTCGCCACCGCCTGGAAGCGCTGGCCATCCACTTGCACCGCGTAGTTGTATCCGCGACGGCTGCCAAAACTGATCGACCCTTCTTGCTGGAGCTGGTCGAGGGTGGCGTAACTGTCGTGACTGGCAAGGTAGAGCTTTTCCGCCTGGCCGATGGAGATCAGATCGCTGGTGACGCCGGTGGTGTCGATCTGCTCGATGGGCGCGGTTGCCCCCTGCGCCGCGGATGGAGTGACCTCCATCTTGTATAGCCAGTATCCGACCGCCAGCACGATTACCAGTCCGAGGAGTGCTCCGGCTGCTCGCACAAGATTACCTCTCGATGTTACTTGTCCCGTAATCCGGACGCATCAACGACGTGATCGTCCAGTTTCGGCTAATCAAGCCCTTTCGGCGCTAAACCCGGTCAATGTTGTACTGCCGGATCTTATAGAGAAGGGCCTTATAGCTGATCTGGAGGAGCCGGGCGGCCTCTTTCCGGTTCCACTTGGTGCGATCGAGCGCCTGGCTGATGGCCTCGGCCTCAGCTTCGCCTTTGAGACCTCGCACCAGCGCCTTGAGATCGCCCCCGGCTGCGACCTGAATCCGGGCCGACGTTTCGACTGAACTGGCCGCCGGCAGGTTCGATTTGAGCTCCCTCAACACCAGCGACTCATCTCCCAGGATCAGGTAGCGCTTGACGAAGTTCTCGAGCTCGCGCAGGTTGCCCGGCCAGGTGTGGCGCAGGCAGGTGTCGACCAGGGCCGGTGAGACCGCCAGAGCGCTGCGGCCGTAACGGTTGGCGTAGAGGGCCATGAAATGACGCAGGAGAAGCGGGATCTCTTCCCGCCGGTCCCGCAGCGGCGGCATGAGCAGGGTGAAAGCGTTGAGCCGGTAGTAAAGATCAGGGCGCAGCTTGCCGGCGGCGATGGCCTGCGCGATGTCGATGTTGGTGGCCGCCAGGATTCGAACATCAACCTGGACCATGGTGCGCCCGCCGAGCCGGCAGAAGCTCTGGTCCTGAAGCACGTGGAGCAGTTTGGCCTGCAAGCCGGGCGGCATCTCGCCGATCTCGTCCAGCAGGATGGTGCCTTTGTCGCAAAGCTCGAACTGGCCAGGCTTGGGCCGCGCAGCCCCCGTAAAGGCGCCGGCTTCGTAGCCGAAGAGCTCGCTTTCCAGCAGTTCGCCGGGCAAGGCGGCGCAATTCACCTTGTGCAGAGGGCGTTGCGCGCGCGGCGAAAGCTTGTGGATGAGCCGGGCCGCCACTTCCTTGCCCGTCCCGCTCTCGCCCAGCAAGAGCACGGGTACGTTGACGCCGGCCACCTGGTTCACCTGGGTGCGGAGGCGGCGCATGGCGGGGCTGGCGGCCACAAAGAAGACGTCGTCGCTGAGCTCCTCGATCTCGTCTCCGCGTCCTTGAACCTCGGGCGCCAGCGACCGCGGCTGCAGGCAGTGGCTCAGCACGGCGTCGAGCGCGGCCTTCTGAAAGGGCTTGGTGAGGTAGTCTTGCGCTCCGAGCCGAACGGCCTGGGCTACCTTGCGGGTGTCGCTGACGCAGGAGAGCATCACGACCCGCAGCCCCGGCCGGAGCTTGCGCAACTGTTCCAGGGTCTGGAGGCCGTTGAGGCCGGGCATCAGAAGGTCGAGCAGCACGAGGTCCGGAGCGGGTTCCAGCTGCACCTGGCGCAGCGCCTCCTCGCCGCCTGCGGCGGTGGCGACGCGATAGGAATCGGCCTCGAGCAGGGTCTGCAGATAGCGCAGCATGCCCGGCTCGTCGTCTACCACCAGAATGTTCGCCGGATTCGTCATTGACCGGTTCCGTCTCCGCGATTCTCGGCCGGGGCCGGAGATGGGTTCAACGGCAAGAAGAAACAGAATGTGCTTCCCTCGCCCATCTCACCTTCCACCCAGAGCTTGCCGCCGTGCGCCAGGACCATCCGCCGCGCAATCGCCAGACCGAGACCCAGGCCGTCGTGATTCTCTCCGGGCTCGGATAAAGTCACAAAGTCTTCGAAGATCTCTTGCCTGTACTCGGGCGCCACGCCCGGGCCTGTGTCAGAGACGCTGACCCGCACGGCGTTTGGCTCTGCCGACGACCTCTTCCGCCGTTCGTCACGCACTCTCGGCTGCTGCGCGTTGCGCCGCTCCCAGCGGTAAGGTTCTGCCGCTAGCCAGACGGCGCCCCCCGGCGGGGTGAACTTGAGGGCGTTTTCGAGCAGATTGGAGACCGCGTGCTGGATCTTGTCGTAGTCAAACGGAAAGGGCCGCAGCTCTTCTTTCTTCAGGGGGAGATAGAGGTTCACACCCTTCTTCCGGAAAGAGGAAAGCCAGTATTGGTGCAGCTCCGACAGGCAGTCGCACAGATCGGCCACGTTGAACCTCAGGGGCCTGCCGTTGTCAAGAGCGCTGTAGCAGAGGAATTCCTCGATAAACTTATGGAGGCGAGAGCAGTTCGAGCTTGATTCCTCCAGAATTCTCCGCTGGCGATCGTTCAGCGGACCGGGCTTTTCGGTAAGCAGAAGGTCCACGTAGCCGGCCACGATGGCGAGCGGCGTCTTGAGCTGATGCGCCGCCGTTCCGAGCGCCGTACCCTTTCGCTGGCTCTCCTTCTGCAGGCGGCGGAACCTTTCCAGCAACTCGGGATAGCCCGGCGTCGCGTCTACCACCGACGCCTTCCCCGCCAGCACTCCAACCGGCGCCCAGTCCGGAGAAACGCCGGTGGAGGACTCTTCCGCAGTGGCCAGCAGGGCCGAGCTTGTGCTTTCCGGTTCGCTCATCGGTTCACGACTTTCGCGGAGACGCATCGGGGCAGCATTGCCCCAAACTCTTTATCGGCTTCCCAGCCGTAAAGTTGAGATCGGGTTCAATTTGAGGCGTGCGCCTCCAGCCATGCCCAATTGTCTCTAAGCTCGAAAAGGGCGTCGAGGCTGCGTCGCTATAAGATGGCGTGGCTATAGACTGAAGGTGGAGAGAATCCGCTGCGCGGGCGTTGGCAGCTCGGCGTCTCGCAGACAAAAGGTCGACCAGGCAGACTTCGGCACCTCAGCCCGCCCGGGCCGGCGGAAGTCTGTTTCCTCTAGGTGCCCGGCTTCTCAAAGCTGGCGATGGCCTTGGCCTCGTCATCGTGGACGTCAAACACGGTGAGGAGTTTGGTGATCTGCAGAAGGTCGTGCACCTTCTTGGTGAGGTTCAGCAGCTTCAGTTGACCACCCCCGTTTGAAACCGCAGTGAAGCCGCTCACCAGTTCGCCGATGCCCGAGCTGTCGATGTAGGTGACATCCGCCAGGTTGAGCAGCATCTTGCTGTGGCCTTTGCTGAGCAGGTCGCGAATCAGCTCGCGCAGTTGACTGCAGCCCTCCCCCAGGGTGATTCTGCCGCTCAGGTCAATCACGGTAACGGAATTAACCTGGCGTATTGTGGCCTTCATGCTCACGGTGCATTCCTCCTTGATTAGGATCCGTATTGTGCTGTCTCCGCTTCACCAGAGTGACTTCCGTCCCCGATCCCGTTCTGTTCACCTGGAAGTCATCCATGAAAGAGCGGATCAAAAATATTCCCCGGCCTGAAACCTTGAGCAGGTTCTCGGGCTCCAGAGGATGCGGGATGCCGTCGAGGTTGAATCCCGCTCCCTGGTCCCGAATCCGGATCTCCAGGCGGTCGTCGTAAATCCGAAATTGCAACCACACGCTTTTGGTTGGGTCATTCTTGTTGCCGTGCCAGATCGCGTTGATCATAGACTCGTGAACGGCCATCCCGATCTTGTGCAGCTCTTCCTCATCAAAGCCGAGGCTGGTGCAAACGCGCTCAACGACCTCCTCGGCCGCCTCCACGTTCTTCAGATCGCTTTCGAAGACCGCTTCAACGACGCTGGCGTCAGCCTTCATATTTTCCGGTCCATCGTGGTTCGTCCCAAAGCTAACCCCGCAGCCTGCCGCGAGTCAATCGCGAGCTCCAACAACCCTACCCGGAATCTGCCGCCGATGGTAGCCGCCCGCCGGCCTTCTCCTCAGGTCCGGCGCAAGAAAGCCCGTCTGGACCGGACCGGCGAAGTTCGGTAGGCTAAAGGACTATAAAGACAGGATGCCGCCGTGTCAACCAAAGTTCGCGGGCGGCCCATTCGTCCGGATTCCCACGCTTCCGTAGGAGCGCCCGCAGCAAGGCGATGCGAGGCTTGCGGGCGGCCTCACGCCCCCTCAGGCTTTCGGCGCCGGATGTAGGCAGGAACGTCGAGGTCATCGGCCGCAGGTTCAGCCGCCACGACTTCTGGGGCGAGGGGCTCGATCGGCGTCTTCTCCCTCTTCTGCACGGCATTTCGCAGGCTCTGCTGGACGGTCTTGGCCGCCAGGCTGGTGGCCGGAGGCCTTGAATACCCGAGTTTTTCGGACTTGATGCCGGTGGCGATAACTGTAACCTTAACGGCGTCACCCATCGACTCGTCGTGCACCGCGCCGAAGATGATGTTGGCGTTGTCGGCCGCCGCCTGTTGCACGATCGAGGAAGCCTCGTGAACCTCGTGCAAGGTCAGCAGGGTTGAGCCGGTGATGTTCAGCAGGATACCCTGGGCGCCGTTGATCGTGGCGTCTTCGAGCAACGGGCTCTCGATCGCCTGCCGCGTGGCGGCAACGGCGCGGCCTTCGCCACTGGCCGTGGCCGTACCCATCACGGCGTAGCCCATGCCCTCCATGATCGTCTTGATGTCGGCAAAGTCGCGATTGATGATGCCCGTGATGGTGATAATGTCGGAGATCCCTTGGACGCCCTGCCTCAAAATGTCATCTGCGATGCGAAATGCCTCAAAGAAACTCGTCCCCTTATCGACAAACTGCATGAGGCGCTCATTCGGAATACAGATCACGGTATCCACGTGTTCGCTGAGCTCGGCGAGGCCTTGTTCGGCTTGGGTCATGCGGCGCTTCCCCTCGAAGGCGAAGGGCTTCGTCACCACGGCGACCGTCAGCGCGCTCAGTTCGCGAGCGAGCCCGGCCACAATCGGCGCGCCACCGGTGCCGGTTCCCCCGCCGAGTCCGGCCGTGATGAAGACCATGTCCGCTCCTTCGAGGGCCTCGATGATCTTTTCCGTGTCTTCGAGCGCTGCCCGACGGCCCACGTCCGGATTGGCGCCGGCCCCGAGCCCTTTGGTCAGCTTGGCGCCGAGCTGAATCTTCACCGGAGCCTGGGAGACGCTGAGCGCCTGCAGGTCAGTGTTCGCCACCATAAACTCCACACCTTCCAGCCGGGCCGCGATCATCCGGTCTACGGCGTTTCCGCCGCCGCCGCCCACGCCAATCACTTTGAGTTTGGCGCCTTGCCGGGTGTCCTCCGTGAAGTCCACGCGCAAAACGCTAGGATCCTCAGTTTCGGCCATGCCATCTCCTGTCGAGCCTAGTCACATCATTACCCGATCGTTGCACTCGCCTGCTATTCATCGTCGCCGCCTCCGAAGATCTTCTTCAGACGGTCCGCCCAGCCCGGCTCTTGGGAACTTTCCAGAAGCCTCCGGCGGTTCCCATACAGCGCCAGACCCACCGCGGCGGCAAAGGCCGGATCGGGCAGCACCTCGCCCATCTCCTCGATTCCGGAAGGTTGTCCGATCCGTACCGGCATCTTAAGCGTCCGCTCGGCCAAGGGCACCAGCCCCGAGAGCTTGGCTCCGCCGCCGGCCAGGACCATCCCGGCTCCGAGCTGGCCGAAATGGGCGCGCAGCAGCTCTTGGTCCGTCAGCTCCATCAGTTCCAGAGCGCGCGGCTCGATGATCTCCCTCAACATGGAGCCGTCAACCACGCGCGGCGGGCGGCCCCCCACGCTCGGCACTTCAAAAGCACCTTTGAGATCGGCCGGCTCGGCGTCTTTCCACGCCAGCTTCAGCCGCTCCGCTTCCGGGACCGGCGTCCGCAGTCCCACGGCTACATCGTTGGTGAAATACTCCCCGCCCACCGGGATGGTTGTGGTGTGACGCAGGCTGCCTTCGCCATAAATCACCAGCTCCGAGGATCCGCGGCCGATATCCAGCAATGCCACTCCCAACTCCCGTTCATCCGCCGTGAGACACGCCTCGGCCGCCGCCAGGGGCTCCAGCACGGTGTCTTTCACCTCGATGCCGGCGCGGTTCACGGCCGTGACGAGATTGTCGTGAGCCAGCATCGAGGCCGTAACCAAGTGGACGCTCACCTCGAGTCGGGTGCCCACCATCCCGGTGGGATTGCGGATACCATTCTGGGAATCGAGCAGGTATTCGTGGCGCTCGGCGTGGATCAGCCGGCGGTCGGTCGGTATTGGAATGCCCTGGGCTACCTCGAACACTCGCCGGATGT
>DATDGR010000005.1:0-10657 GCA_036521995.1 Terriglobia bacterium | reverse complement strand
AGACGGGACAAACGGTACCTCATGAACGTCGGCGAGCGCTGCGCATCACGCACGACAAAATTTTGCCGCAGTGGAATTACACCCTATGGCCAACGCACAGGAACTGAAAAATGGGAACTTATTTTTGGGACGCCGCTTAGTGTCCCATTTCGCGCCCAAGCAGGCCGCAAAGTTGAACTTGCACGCGAACGTCATTGCGACACGGTGCAGGTTGGCGTGCTTGTGCGTGAGAACAGGCAGTCCCGGTTTTGGTTGGGAACGTGCGCCACGAGTTAGGCTAATGCGAGAGTCAATCACCTTTCATCGATGCAGCTCGGCAGCGAACCCCATGCTGACGGATGAGCGTCTGGCCGCCGAACGGATTCTGGCACGCCTTGTCGCAGAAGCTTTCGCAGCCGACCACCCCGAATTGTTTGCGGCGAACTGTTCGGGTGTGCATAATCACCACCAGCCGTTTGAAGTCGGCCGGAACGGCATCGGCCAGGGCGACCAAGACAGCGTGACGGCTGGAGAAACCCATGCTTGCATCGAATAGCTTACTGGCAGAGATCACCGGCACCACTGCGAACCTATCAGCCGCGAAGAATGTCGCGCCACTGACAGCCGTCGCATGGGCCAGGGTATCCACCTCAATGCAGGAAGAACGCGGCCTCTCAATTCCTGAACAGTTGCGCGAAATCCACGAGTACGCGCAGGCCCTTAGGCGCTCGGCAGAAATGACCCACCATCGCTTCCGAAATTTGACCCACCCGAAGAAGAGGTCGATCGCATCGACACGGTCTTCGAGCCTTCCAAGTTCTGTTCTTTAATCTGATCGTAGGTTTTTGAGGTAAGGTAGCGGGTTCCAGCTCTGCCCCTGCGTCAAGGGCGCCCCGAAGGGGAAACGCTGTCCCCTTCGAGGCTTGAGCTTCTGGGAGCAGCCACTCCCATGGGCCCGGATAAAGATTCGCCAACTCCTGCCAAAAATCAAGATGCCCGAAGCCCTCGCCGAATCCGAGGGGGACAGGGGCGTGCTCGTCGTCCCCGGCGCCGGGTCTGCTTGCTGAAGGGCTGCGAACGGGTCTTCCGACCGCAGCGGCCGCTGGCGCGCTATTGCAGTGAGGCATGCCAGGCGGAAGCGCGGCGCTGGAGGCAATGGAAGGCACGCCGACGTTATCGCCAGTCTCCGAATGGCAAGCAGAAGCGGCAGGCTCAGAGCCGCCGCTACCGGGAGCGCCGGAGCCAACGGCAAGCGCAAGAAGCCGCTTGGATTACCGCCGCGAGGGTCATCCCTATGAAATTTTTTTTCGTGCTCCTGTGATCGGCCGGGATGCTACGAGGAGTTCGACCGCACCCGGCGGTCACCCCTGCAACGGTTCTGTTCCCACGCCTGTCGTCACGCGCTGGAACGGGTTCTGGAGCGCGAGCGACGCTGGCGTCCACGACGCCCCAGCCCGCCTCGGGCCCGAGTGGTGGCCAAAACGACCCGACCGCTACGCCGATAAAAGCCGGCCGAGATCGTTCGGACATATTGCACTCGGTCTTTCGGTCCCGCTAAGTTCAGCCTGCGTACAACCCGGAGAGGAAGGGGGAGCGAGTCCCGCCGATGTTGACGGCGCCTCGTTCTCTCTTCTTCTTCATGGAGGGTGAAAGGCGTGGAGCTGGAATTTCATCAACTCCTGCTTCGCTACGAGCGGCTGAAGGTGGTGCGGCCGGAACCCGAGCGGCGGCTTCTGGCTTCACTCGCCGAAGTCGGCCAGCAGGTCCCCATCGTGGTAGTGAAGCCAGCCGCTGACGAGCAGTTCGTGGTGATCGATGGCTACAAGCGGGTGCGTGCCCTGCGCCGGTTGGGCCGAGACACGGTGGTGGCGGGTTGCTGGCCGGGAGCAGAAGCCGAGGCCTTGATCGCCACCCGGCTGATGCAGACCGCCGAGCCGGAGACGGCGCTGGAACAAAGCTGGCTGCTGGCCGAGTTGCACGAGCGTTTTGGACTGTCCTTGGAGGAACTGGCCCGCCGCTTCAGCCACTCGGTGAGCTGGGTGAGCCGACGGCTGGCGCTGGTGCGGGAACTCCCCGAAGACATCCAAGAGCGAGTTCGCCGGGGCGAGATGGGTGCGCACGGGGCAGCGAAATATCTGGTGCCGTTGGCGCGCGCCAACCGGCAAGTCTGCCTGGAGTTGGTGGAATCCATCGGGGCGACCCGGCTCTCGAGCCGCGACCTGGGAATCCTCTACACTGCCTATCAGACCGGCAACTGGGTAACACGCCAGCACCTGCTGGAAGCGCCCCTGCTCTTTCTCAAAAGCTACAAGGAGACTCAAGCCGAACCTCCCTTCGATCCCGGTCCGGGCGACACCCTCCGAAGTGACTTGGAGACCCTTAGTTTCGCGGCCCGCCGAGCTCACCGACGGCTGCGCGCCGGCGTCTTGCGGAATCTTCCGGAAAAAGACCGCCAGGACTTGGCTGGCTTGCTCGATCAGTCCCGGCGCGAGGTCGAAGGCTTGGCCGAACACTTCCACCAGGAGATAGACCATGCTGGACCAGAGCACGCGAGCGGCGATTCTGAAACTGCGCCAGCAGGGGCATAGTATCCGCGGCATGGCGCGGGCCCTGAAGGTGTCGCGGGGCACGGTGCGCGAGGTCCTCCGTTCCGGCACCGAAATCGTGCCCGCCCTGGCGCGCCCGGAAAAGGCCACGCCCTACCGGGATCAGATTCTGGAACTCTACGCGCGCTGCAAAGGGAACCTGGTGCGTGTCTATGAAGAACTCACTGCGTCGGGAGCTCCGTTCTCTTATCAGGCTTTGACCGCCTTCTGCCGACGGCAAGGCATCGGCCACGAACCGAAGAAACCCGTCGGGGAGTATCGCTTTGGCCCGGGCCAGGAGATGCCGCATGACACCAGCCCGCACCGTGCCGAAATTGGCGACCACCTACGGCCCGTACAGACGGCCTCGCTGGTCTGCTGCTATTCCCGGGTGCTCTTCTTTCAGTTCTTTCCCACCTTCCGACGCTTCGATTGCAAGGTGTTTCTCACCGATGCCCTCCACTATCTTCAGGGAGCCTGCGAAACCTGTCTGATCGACAACACGCACGTCGTGGTGCTCAAGGGCACCGGTCGCGACATGGCGCCGGTGCCGGAGATGGCCGCCTTCGCCGACCACTACGGCTTCCGCTTCCAAGCGCACGCTATCGGCGACGCCAACCGCTCGGCGCGGGTCGAACGCAGCTTCCGCTACATCGAGACCAACTTCCTGGCGGGCCGCTCCTTCGGCGATTGGGCCGACGCCAACCAGCCGGCGCGCGACTGGTGCGACAAGGTCAATGCCCGCTTCCGCGACGATCTCAAGGCCAGCCCGCGCGAGCTGTTCGCCGTCGAACGACCGCACCTGAAGCCGCTGCCGGTCTGGGCGCCTCCGGTCTATCTCCTCCACCAACGCCTGGTGGATGTGGAAGGGTTCGTGTCGGTCGACACCAATCGCTATTCCGTCCCCGCCGACCTCATCGGGCGTCACGTCGAAGTGCGTCAGACCAAAGATCAGATTGAAGTCTATCGAGGGCCACGCCTCGTCGCCGCGCACCTGCGTGTCATCGAGCCCACCGGCCGCAAGTATCGCCTGCCGGAACATCGCTACCCGCGCGGCCCCGCTTCTCCCCGCTCCGATTCGGCCCCGGAAGAAAAACTCCTTCGGGCAAGGCTCCCCGAGATCGGCGAATACCTCCAGGCTCTCAAAAAACGTTCTCCGGGACGTGCCACGCTCGCGCTCCGGCGCTTGCTCCAGTTGGTGAATGATTACCCACGCGCACCCTTGCTCGAAGCCCTTCAGACCGCCCTCGCCTACGGACTGTTTGACCTGGAGCGGGTCGAGCGCATGATCCTCCGCAAACTCGCCCGCGAATATTTCCAGATCCATCCGGGCTCCGACGGAGGCGACGATGAGTGAGGAGATTCAACAGCTCTTGAAGAACCTCCGCCTGCGCAAGATGGCCGAGATGATCGAGGGTGAACTGGCGGCCGCCCGCAAGGCTTCCCCGTCCTACACCGATCTATTGGCCCGACTGCTGCGCGCCGAGTGGCTTGATCAACACGAAAGACGGTTACAAGCCCGCATCCAGCACGCTCACCTGCCCGAGCAGTGGACTCTGGAGTCCTTCCCCTTCAAGCAGCAACCCGGCGTTTCGCGCCGCCAAATCCGCGAGCTGGCTGAGCTGGAGTTCATTCCCAAGGCCATCAACGTGGTGTTTATTGGGCCCACCGGCGTCGGGAAAACCGGACTCGCCTCAGGCCTCTTGCTGAAAGCTCTGCAGAACGGCTACCGGGGGCTGTTCATCCGCGCTCAGGACCTGTTCGACGAGATGTACGCTTCCCTCGCCGACCGGGCTTCGCACAAACTCATCCGGCGCTGGGCGCGCCTCGATGCCCTTTTGATCGACGAGGTCGGGTATTTGAATTTGCGTCCCGAGCAGACCAACATCTTCTTCAAGCTCATGGAAGAGCGCTACCGCCGCAAGGCCACGCTGATCACCACCAATCTTGAGTATGACCAATGGGCGCGCTTACTCGGCAATAAAGACCTGACGGAGGCCTTACTCAGCCGCTTGCGACACCAGTGCCAGACAATTCACATCAACGGTCCTTCCTTGCGCGAGCCTCAAGGCTGAGCGCAACCCTCATCCCTGAAAACACCTATACCCCCGCCACAACCACCGAAGCGGCATCTTGCCCAAACCTCTCGGTCACAGTTTGGATCTCAAGCTGCGTTGCCGACGTGGGTCACTTCATTCGAGCACGGCTGGGCTATTCTTGGCGAGCAGCGAAGGGCAGGCCCGGAACATCGAGGTCACTGGCGAATTCAGCGAAGCTGAAAGCGCATTTCAGTCTCGATCTAAACGGCCCGAGTTTGAGCGGATGCTGGCACGTGCAAAGGCCGAGCGAGTCTCCATGATTCTGGTCCATGACCTCTCTCGGTTTTCGCGAGACAGCGTAGGCGCAAAGATGCTCGTGCGGCAGTTGCGCGGGCAAGGAATCAAAGTCGTTTCGCTGAATGATCCTGAGATCGACCCTGAAAGCGTCGCTGGCGTGTATATGGAGGCGATCACGTACGCGAAAAATGAAGCGTACAGCCGCGAAGTCGCGTTCCATACCCGCAAGGGATGCCGTGCAAACGTGCAAGCGCGTGACGCTGAAACGGGATGGTGCTATAAGAACGGTGGTCAGCCCCCGTGGGGTTATCGTTCACTCCGATTGGAACGCGGCCAGGACAAGAGAGGCCGCCCCATTATCAAGTCGGTTTGGGTGCTCGACAACACCGTGATTGGTGGCCGCCGCGCGCATGAGTGGGCTCGTCACTGTTTGGTGGAATTGGCCGCCGCCGGAGCATCGCTGGCAGAGCTTCGTGATTTTTGCAACCGCGCAAGCATTCCCGCCCGTCGCAAGAGCTTTTGGGGTATCTCGACCTGGAACGCGATCCTTCAACCGAGCGTAATTCTGCAGTTTTGCGGGTATGGAGTCTGGAATGCGCGCACCAAGGAAGGCCGCGAGCGCCCGCAGTCAGAATGGGTGATCGTGCCCAACGCTCACCCGGCCCTTATCACTGAGGACGAGGCGCGGGCGATTATGGGCGCCCGCCGCCGTGCCCAGGCAACGGCGACAATTCCGACAAATCGAGGACGGAGCCAGACCTCGCGGTATCTGCTAAGTGGAGGCGTGTTCAAGTGTCAGCGGTGCGGCTCCAACATGATCGGCTTCCGCACATCGAGCGGAGAATACTACATCTGCGGGAGCCAGCCCTATCGCAAAGGCAAAGGGTGCGGGCCGGGAGTGTACGTGCCACGCCGCGCCGTCGAAGCCGAGGTGTGCCGAGGGCTCAGCGAATTACTCAGTCTGTGCGCGAATCCTGATGGTTTCACGCGGCAAGTCAACACCGAGCTACGCCACATTTGGGAAGAGTCAACCGGATTCGCTGACAGGGCCAAGGCACACACGGAAATTGAGCGCATCGAGGCGAAGATCGGTAATATTCGCCGAGCGGTCGAAGATGGTTTGGCCGATGCGTCTTGGACAAATGCCCGGCTTCGCGAGTTGATGGCGGAGCGCGAGAGATTGGCCGTCAGCCTGGATGTGAGCGAGCCGCCCCAGCTCGACTCCAAAACGGTGATGGCCTACCGCCGTCAGACCGAGAAGGTGATGGAGTCCGGCCAGCCTGCGGAGCGAAAGAGGCTCATGCGCGCTTGGGTCCAGGATGTGAAGCTGGAGCCTGAGAACCTTGAAGTGAAGATCAGTTACCGTCTGCCAGAGGGCGTTATGAAAAGCGTGGTTGCGGGGGCTGGATTTGAACCAGCGACCTTTGGGTTATGAGATCGACCCTGTCAGGCTAAGTCATTCATTCTGCGGCACGCATAGCAAGCCTGAGGAAGGTTGAGGAAGGCCCGGAAATGCTTATCGAACCCAAATCGAACCCAAAATTCAGCAACCGTTGGGTCATGTTCTCGATGAAGGTCCGCCCGCGCGGGGCTACAAGCCCTTCGTCGGCCCTCAGGTCCGAGGCGAGTCTGTCGCTACCCGGCTCTAAATAGCAAAACACGGCCCTCTTTACTCCTGGTCGGCGGCGGAAATCAACTCCAGTTTCACAGATTGACTGCTGCCGTCGTCGACGCCGACGGATTCACCCTTTGGCTCGAAGGATTCAAAAAGGGCAGGGTTGGAAATCAGATTAGGGTCGGGGTCTCTGAACGCAAACACTTTGTAGTTTCCAGGCGGAATGCCGGTCAAGGTGAAGGTTCCATCTCCGTTAGTGGGAATTGAGAAATACAGATCCGCCCGGTTGAGACGGAGAGGGTAAGGCGCGAGGTAGACCGTGGCGGGGACAGGCTTGTCCCCTTCCTGCACTTGCCCGCTGATCGTGCCGCCAGGTGATGACAGCAGGATGTCGAGCTGTCCGGAGCTGCCCGTACCCAGCGTGACGCCTGCATCAAGAACGTCCACCCCGCCAAAGCGCGCCGAGTTCAAGTAATAACCAGAAGGCAGGTTTTTGACAATCAAGGAATATGTTGCCGGTGGTACGTATTCAAACGCGAAAGCTCCGTTTGTGCTTGGCGGTGCCTTAAGGTAGGGCAGAGGTAAATCCGCCCATCCGAGCGAGATGCTCAGCCCTGAAAAATCGAAAGCCGTACCTCGCTCCACTCGCACTTGGCCCTTTAGCTCAACACCATCGCCGGCTTCAACTAATACGCCTTCCACATTCGTATCGCCTACCTCAACCGACACCAAACCGGTCAGAGTCTTGTCGTCGCCCGAGATCTGGCCTTCAGCCCAGTACGAACCTGAAGGAACCTTTCCAAACTCAAATCTTCCCGACGGATCCTTGACCTCCACTGTAACGTTGCTATAAAGCGCAACCGCTTCGTTAGCTGCACCGCCTCCTGGGAAGGCGGAGCTGTTGATACGCGCGGTCAGCCCGACCAAACCCGATGGCGCCGGTTTGCCGGTAACTCCGTTAATAAGGTGGCCCCTCACCCGAACGGTCCTTACCGAGCGCATCTCAATGTCCATATTGGGCTGAGCGATTCCAGGCTGGACCGCGACGCTGCTAGCCGCTGTAGGGTCAGTGACGTTCGGGTAGTAAGTGCAGGCGTAAACGTTTTGGGTTGGTGGCTTTTTGCTGACCTCGGTCGTTTCGGGTTCCCGCTCGATGGATTCCAGACCTCCCGGAAGCAGATGTGTCTCGTCGCTGCCTCCGAGCCTCGGATAGCTCACTTGCAGGATGTATGGTCCCGGATCGAGATTCGAGACGCGGTAGACGCCCTGTCGGTTCGTTCCGGCAGTTTGGAAGTAATGCCGGTCGTGAACGGAAAGCGCCCGCACCGTTGCACCTGCCACGGGTTTGCCATTCTCGTCTCGCACGGTGCCTGAAATTGCGCCGCACGGAAAGATGTGAAAGGTCACGTCGCTAACGTGCTGTCCAGGCCCTACCTCTACCAGCTTGCCGGGCAACTGCGGCGCGCGCGCACCGTAAGCCTGCGTCACGAAGTCGTCGGCGTGAGCTTCGAGGCGGTATCGGCCCGGACTGAGCCCACTGATCACGAAATGCCCTGAGGTATCAGCGATGACTGGAAAAACAGAATAGGCGCCCGTCGCGACGCCTTCAGGCACCGCAAGCACTCGAGCCCCTGCTACAGCTTGATTGGTGGTCGCGCTTACAACGGTGCCATCGATGACGCCCATTTGATCTTTGCCAGACGCTGCCATGTTAGTTCCTGATGTCCCCTGCCTCGCCCACGCCGCGGACACTCCCAGGATGAAAACGCACAATGCAACACCCTCTATGTGGCTCTTAGCCTTTGGATTCTGCGAGCCCATATCCCTACAGCATACGCCTACCGAGGTTCAGGTATAAGCTAGAAGGTTGTCCAGATCGATGCACTAGAGAGACTTGGAAAGCCGATGTTGAGAAGTTGATAAGCGACCCGAAGAGCCGCGAGATCGCCCAGAAAGTATTCGGGCGTATGCGCGGGCAAGTTCTTGGCGCAACCGAACAGGGGGAGATGATAGAGCTGCTTTTGAAATTGCCGACAACAGGGAAGGTAAATTGACTACTCTAGACATCGGACAAACCTCCGTGGTACTCTGAGATTGCCAGCACAGAAGTTCTTTCCGATCATGCCCGCCTGCCAGCGGGCGTTTTCGTTTTCAAGCTAACACGAGACCCGTACGCCTGTCACGCGCATTCATCCTACTACTTTCTTGGGTCTCTGAACTATATAATTCCGGCAATTTCTGTTGACTTTTCTGAGACAACCTCGTAAATTCCATGCCATTCGCCGCCCGCGCGGTGGCTCGGGATCCTACGGCATGAGGGGGGAACTTACGATGCGTTTGAAGGCGACACGGCTGCACTTCGTTTACCTTGGGTGGCTCCTATTCGTCATACCAGTCTCCGGCGCTGGCGGGTTGGGATCAGCGGTAAACAGACCTGATGGCCAGGTCCGCGGCTCTGATCTGGGCAGTTCCGTGGGCCTGGTTCCGCAGTCGTTGACTTTCCCGAGCCAGCAGATTTGGACCACGAGCGCGGCGCAGAAAGTGACCGTGACCAACGAGGGCGCCACGATCCTCAACTTCGTCAGCATCGTGGCCAGCGGGGACTACTCCGAGACTAACAACTGCGGGAGTTCACTTCAGCCTGGCGCGAGCTGCTTGCTGCACGTCAAGTTCGGCCCCTCGGCCTCCGGAGCGCGTACGGGGTCAGTAACCCTCAGCGATAGTGATGCGACCGTCCTGCAGACCGTGACCCTCACGGGTACTGGCTTTGTTCCCACCAGCAACCTGGCTGTGTCGCCGGGCGTGGCTTCCATCACCTTTGGCCTGATCGAGCAGTTCAAAGCCAGTATCAACGGGGTAAAGACGTCAAACGTCACCTGGGGTGTCGACGGCATTGTGGGTGGCAACTCCACCGTGGGGACCATTTCGGCGTCCGGCCTGTACACGCCCCCAGCCACGGCCGGCCCGCACACTGTCTCGGCCACAACCACGAAGCCCGCTCAGACCGCCTCCGCCAGGCTGGTGGTGACGAATTATACCGGCACGTTCAGCTGGCATAATGATGCCGGGTTGACGGGCCAGAATCTGAATGAAACCGTGCTCACGACGGGCAACGTCAACTCCAACCAGTTCGGAAAGCTTTTCTCTCTACCGGTCGACGGCCAGGCTTATGCGCAAACGCTATACGTTCAAGGTCTCAAGATTCCGGGGCAAGGCACGCACAATGTGATTTATGTCGCCACGGAGAATGACAGCGTCTACGCCTTCGACGGCGACGGTCGGTCGCAGACCGCGCTCTGGCATGTCAGCTTCATTAGCCCTCCCGGGGTGACGACTGTCTCCTCGACGGCGGTCAACTGCACCAACATTGGCTCTCAGGTCGGAATCACGAGCACGCCCGTCATTGATCCTGTGCGCGGGGTCCTCTACGTTCTCGCCGTCACCGCGGAGAGCGAGAACGGCAACCAAAGCGTCCAATATGTCCAGCGTCTGCACGCGCTCGACATCGCCACGGGCGCCGAAGAGTTGGGCGGGCCGGTGGTGATCACCGCCTCGGTACCTGGGACAGGTGAAGGCAGCGTCGGCGGTGTGATCACGTTTGATCCTCTCCATGAGGAGCAGAGGTCGGCGCTGGCTCTGGTGAACGGCGTGGTTTATTTGAACTGGGCGTCCTACTGCGATAACGACCCCTATCACGGCTGGACCCTCGGCTATGACGGCGGAAGCCTGGCGCAGGTGAGCGTCTTCAACACCAGCCCGAACGGGACTCGCGTCGGAACATGGGAGTCCGGTTCGTCGACGGCTGCGGACGCTGACGGGAACCTTTTCCTGACGACGGGAAATGGGACCTTTGACGCTTCGACGGGCGGCCTCGACTACGGAGAGACCTATCTCAAGCTCTCGACCGCCAGTGGGCTGAACGTGGCGGATTATTTCACCCCTTATGATCAAGCTGCGGACACCCAGGCTGACCTGGATGCCGGTTCGGGGGGGCCTCTGCTGATGCCGGACCAACCCGCCCCCTATCCTCACTTGATGGTCGGCGCCGGCAAGGAAGGCACCATCTACCTCATTAACCGCGATGATATGGGCGGTTATAATCCCAACAACAACAATCAGATCGTGCAGTCGTTGACGGCCGC
>DATDGR010000004.1:0-2097 GCA_036521995.1 Terriglobia bacterium | reverse complement strand
GCTCGCCCGCCAGGGTGACGGGGATCCGCTGCCGGTGCCGGCGAAGACCATTAAGCCGGGCGATCCTTATCCGGACGCGGCGCAGCTTGCCAAGCGCTTGCAGCTTCTCGGAGACCTTTCCGCGACTGCGAGCGCCCTTCCGTCACCGGACACCACGCTGTACACCGGGGCCTTGGTGGACGCCGTGAAGCACTTCCAGCAACGCCACGGCCTTGATCCTGACGCAGCCCTGGGTCAGAAAACCGTCAGCGAGATCAACACGCCGCTCAGCCAGCGCGTGCTTCAACTGCAGCTCGCCCTCGAACGCTGGCGCTGGATCCCACCGGACTTTCCGCGGCCGCCGGTCGTGGTGAACATCCCGGAGTTCAGGCTGCGGGCCATCAACGATCAACAACAGGTGGCGCTCTCCATGCGGGTGGTCGTGGGCAAGGCTTATCGCCACCAGACCCCGGTGTTCGCGGATTCGATGAAGTACCTCGTCTTCCGGCCTTACTGGAACGTGCCGATCAGCATCCAGCGGTCGGAACTCGTGCCCAAGATCCGCAAGGACCGTTCTTATCTGGCCAAGCACAGCTACGAAGTCGTGACGAGCAGCGGGCAAGTGGTGAGCGAGGGCGCGGTGAGCGACGCGACCCTAGCGCAGCTCGCGTCGGGCAAGCTCTCCATCCGCCAGACGCCTGGTCCGGAGAACGCTCTCGGGGCGGTCAAGTTCATCTTTCCGAACGAATACAACGTCTACCTGCACAGCACGCCGGCGCAGGAGCTCTTTTCCAGGGCGCGGCGCGATTTCAGCCACGGATGCATCCGGGTTGAGGATCCGTTGGCGTTGGCGGGGTGGGTCCTGCAAGGGAAGCCCGAATGGACCTTGGATCGCATCAAGGCGGCGATGAGCCCGAGCGGCAGCCCGTCTCAGCAGGTGAATCTCGACAAGCCAATTCCGGTGCTGATCCTCTATGCCACGGCGGTGGTGTCGCAGGATGGCGAGGCGGACTTCTTCGACGATATCTACGGCTATGATGGCGAGCTGGAGAAGGTACTGGCCAAGGGCTACCCCTATCCGGGGTAGAAGGCAGGGGTAGGACCTCCGAAGGCCCAGGCCAATCCGGCTTCCAGTCTGGATGCTCAGCGCGCGCCGAGCGACCACTGGCGCACGCGGCCCACATCCACGTGAACGAAGTCCGAACTAGGGTAGTAGCCTACCCCGCCAAGGTGTAAGGCCAGAGCGGCGTTGCGCAGCGCCAGAGTGCTGACACCGGGAATCCGGATGTCGATGGCCTCGGCTTCCATGTGCAGACTGTGCAGGGCCACGCCGGCCGAGTGCTGGCGCAGGAAGTCATTGCTCCAGGGCGTGCGGTAACCGCAGATCACGTCGATCTCGGCTCCCGGCTGGCCGATCTGTCTCTCCAGAGAGGTGAGCAGGTTGAACAGACGGGGATCGTAAGGATGGACGTCGCCCGTGCGGTGGTCGCGTAGAAACTCGTTGAGCCGGGTGATGGCTTCGGGAATGTAGCTGTCGCCCTTGCGATAGACCACGTCGATGTGCTCGAAGGTGTGGGTGTGAAACATGCGCAGCCGGTACTCCGGCGCGATCGTGGCTGGCTCCGCGGCGACGCCAGAGGCGGAAGCCGGAATCAGAAGCGCGGCCTCCAGGAGGACGGCGGCGGCCACGAGCAATGCGGCTGACAATGAGCGCCTGAAAACCCTCGAATGCGATTGCGTTTCCTGCAACGTCACCTTCCGCTTCAAAATCTGGCCCACAGTCTGTAGCGCCGGCGGAAATCGATAAGCTCGATTGTCGCAAATCGGCCAGCAGTTCGTCCAGCTTCTAATCTAACCGGTACTCTCGCAATCACACTACCATCAGACCTGGGCAGCGAGCCGCGCTGAGATGCGCAAGTGTTGGCAGGCTCTTCTGAATTTCTTGGCGGCAAATCGGCGTCTTGACAATTTCCGCCATCTGGGTATCCACTTGACTCAGGTGACCCCAACCTATAGTATGCGAGCTCATGGAGGATTACCCTCGGACCGCAGCGGACTTCGAGGCTCGCTTCCGCTCGGAGCAGGCCTGCCGGGAGTATCTGTTCCAACTCCGCTGGC
>DATDGR010000003.1:0-3234 GCA_036521995.1 Terriglobia bacterium | reverse complement strand
GAAGCCGAGGCAGATGTCGCCGGTGACGGTTGGGAAGAAGGCCGAGCAGCTCCAACTCTCTCCCAGCGGGTTCGCAGTGGAGGTCTCGGCGATGCCCGATATCACGCCTTGGTTGTTCTTTACTGGCCACTCGACGCTGCTATTGGGTCCGCCGAGCGTTCCCAAATCAAACGTCAATCCTTCGAGCCAGATGGTTGCGTGGGCTGACTGGTTGCCCGCAAGATTGGCCGATCCCATAGGCCAGTTGCGGTTGTTGATGGTATTGCCCGTTCCCGAGGTTCCGCCGAGGGTAGCAAGGCCAACAACGGAGTACGCGGCTTGCTGGCCGTTCGAGCTGTCTTGTGCTGAGCTGTTCGCGTCGGCTAACAGCGCGACGAAAGAGATCATCACGGTGACGCGTGTAAGAGTCCGAAACTTCATCATGCCTCCTCAGGTCTTGGTGATCGGGCGACCGCCCAGCCAGGCTACTCGCGACCTTGACAGTGCCGGAGTGTGGCTTTCGTCTCGGCTTACGCGCGGTCACCCGTCCTGACCACAATAGGTTCGCCGGTGGCGTCAAGCTGGACGTTTGCGGACCTCGCTCGGTTCAGGCTAGACGTTTGCGGACTTCGTTCGAAGAGCGCCAAAGCTGCGTCCGAAAACGTCCAGCGTGTCGCGCGGGATCGACTATTCTGGTTTCGAGTCAAGCCGATGGACTTGGACTGGCGAATCTGTTCGCGCGCCCGGCTGTCACGCGATCGGCGCTTCGATGGCAAGTTTTTTATCGGAGTGGTCGGAAGCGGGGTTTACTGCCGCTCGATCTGCCCGGCGCCGACGGCGATGGAGAAGAACGTCCGCTACTTTCCCACGGCCGCGGCTGCAGCGGAGGCAGGCTTCCGTCCTTGTCTCCGCTGCCGTCCGGAATGCTCGCCGGGGACGCCGGCCTGGGTGGGAACGCCTAACACGGTTTCGCGAGCGCTGCGCTTGATTGACGAGAGCGGAATCGAGGACGGTGGAGTGGAAGCCCTCGCCGAACGCCTCGGCGTCGGCGCCCGTCATCTTCGCCGGCTCTTTTTGCGTCACCTTGGCGCTACGCCGAGCGCCGTGGCGCAGACGCGCCGACTTCACTTCGCGAAGAAGCTCATCGACGAGACGCGGTTGTCTATGAGCCAACTCGCCATCGCTTCGGGCTTTGGTTCCGTGCGGCGATTCAACGCCGCCATCCGCAAAGTCTTTCATCGCACTCCCACGGAGATCCGGAGGCTGGCGAGGCAGAAGGGGATGGCACCAGAGAACGAGTATCTTTTCCGTCTTCGTTTCCGGCCGCCATACGACTGGAACGGAATGCTGGCGTTTCTCAGGCCTCGCGCCACATCCGGCGTCGAAGCCGTCGAGGACGGGATCTATCGGAGATCGATTTCCCTGAGCGGCTCGGCCAAGAACGAGCAGGGCTATTTCGAGGTTTCGCTAGACCAGAGCGGTCTGGCGCTCCTGGCCCGCGTTCAATTCGGCAATCCGCGCGCCTTGTTTTTCATTGTGGAGCGCATTCGGGTCATGTTCGATCTGAACGCTGACTGGGCGGCGATCGCGGCCAGCCTCAAAGGCGATCCAGTGCTTGCGGCACGCCTGGAGGCTCACCCTGGGCTGCGCGTGCCGGGCTGCTGGAACGGATTCGAGCTAGCCGTGCGCGCCATTGTTGGCCAGCAGATCAGCGTGAAGGGTGCGACCACACTTGTTGGACGCATCGCTGAGGCGTTCGGGAGGCCCTTGGCGGGGGCGGGAAACCTGACCCGCTTGTTCCCGACTCCCGCAAGCTTGGCGGATGCTCCGCTAACTCGGGTTGGGCTCACGCAGTCTCGCGCCGAGACAATCCGAGCCCTGGCGCGCGCCGTTTGCGATGGACGCCTCGGCTTCGAGGGCGTTGTGGATTCGGACGCCTTCCTGGGTAAGCTGTGCGAGATTCCCGGCATTGGCAATTGGACCGCGCAATACGTGGCGATGCGCGCTCTCGGCGAGCCGGACGCCTTCCCTTCAGGGGACCTCGGCCTGCTGCGGGGTCTGGATCTTCGTAACCCGCGCGAAATCGAGCAGCGCTCTCAGGACTGGCGGCCCTGGCGCGCGTATGCTGCCATGTACCTGTGGCGCACTGCGGCGTTGGATCGCCAAGCGACGAGAGGAGTTGGGCGGCCCAAAGGGCGACTCAGGGAGAGGCCGACTATTGATTGAGCCCGACGTGGCGGTCTTGCTTAGATTCTCGCTTTCGGTTTGATCCTATTGCGCAAGCCCTAGGGGCGGGAACGGGAGTGAGCCTTCTCCACGTGCTCATTGAATTCGCCGGCCAGTTTCGCCCTGATCTCGTCGGAGGTCCAAGGCCGGGCGCCACGCGACACCGGCGGCGGATAGAAGAGTTGGTCGCATGCGGAGCACTTCAACCGCTCCCCATCGACCGGCACAAGCTTGGGCATCGCAGTCCCCTCCCGAAATTCCGCCTGTGGCTCGAAGACTATTCCCTGAAGGGTCAGAATAGCGCAACATGAAGGAGGTCTTGTTGCGACGTGGTGAATTTCGAGGTTCTCATCAACTGTGGGCCGACATGGCCTCGGATATCAGGACGGAGTTAAAATGTCCGCCTCGGCGAAATATTTGACAACCTCCAGTGTACCGTCGAACCTTTGTGGTTCCCCTTCCCTGTGGCTGTCCGTTTCTTTGCGGACCCGCGCGCCGATGCGTGATTTCCACAGCCTGCGGCTGCCTGCTACAAGTAGGATTTCCGAATTGACACCAGACTCCGGGATCACAGACACCATATCTGTCTTACGTTCATTAGTTATAAACCACGCAGCATGACAGTTCCCCCCAGCGTCGCTAGAAACTCGGTTGCCGACCCCAGAACCTCCGCATTGCATCTTCCTGAGAGCCGTGCACAAACTCCTTTTCTCCCAGGAAATCCCAGCACAGCTATCGCACAACCAGCTGCACCGTAAGGCTATGCGTCAAGCTGCCTGATGTTGCGGCCACCGTTATAACGTAGTTGCCCGCTGGCGTACCGCCTGTCGGAGTGTGGGGTGGTGGCGCCGAACTGCCTCCGCAGGCCACCCAAACCAGCACTAACAACAGGACCACTGCCACAGCAACGAGCCTAACTCGACCGCGAGCGACCCAAATCGTGCCGCTGAGTAGGAGCAGCGCCAGCAAAAGCTCCCATTTCCAGCCTACCCCGGGCAGGCCTGGACGCAGTCTCAGACCGCGATGCTC
>DATDGR010000002.1:0-23965 GCA_036521995.1 Terriglobia bacterium | reverse complement strand
TCCCGCGGCCGCATTTCAGACGCTCTTGGGTCTTGGAACCGGCCGAAAATCAACCAAGTACGAACAAATCCGGGGAGCGAGGGATCTGAAACCCCAACCCGTTGGGGTCTGCTGAAGCAACCGGATAATCAGAAGCCGACTAGCTGGCTTGAGCTTACCCGCTTGTTTCAGGTGACCACCACCACGGGTGGTGGGGCCTTGTCCGTTTTTTGCTGATGACTCTTCGGTTTCAGCTTCACTTCTCCAAAGAATAAGGTTCGCTACCGGGCCTGGGTACCCTGGTGCGCCAGCGCAGCCTTCCCAACCTGCCAGCCTCAGAACGACGCTCCCTTTCCACGCCCTGACCCCAACATATGGTGGTGTCGTGAAGCCATAGCTCTCTCCGGAATCCCTTGTCTGGATGCCCACCCTGTCGCGCTGGGAGGTACAGGACGGTTATGGGCACCACGGGGGAACGCCGTGGGCCCGAAAACTCCGCCTCGATTTCCAGTCTTCACGGTAAGATGGGTTGGCGGCAGCTTTCGGCCTTGAACAACGTGAACTCTATCCAGGCATCCCCCAAGAGCCCCCGCGACGGGCGAGATCCGTTCCGAAGGCCGGGATTCGTCCGTCTGCTGAGCCATGGCTGGCGCCAGGGTCGACGGCTTTTTCACCTGCTGGTCGGCATCACGTTTCTCCTGCTGGCCGCGGCGGGCGCCGCCCAGTCGTTTTCTGAATGGCGGGCTTACGCCCAGACGCCTTCGAACGGAATGTGGCGCTTCAACCTGCTGTCGGGCTTCACGCTGCTGCTCCTGATTTTCGGTCTGTATTCGTTCGTGAAGGCGCGTAGCGTTCGGTGAGGTACTAGCGCGGAGTCTGGCCCCAAGGCCTTGACCCAATTATGGCGACCCTAACCTTCCTCGGCGCGGCCGGTACCGTAACCGGCTCGCGGTATCTGCTCGAAGCCGGCGGCCAGAGGCTGATGATCGATTGTGGGCTCTTCGAGGGCTCGAAACAGCTCCGGCTCCGCAACTGGAGCCCGCTGCCGACCGACCCCGGCAGCATCCGATGGCTGGTCCTGACGCACGCTCATCTCGACCACACCGGCTATATTCCGCGCTTCGTCAAGGAAGGGTTCGAAGGCGAAATCTACGCGACCAGCGGCACCGTCGATCTTGCCCACCTGCTGCTGCCCGACTCCGGCCACCTGCAGGAAGAAGACGCCGCCTTCGCGAACAAGAAAGGTTTCTCGAAGCACACGCCCGCCTTGCCGCTCTATACCTACGACGAGGCGGTGGCTTCGCTGCAACGCTTTCGGTCAGTCGACGAGTCCGAGCCCGTCCAGCTCTCGGAGCACTTCAGCTTCCGCTATTTTCCGGCAGGACACATCCTGGGCGCGCGCAGCATTCTGGTTGAGATTCACGAAAATGGGAGCCGTCGTCGCGTGTTCTTCTCCGGAGATGTCGGACGCGAGCAGCAATTGCTGATCCGGCCGCCCGTGGTTCCGGAGATTGACGGCGACTACGTGATGCTCTGCGAGTCCACGTACGGTGACCGGCTGCATCCGTCGGACGACTTCCGCACCCGTCTGGTCAACATCGTTGACTCCACTGTGGCCCGAGGCGGGAGTCTGGTGATCCCCGCTTTCGCCGTGGGCAGGACGCAGGAGCTGCTCTACATCTTGCGCGAGCTGACCGACACCCACCGGCTTCACTCGCTGCCCATACACGTGGACAGCCCCATGGCTATCGATTGCACGGACATCTATCGACGCCACCACGAGGACCACAATCTGCAGATGGACAGGCTCGAGGCGCAAGGTTCGAAGCCCTTTACGCCCGCCGGCGTGCATTTCGATCGTGCGGTCGCGGCTTCGAAGGCCCTCAACGACGCGCACACACCCATGATCATCATTTCGGCCAGCGGCATGGCCACAGGCGGCCGCGTTCTACATCACCTGGCACGGTGCCTCCCAGAGCAGCGGAACACGATTCTGTTTGAGGGATTTCAAGCACCGGGAACGCGGGGTCAAATCATACAGTCGGGGGCTCAGGCGGTGAAGATTCACGGCGAAATGGTGCCCATCCGCGCCCACGTGGAGTCAATGGAAAACTTGAGTGGCCACGCCGACTACGGTGAGATCCTGCGCTGGCTTCAGCGCTTCCCGCAGCCCCCGAAGAGAACCTGGCTGGTGCACGGCGAACCCAATGCCGCGCAAGCGCTGCAGGACAAGATCACGGGGCAACTCGGTTGGGACTCCCAAGTGGCCAAGTACCTGCAAGAGATCACGCTGTAGCCGGATCCGGCGAAGACACGTTCTCGGACTCGGCCGCCGGCTCAAGACCGAGTTCACTCGCGATCGTGCGCATGGCCTGGATGCAGAAAGCGATGTGCTCATCGAGCGGTACACCCAGCTCCTCAGCGCCGCGAGCGATGTCCTCTCGGCTGACGGCGCGAGCGAACGCCTTGTCCTTCATCCGCTTTCTCACCGATTTCGCCTCGAGAGACCGAATGCGCTCCGGCCGCACCAAAGAGCAGGCCGTAATGAATCCGGCAAGTTCATCGCAGGCGAAGAGCGCCTTGGCCATTAGGGTTTCGCGGCGAACGCCTGTATAGTCGGCGTGGCCGAGAATCGCCAGCCGCACCTCCTCTGGGTAGTCCCTCCCCTTCAGAATCTCGCTCCCCTTCAGGGGATGATCGGGCGCCTCCGGATATTTTTCATAGTCGAAGTCGTGAACCAGTCCCGTCACACCCCAGCGCGGTTCATCCTCGCCGAACTTTCGGGCGTAAGCGCGCATACAGACTTCGACGGCCAGCGCGTGCTTGCGCAGGCTCTCACTCTTGGTGTATTCCGTAAGCAGCTCCCAGGCTGACTGCCGATCCATCTTCACTCCCTCCCTAGACTCTTTCGTGGCTAACTTGCGTACCTCACGCCCCGGCCTCCTCGCGCGATCCGTCCAATGCGCCAGAACAGCTCTCGCTGGCGTCGCAGGGTGCGCGTCACCACATCGAGATCGCGCTCGCTCACCACCAGCATCATGCCGATCCCCATATTGAACGTACGCCGCATGTCCTGCTCGGGAACGCGCCCTAGCCTCGCGATCAGCTCGAACACGGGCGGCACCGGCCAGCTTCCCCAGTGGATCTCCATCCGGCAGCCGGCGGGAAGAATGCGCGGCGGATTCTCCGTCAGCCCGCCTCCGGTAATATGAACGATCCCTTTGAGCAGGCCGGTTCGCGAGCCCGTGCGAGGCCCCTTGCGACCACTGTCTCCGAGCAGGGGCTCGATCAGCCGCCAGTAGCAGCGGTGCGGCGCCAGCAGCTCTTCGCCAAGGGTCCGGCCGAGCTCGGGCACAGCTTGATCAAGCTTCAGGCCGGCACTCTCCAGCAGCACCTTGCGCGCCAGTGAATAACCATTGGTGTGAAGCCCGGCGGAAGCAAGCCCGAGCACTAAGTCGCCGGGCCGGATGCCGCTGCCATCGATGATCCTGCTGCGCCGGACCCAGCCCACGATGCTGCCGGCCAAGTCGCATTCGTCAAGGCTATAAAAGCCGGGCATCTCGGCGGTCTCGCCACCCACCAGCGCGCAACCGTTCTCGCGGCAGGCCCGGGCCACGCCGGATACAATCTCCGTCACCACGACAGGCTCCAGCCTACCCGTGGCCAGATAGTCGAGGAAGAACAATGGCGCCGCGCCATGGGCGGCGATATCATTCACACAGTGGTTGACCAGATCGGCCCCCACCGTGGAGTGGCGGCCTAGGGCGAAGGCGATCTTCAGTTTGGTGCCGACGCCATCGACGCTGGAAACCAGCACGGCGTCGCGCGGCAGACCGTCAAGGGCAAAGAAGCCCCCGAAAGCCCCGACGTCGCGAAGCACTCGAGCATTAAAGGTGCGGCGGGCGAGCTGTTTGATGCGCTGTTTGGCACGCCGGGCGGCGTCGATGTTAACGCCAGCATCGGAGTAAAGCATGAAATGATTGACGATGAGCGATGATGATGAACGATGAATTTCATCGTTCAAAAGACTTTGCCCGTCCGCGACCAGCGGGTTTTGCTGAGAAAGTTCTTGATGATGGAGGCGTCGAACTTCAGTCGGTCAGTCAGGCTGTCGGCCGTCCATTCCGGCGTGGGCGCGTCGTAGGACCAGTAGACGAACAGCGGTTCGCCCACCACGTTCTCCAGGGGCACGAAGCCCCAGAAGCGGCTGTCCTCGGAGTTGTCGCGATTATCACCCATGGCGAAAAAGTGATCCGCCGGGACGTGCAGACCGTCGTTCTGGATGTAGTTGGGCATTTCGCGCGCCCAATTCGGATCGAGCCCCCAGTAGGCCGGCAGCGTGGCAATCTCCGGCAGGCTCGGGGGAAAGTTGTCGCGCAGAGGCAACAGGTTGCCGCTCTCGAGCTGAACGTAGGGCTCGTTCAGCGGCACGCCGTTCACAAAGACCTTCTTGTCGACCAACTTCACCACGTCGCCGCCCATGGCGATGACGCGCTTCACGTACATCACCGACGGATTTCGCGGGTAGCGAAAGGCCACAATATCGCCGCGATGGATGGGGCGTAGGACGGGCAGACGCCAGCTGGTATAGGGGATCTCCGGGCCATAAAGAAGCTTGTTCAGGAACACGTGGTCGCCAATCAGGATCGTCCTTTCCATGGAACCGGTCGGAATCACGGTGGCCTCCGCTACAAAGGTGCGGATGCAAAACACCGCCACCAGCACCACCAGCAGGGAGCGCACCGTCTCCCACCAGTTCTCGCCCTGCCGCGCCCTGTCCACAGCGGCAGCCGGAGCCTCAGCTGGAGATGGACCAGAAGCGCCAGCCACGTCGCCGGCAGCGCTCACGTTCGGGGTTTCGCCTTCGTTCGCTGACTTCATTGTCTCAGGATCCTCCATACCTCACTCCTGGTCTCGGCAGCTTCCGCTCTGTCATCCTGACGAGAGCGAAGAATCTGCTATGCCGTTCAGTCTCGATTTCGCAAGGCGATCAGTTGTTCCTGGACCACCGTCGGGTACTCGGCCGTGTAGCAAGCCAGGCAGTATTGCCCTTGAGTATCATCGACCGCCTGGCGCAAGCTCCCGATAGGCAAATAGCCCAGGCTGTCGGCGCCGATAAACTCACGGATTCCTTCCACCGAATGCGTGGCCCCGATCAGTTCCGCCCGCGTCGGCGTATCGATGCCGTAGTAACAGGGCGACACCGTGGGCGGGCAACTGATGCGCACATGAACTTCGCGGGCGCCCGCCTCCCGTACGATGCGCACAATCTTTCGGCTGGTTGTGCCACGGATAATCGAGTCATCCACCAGCACCACCCGTCGGCCCTGCAGCAGGCTGCTCACCGGATTCAGTTTCAACCTCACGCCGAAGTCGCGAATCGCCTGCCCGGGCTCAATAAACGTGCGCCCCACGTAGTGATTGCGAATCAGCCCGAACTTCAGCGGAATGCCGGATTCCTCGGCGTAGCCGGTGGCCGCCGCCACCCCGGAGTCCGGCACGGGGACCACCAGGTCCGCCTCCACCGGGTGCTCCCGCGCCAGCAACCGTCCCAGCATCTCCCGGCTGGTCTGCACGCTCCGGCCGAAAACGATGCTGTCGGGCCGCGAGAAATAAACGTGCTCGAAGATGCACTTCTTCGGCTGCGGCGGAGCGTAGCGCAGGAAGGTGGGGCCGCGCCGGTCGAGGATCACCATCTGCCCGGGCTCCACGTCGCACTCGTACTGGGCGCCGATCAGATCGAAGGCGCAGGTTTCGGAGCCGAGCACCCATCCCCGCGGGCCCGGGTTCGGGCCCTCGCCCAACCGGCCCAGCGAGAGCGGTCGGAATCCGTGCGGGTCCCGAATGCCGTAAACGGCGTCCTTGAAGAGCATCACCAGGGAGTAAGCGCCCTGCACGTGATCGAGAGCGTCCGCCACCGCCTCGGGCACTCCGCTGAACTTGGAGCGCGCGAAATGGTGGACGATTACCTCGGTGTCGCTGTTGGTCTGGAAGATGTCGCCCTTATTTTCCAGCTCCCTGCGCAGCGCCATGGCGTTCGTCAGGTTGCCGTTGTGGGCCAGTGCCACCTGGCCCTTCTGGCAGGTCACCGCCAGCGGCTGTGCGTTCCTCAGGTCCGTATCGCCGGCCGTGGAGTAACGCGTGTGCCCGATGGCCGCATGTCCCAGCAGGCCTTCGAGCACGCCCTTATTGAACACGTCGGCCACATATCCCATGCCTTTGTGGCAGCTCAACCGCTCGCCGTCCGTAACGACGATGCCCGCGCTCTCCTGGCCGCGGTGCTGCAGGGCGTAAAGGCCCAAATAGGTGAGCTTCGCGGCCTCCGCATTACCATAGACGGCGAAGATACCGCAATGGTCGCGGAATTTGTCGTCAGGCAAACTATACGCCGGAAAAAGCTGACCGCCGGGCGCCAAGCAAGCTCCTCGTGCCGGGATAAGAGTTCTCCTGGCCCGCCTAACGTATTGTCGCAAGAACAGGCCCTGAGCGCAACCGCCAATACGGGGCGACGGCTGCGCGTGAGCAGATTCTCGTGCTGCTGATAGATGACACAGTCGAAGAGTTGCTCCTCAGCCTTCTGCCTGCTCGCCGCCCAGGACTATTCTGACTTCTGCCTTCTAACTTCCGATGGCTGGGTCTCGACCATCTCCAGCACCGAGGCGTAGTCAATGTGGTTCCTCTGCATCCAGCGCACGGCCCAGACGTCTCCCAAGCCTTTCACCAGCCGTCCCCAGGTGCCGTAATGCGTCTTTCCGCTGAGGCGGGGGCGATGGCGCACGGGAACCTGGGTGACGCGTGCGCCTTGCATCTTGAGCAAGGTTGGTAGAAAGCGGTGCATGCCGTGGTACAGCTCGAGACGATCGAGCCATTCGCGGCGATAGGCCTTGAGCGTGCAGCCTGTGTCCACGATGTCGTCGCCGGTGGCCCAATTTCGAAAGCCATTGGCGATCTTCGAGGAGATTCGCTTCAGCCAGGTATCCCGCCGCTGAGCCCGAACGCCACAGACGACGTCCCAATCCTTGAGCAGGGCAATGAGGGCCGGCAGGTCCGCCGGATCGTTCTGCAGGTCGCCGTCCAGCGTGACCACCGCTTGGCCTCGCGCCAGGCGAAACCCCGCTGCCATGGCAGCCGTCTGACCCAAGTTGCGCCGGAAGTGGGCCGGACGAACTCTAGGGTCGAGCCGCGCGGCTTCTTGCAGGCGCGCGAGCGTGTGGTCAGTGCTGCCGTCGTCCACCACGACCAGCTCGACGCCGCCGGGGAAGCTCCCGAGCGCCTGAAAGACTTCGCGGATGAGCGGAGCGACGTTCTCCTGCTCGTTGTGAACCGGAACCACGATGCTGAGAGCGGGGTGTTCCATCAAGTCTTTGGGTTCCGCACAGCTCTCCGCGCAAAGCGCGGATGCATTCCCGCTTTCCCGGGAATGACAGCAGGCGCTCGACGCCGAGGGCATTCTAACATGGGGTTGGGACGAGGCCTTGTGACGGCCGGGGGGACGGCCCCGGGGGCGGCCACGGCCACGCCAGAAAATTGCCAGGGAGGGCCCTCGAGGACAGGTGCCGAGCCAGTTGACCGAGACGCCCCTAACGGCATCCAATGGCCTTGGGGGAATTCTCGGAGGCCCTATGGCAGGTGATAGATTGCGTTTCGTGGTTGGGGTTGTGGTTCTCGGGTTGATTTTCGGAGCGCCGGTACTCCGGGCGCAGGATAACGCCAGCAACGCCCTGGCTAACGGCAGCAGCGGGGTCAGCGACCAGACGATTGTCGACAACATCAACGCCAAGCTGTTTGCGGACTCCACCCTGAAGACGCTCGACGTCCGCGTGAGCTCGCAGGGAGGGGTGGTGACGTTGCGGGGGTCGGTGGCCACACGTCTGGAGAAGGCCGCGGTCGACAGGATTGCCAGCACGGAACCCGGTGTGCAAAAAGTGGTGGACAGTCTCATGATCACCAGCGAGTCTCCGGCAGCTCCGGCGGAGGCGCCGAAGCCCACCGCCCTCACTATTTCCGCCGGTACAGTGGTGACCGTGCGCATGATTGACTCCATCGATTCCAGCAAGAATCAACCGGGGCAAGAGTTCGATGCCACCGTCGATTCTCCGGTGGCGTCGGGCAACACGGTGGTGATCCCGAAGGACTCCACTGCCAAGGTGCGTCTGGTGAATGCGGCGGACTCAGGAAGGATGCGCGGAAGCGCCTCGCTTGAACTCGAGCTGATTTCGGTGACCGTGAACGGCACGCCTTACGAAGTTCAGAGCGGCTACTACCAGGAGCACGGAACCGCGCGCGGCCAGCGCACGGCGGCGGCCACGGGCGGAGGCGCGGTCCTCGGCGCTCTGATCGGCGCCATCGCGGGCGGCGGTAAGGGCGCGGCGATCGGCGCGGGGAGCGGAGCCGCCGTCGGCGCCGGCTCATCGGCAATCACCAAAGGTTCGAGTATTAAGGTGCCTTCGGAGACGAAGATTGACTTCACCCTAAAACAGCCGGTAACGGTCAACGCCACGGCTTAAACCGACGCTCCACCGATGTAAAATTCTGGGTGGTTCGTGAACCGCCCCTTGATTCTGGATACCGCGATGGGCCTCCACATTCTAATGCGTTCCCTCGGATCAAGGTGGCCCCGCGTCGCCTTGGCCGTGGTCTTGGTGGCGACGCTCGGAGGGAAAGGAGCCTGGGCTCGCGGCGCTAAGGCACCGCCGAAATCGCCGGGCAGCGCGGTGACGATCCCGGCGGACACCGTCCTTTACGTCCGCCTGCAGACGGCAGTCAGCACCAAGACTTCAAAGGAAGGCCAGGCGGTCACGGCCACGGTGGCGCGTGAGGTTACGGCTCCAGGAGGCGTGGCCATTCCGGTGGGCGCCACTGTGAAAGGCAAGATCGAGAAGTGCGCCCAGTCGTCGCGCCCTGACGTGCGTTCCGAGCTGTTGCTGAGTTTTACCGAGATCGACATTCCCGGGGAGGGCAGCCTCAAGATCACGGGGCACGTCAGCGGTGTGAGCAACGCGCGTGAGACCCTGCTGGCGGACGGTACGGCGGTGGGAGTGCTCGAAACCGAGGCCCCGGCGACGCTGCTCAGCGGTGCCCTAGCGAAGCTCGGCGCCATGAGCCCGGACATCCAGAAGCAGATCGACAAGCAAAAAATCGGCCAGGTGAATACCGCCATCGAATTCCCAGCGGGTACGGATTTGCAGTTCACGCTCACCCAGCCATTGTCCGTGGGCCAGACTTTCTCCTCGACCGGCCCGGCTCAGCTCCCCGCGGTTCTTGTTCTCTCACTCCAGAGCCTGCTGAACGGCGCTCCCCAGCGTGCCGTGAGCAAGGACAATAAGCCCGGCGACCCCATTAACCTGGTTTTCGTGGGAACGGCGCAGGAGATCGAGCAGGCATTTCGCGCCGCGGACTGGAGCGAGCCCAAGCGGACCACCGGACAGGCCGTCCTGGACACGGCCGTGGCGGTGATCAACAACGATGGCTATAACGCCGCCCCGGTCTCTGACCTCTACCTCTACGGAAAAAGGGAAGACCTGGCCTTCGAGAAGGTGCTGAATACCTTCAACAAGCGCCACCACCTGCGCCTGTGGCAGACGCCGGACCGGGCCTCGGACGGCCGTCCGATCTGGCTCGGCGCCGCCACCCATGACACGGGCATCGACATTCATCCCGGCGTAGTCTCGCACGCCACGGATCCCAACCTCGACGACGAGCGCGCCCAAGTGGAGGCGGACCTCGTCGCCGGAGGCACTGTCCAGGCCCTTCAACTGGTCTCTCCGCCTCATCCGCTGACGAGCGGCTTCACGGCCACGGGCGGCGCCTGGCACACCGACGGCCGGCTGCTGGCCGTCGATGTGAAGACCGGAGCCGCGGCTTTCCCCATAACGCCCGGTCGCTAAGTTAGTCTGGGAGGCGATGGGTCTTGTCTCAGACAACTCGGACCGCAAACTCCTCGAGGCAAGATGAAGGCCGAAGGCCGGCTTCCACCCCTCCAGGCGGCGACGCTCAAGTGGCCGGTTCTGCGCCTCGGGAACGTGCCCCGATTCGATCCCGAAACTTGGGACTTGCGCACCGCCGGATGGGTCAAGACGTCATTGCGGCTCATGCGCAAGGCGCCTGGCACCGCGACTGCGATCAAGCCCACAAGAGTCCTCGGAGGAATCGAGAACTTGAAACGAACTGGATGGCGTATCCCATTGATGGTAAGCGAGATAGACCTGATTTTCCCGAACGAACTGGCAGGCGTAAGCCTATGATGGACAAGGACATAAGCCCGATTTTCCGGGAAAGATTCGTTCGCAGGAGGGTTTACCGGTCAATGAGGGGGCTCTCTAAGTCGCGCAGGAGACTCAGAACGCACCTCGCCGCGTATCATGTTCATTCTAAGATAGATGGCCCAATTCTCCAGAACGAAGTGCTCGAGCTAAGTCTATGACGAGCAAAGAGATGGTCTTGACCTTACAGCCCGCACTGGTGGCGTGGAATTGTGAGAGGCATGATCTTGGGTGAGGGTGATCCATGATCGTCAAACGCGTCTTGCCAGCATGGCTGGCGCTGGGGCTCGCTCTTAGCTCCGCGTGGGGCCAGAAAGTAGAAACCCACTATGACCGGAGCGCCGACTTCTCGCGCTACAAGACCTACGCCTGGAAGGACCGCGAGCTGCTCACCCGGCAGGGCCCCGATGCCGAAAAGCAGTTGGAGCAATCCATCGTCGGCGCCGTCAACGCGCAGCTCAAGGCGAAAGGGCTGGTGGAAACCTCAGAGTCGGCTGATCTGTACCTGAGTTATCACGGTGGCGCGCTGCCGGGGAAGCACGGCGCGGGTGAGCCTGTCAGCGCACGCCAACCGGACCTTGGGGGCCCTTTCAACACCACCATCGTTCCAGGGTCGGTGCCCAACGTCTGGTTTTCGGTGCAAGGACAAATCGTGTTCGACTTCGTCGATCCGAAGTCGAATGCGACGGTCTGGAGTTCGTCCCTGCGGAAGAACTTCAAGAATACGACGGAGCTGCCCAAGGACCTTGACCGTCAGGTGCAGCAGATTGTGCGTAAGGCATTTCGAGACTTTCCACCCAAAACGCGAGGCAAGTGAGATAGCCCTTGCCGCCGTTAGGAGTTGGGTCTTGATGGTAGGAAGGGGGTTCGATGTTAGGCTCCAGCAAGATCATGGCCTTCGTGCCCACCGCGGATCCCAAGCGCGCCAGGTCTTTCTACGAGCAGGTGCTGGGACTCCGCTTTGTCAGCGAAGAAGCCGCGATCGTTCACGATTCTGGGATGGGACGTGCCAGATATCGAGAGCGCCGTCGCGAGTCTCGCGCAAAGAGGCGTCAGCTTTGAGAAGTACGGTTTCCAGGGCCAGGATGAGCGCGGAATCTGGGCATCGCCCAGCGGCGCCCAGGTAGCCTGGTTCAAGGACCCTGATGGGAACGTCCTGGGCCTGACCGAGTTCCCATAGGTTTCGAATCCCCATTGGATAAGCTCGCCCCGCGCTGCCAAGACCATCAAACGCACCTATACCTTCCCAGCGAGTGACCGCCCCCACCCCCTTAGCCTCAATTCCCTTGACAATCTAGAGGAGAGCAGATATCTTGATTACCTAGAGGAGAGACGCCATGAGTGATAAGCCGAGCGGTCTGGTCCAAGGTACGTTGGACATGCTCATTCTGAAGACTCTAGCCCTCGAGCCCCTGCATGGATACGGGATCGCCCTGCGCATCGAGCAGATCAGCAAAGGGGTGTTCCACGTGAATCCGGGCTCGTTGTTCCCGGCGTTTCGCCGCCTGGAGCGGGCCGGTTGGATCAAGCCGGAGTGGAAACCCACCGAGAACAACCGGCGAGCGAAATATTATCTCCTCACGGCTCGGGGCCACAGCAAGCTCAAGAGCGAAACCCGGGAATGGGGGAAACAGACCGCGGCTATTGCCAGAATTCTGGAGGCATCCTAGCACCAGGGAGAATCGCAATGTGGCTGCTGCGAAATCTTGCGGACGGGCTGAGAACTCTATTCCGGAAAAAGCAGGCAGAGCGGGAGATGGACGCGGAGCTCCGCGATTACCTGGAAGCGGCGGTGAAGGAAAAGGTGCGCCTGGGCATGAACCCTGAGGAAGCGCTGCGGGCGGCGCGGGTGGAGATGGGCAGCATGGAGGCCGTGAAGGAAGGCATCCGCGCGGCCGGCTGGGAATCCACCCTGGAGGCCGTCTGGCAGGATCTGCGTTACGCCGTGCGCATGCTCCGCAAGAATCGCGGCTTCACGGCGGTTGCGGTTCTGACCCTGGCTCTCGGCATCGGCGCCAACACCGCCATTTTCAGCCTCATTGACGCCGTGATGCTGCGGATGCTGCCGGTCCAGAGGCCGGACGAGTTGCTGCTCTCGAGAAGGTACAATCCGCGATGGGGCGGCGAGGCTGAACCCATCTTTACCAACGCCCTGTGGGAACAGGTGCGCGACCAGCAGGACGTTTTCTCCGGCGCCTTTGCCTGGGGTGCCGACAGACTCGATCTCGCTCAGGGCGGCGCCGTGCACCTGGCTGACACCCTCTGGGTGAGCGGCGGATTCTTCAACGCGCTCGGACTGCGGCCTGCCGCGGGACGCCTGATTGCGGCGTCCGACGACCGGCGCGGCTGCCCGGCTGTAGCTGTATTGAGCTATGACTTCTGGCAAGACCGCTACGGCGATGCGAACAGCGCCATCGGTACCATGCTCTTGCTCAACGACCATCCATTCGAAGTGATCGGGGTCGCGCCTTCCGGCTTTTTCGGCATGAACGTCGGCCAGAAGTTCGACGTGGCGGCGCCGATCTGCTCAACCGCGATCATCGACGGCAAGGAGTCGCGCCTGGACCATCGCTCCTGGTGGTGGCTGAGCGTGGCGGGCCGCCTTAAGCCGGGCATCAGCCGGTCCCAACTAGCGGCTCGACTGCGCATACTCTCTCCGGGAATCTTCACCGCCGCGCTACCCCAAAATTGGTCTGCGGATGGGCAGCGTAACTTTATCAAACAAACCCTGGTGGCAGATTCTGCGGCCACGGGTATTTCCTCGCTGCGGCGGCAGTTCGACCAACCCCTGCAGGTTCTGATGGGCGTTGTGGGGCTCGTGCTGCTCATTGCCTGCGCTAACATCGCGAGCCTCATGCTAGCGCGCGCGGCAGCCCGACACAAGGAGATCGCGGTGCGGCAGGCCCTGGGCGCAAGCCGCCTGCGTCTAATTCGGCAGTTGCTTACGGAGTGCCTTCTGCTCTCATCAGGCGGAGCGCTTTTGGGAATCCTCTTCGCGCGCTGGGGCATCGCCCTGCTGGTCCGTTTCATCTCGACCGCCCGGAACGCCGTCTTCCTTGACCTCTCGTTCGACGGTCGTGTACTCGGGTTCACAGCCGCAATTGCAGCACTCACGGCCATTCTGTTTGGCCTGCTGCCCGCGCTCCGCTCTACGCGCGTATCGTTGACTTCGGCCATGAAAGGCAGCCAGGCGATCGAGAACGAGCACCGCACGCGCTTCCACTCCCGCAAGTGGATTGTGGCCTCCCAGGTGGCGCTCTCGCTGGTTCTGCTCGTAGCCGCCGGCCTGCTGCTGCGCAGCTTCGCCAAGCTCGCGACCGTCGATATCGGCTTCGACCGCAACAACGTCCTGTTGGTGGGCGCCGATCTCAAAACAGCCAAAATTCCGCCGGACGAACAGCTCGTTACTTACGAGCAGATCGAGAGCCGGCTGACCGCCCTGCCCGGCGTGACCTCGGTCGGCCGCTCGGTGATGACGCCACTCAGCGGCGGAACCTGGAACAATACCATTCACACGGAATGGTCGAAAGCAGTGACTGGCGACGATGCGCTGACGTGGTTCAACTACGTTTCGCCGGGATTCTTTGATGCGCTCCGAATGACGCTGTTGGCCGGGCGCGAGTTCAACACTGGGGATACCAAGACTTCGCCTGCCGTCGCAGTCGTCAACCGGACCCTGGCGCACAGGTTCTTTCCCGGTCTGAATCCCATCGGCAAGACATTCCGTATCGACGACGTCGCCGGGAAGCAGGGCCCCCCGATCGAGGTGGTGGGAATCATCAAAGACGCCAAGTACGCGTCGCTCCGCGAGGACATTCATCCCACCGCCTTCTTCCCCGCAACCCAGGTCGCCGAGCATGCCGAGGCAGAGACCTTTGAGCTGCGCACAGGGATGCCACCCTCGGCCCTGGCCCGCCCGGTTCAGGCCGCCGTGGCCTCAGTGAATAAAGAGATTCCGCTCGAATTTCACACTCTGGTCGAGCTGGCAAACGACTCGATGGTCCAGGAGCGCTTACTGGCCCTGTTGTCGGGCTTCTTCGGCGCTTTGGCGCTGCTGCTGGCGATGGTCGGCCTTTACGGCACGCTCAGCTACCTGGTCAACCGGCGGCAGACGGAATTCGGCGTGCGCATGGCCCTTGGGGCCCAGCGGGGCTCGATTCTGCGGCTGGTGATGCGCGATGTGATGGCCGTTCTCGCGGGCGGTGCGGTGGTGGGAGTCGGCATTTCACTGGCCGCCACACGTTTGCTCCAGCAGATGCTGTTTGGGCTCGGCCCGCGCGATGTTGTGACCATGATCGCAGCGGTCGCTCTGCTCTCGGTTGTGGCGCTGCTGGCGGGATACCTTCCTGCGCGCCGGGCCACTAAGGTCGACCCCATGGTGGCGCTGCGGTACGAATAGGCTTCGGGGGGCGATCGCTGGCCGCGTCTCAAGCACGGATTGCCTGTCTGGAGACAGCCAGCAAGCGGCGCCATACTCGGCGTCTCTGACGGAGCTGTTGACCGCGAGGCTTCGGGTTCCGAGACTTGAAGGTCTAAAACCGTTTGGGAACGCGCGACAACCTGCTCAATGCTGTTGCCCTGGCGGTGTTCGCGGCAGCTTCGGTGCGCAATTCCAGATGATCGAGCCACTTTATTTGCATGAAACACTGCCCATCCGGAACCACCAAGCGTACTGGGCCCCCGTGCTCTGCAGGCAAGGCATTGCCGCCGAGCCGGATAGCAAGCAAAGCTCGATTGGCAACATCTCGAGATAAAGGAAGGCTGAAGTCACTCGCGCTGGCTTGCACGTAGTGAGCCTCCCGAAGCGGGTTTGCAAGCGAAAGCGCAGTTTCCAAAAGGACGCCGCTCCACTTGACGTTCGGAACGGTCCAACCTTCCAGGCAGGTAAAGTCTTCAGTCAGATCGTGCTGCGGCAGCTGTTCTAAGTCCGCTAAGGTCAGCTCCAGGCATCGATCAACAAGCCCATCAATCCGGAGCACACAAGATTCGGGATTGCGGTTGTCTTTTGAGCTGTGGACCGGTAATTTCTCTCGAACATTCAGTTGCTTTTCCGTATGCGCCTCCGCGAAGTGTCACTCTCCAGCACGGCGAGCAAAGCTTCTGTCAGCTTGGGTTCTCGCTTAATTCTGCCGCGCACTTAAAGATTTTACGGCAGAACAAATCACAATGCAGCGAGTAAATCTGCTCCTTTGCGGGCGTATCATGGTGATTCTCCCGTCGTCAATCTCAGCTCTCGGCGCATGGTAAGTCACGTATGTTGTTACCCAAAATTAGGGCACTGCCGACGATATTCCCAACTTGACAATCATAACAGTATGGTATACGTTGGGGCGTCAACTAGGAGATGGACATGTCCTGGCGGCAAGTCCCCCTCACCCCCGCGCGGCTGGCTGCCAACCGCCGCAACGCCCTGAAGTCCACGGGCCCGCGTACGGTGGCTGGCAGGTCCCGGTCGTCTCTGAATGCTTTGCGGGAAGGCGGGCGGTCCAAGACGATCGACTTGCTGTGGAGCATCATCATGTACGCGCCGCCCTGTGGCGTGGTCAAGATGGCCCGGCGCATGATGACTCCCGCCCGTGGCCTTTATGCTGAACCAGTTCCTCTCCGAGGGCGATCTGCCTCTGGATGAGCGAGTTAAGGCTCCGGCGGGGTCCGCCTCCCGGGTCCGCGATGAGGCCGGCGAGGCTGATCGACATCGAAAAAAGTACGATCGAAGCCAAGAGGTCCTTTAGAATCAACACAAGTTTGACAGGGACCCCGGGCGAACCCAGCATCTTATTGACAGGGAACGACTTAACAGGATTGCAGGATTAACCCAGCAAGATGTTGATACAGGGGGGTTTAGCTTCAAGAATCGGACTACAACGTCCCTTGCAGAGCCAAAAACGGCTCATTTTAGCTCAAATTAGGGTCAAAGATGGGGCTTCCGCATTTTGGTGTATGGGCAGGAGCGGGACCGCGGACATCCTGGCCATGGGCTCGGGAATCCAACGTTTTTTGGCTTGCAGGGCTCGTTAGGCAGTCGCGGCGGCCCCGGAGGACTGATGAACGGATCGAAATGGCGCACAGGACCTCTGGTGGCCGTGCTAACGCTAACGGTGGCAGGGTGCAACTTTCTGAAGAAACCGCCGGCTGCGAACGACCAGACCATAACCTCAGACCTCCAGGCCAAGCTCTTTGGCGATCCCGTTCTCAAGACACACGACATCCGGGTCAGCACTCAGAATGGGGTCGTGACGTTGGCGGGGTCGGTGGATACGGACCTGGAGAAGGCAGCCGTGGAGCGTTTTGCCAACCAGGAAAGCGGCGTGAAGCAGGTCGTCGACCAGTTGGTGGTAGGGAGCGCCCTGCCAGCCGTTGCGGCCGCTCAGCCGGAGCAGGCTGCGAGCCCCGCCGAACCTGCGCCGCGGCCTGCGAAGGTACCTAGAAAGAAGAAGCATGCCGCCCCAGAAGTAGCCTCCTTAGCTAGCCCAGGACAGGACAGTTCGGCAGCGCCGGCCACAGCCCCGAGCGCCCCTCCCGGGCCGGCCCCGGTGATCGACCAAGCCCCGCCGCCCGCGGCGCCAGCGGCTCCGCCACCGCCCGTCACAGCTACGATTCCGGCGGGAACGGTCGTTACCGTACGCATGATCGATGCCGTCGACTCCACCACCAGTCAGCCCGGCCAGGAATTTGCAGCCACGGTGGCAGCGCCGGTGGTGGTGGGGAGTCAGGTGGTGATCCCACCGGATTCCACCGCCACCGTGCGCCTGGTGACGGCAAAGAGCTCGGGACGGTTTGAGGGGAGCGCTCAACTGGCACTCGAGCTTCACTCCCTCACGGTCAACGGCTCGCCGTCTAACGTTCAGAGCAGTGAGTACGTTCAGAACGGCACCTCACGGGGCCGGCGCACCGCCGAGACCGTCGGCGGAGGCTCGGTGCTCGGTGGCCTGATCGGAGCGATCGCGGGCGGGGGCAAAGGAGCAGCGATTGGCGCCGGCGTCGGCGCCGCCTCAGGCACCGGCGTCGAGGCAGCGAGCAAACGCGGCCAGGTCAAGGTGCCCTCCGAAGCCAAGATCGACTTTACCCTCAAAGCGCCCCTCACCGTCACCTTGAGTCAGTAACGCCGTCCCGCAGACACGGTCTTCGGAGCACCCTCTCGGAGCGATTTAAGCGTCCTTGAGGCCTTTCCGTAACATGATGGGCTTAGGCCAGCAGGTCTCGCGTGGCCTCGGAAATCGCCGGTCAGAGCCCCTATCCGCCCAAGAAAATCTTCTGTCAATGACGGTCCTTTGTTCGGCCTTGGACACCGTGTGCCGGAAGCGGACAGTTCACCCGAGCGCGCTTATCTTTCGGCCCATGCGGATTCCTCTGCGCCACAGGGACTTGGGTGTGTGCCCGTGAAGTGGCAGGGAAGTTGCGCTGGTTTACGGCTTTGCGGCCCGATCGGGCGGCCAGAGGGGCGGTCTGGCTCCCAATGAAAGTCGCAGCGAAAAGCGAAGTTCTGGGAACACTTCAACGGCATGGTACGTATTACCCGGTGCAACTGAAGTGTCACGGGGTCGACGGGGATGGGGTTCGCGGTTTTCGGGCGCGTAGACCCAAGATGGATAACCGAAGCGGCTTCTGCGGCGTCTAAAGTGTGGATCGAATCACGGGGTCGAGCGGATCACCGCTGCCGACGGTTAGCGGCCTGAGGGCAACGGCGATCCGGTGCGCAAGAGGGAGAGCCCCGCAAGGGGAGGCCTTTTTGTGTTCGACCCCAAGCGATTTTAGTCGTGTCGGTTGCGGAAATGCAAGCAGGAGATTTTGATTTCGACTCGATGGACGCAGGCATTTCCTGAAGCTTACCCAAGGGCCTACCGGAGGAGGCCAGCTTGAAACCTCGAAAGGAGGGCAAGGAGTATGAACCTTCGGTCTTTGACTCGTTTCGCTCCGGTGATTGCGGTGGTCGTGCTGGCTGCGGCCTCGGCTTTCGCCAAAGATCAACGCAACATCACCGTCAAACATGATGCATCCGTGAATGGTACCTTGGTTCCGGCGGGAAGCTACAAGGTGACTTGGTCTGCCGAGAGTGGGGACCCGACGGTCAACTTCGTAAAGGGTAAGGAAACCGTGGCCTCCACTCAAGCGAAGTGGGTGGATCGGACCACGAAGTACGACAACGATTCGGTGCTTTACTCAACCGAAAGCGACGGCTCGCAGAAGATTGTCGAGATTCGGTTCGCGGGTAAGAGTGAAGTGCTGATCTTTGGCGATTCGGCGTCTTGAACGTCCGAACGTCACGATGTTTTGCTGCTAGAGAGGGACCGAGTCGGCGCAATGGAGGTCGGGAAACAAGGTTGGTCTTGCCTGCGCGGGTTTTCCGCTCTCCATTGGGTCGGCGACGTCCTCTTGAGTTGGCAGGCGATCAATTCGTCTGCTTCGGGTTAGGCAGGGGAGAGCCCCCCGCCCACTTGTAACTCCTCCGGCCAGGTGGGCGAGGGACATCCCCTGCCTCTCGCTTGCAAGGGATTTGCGTTGCGGTCTAACTCTCGAGCTTGGCGGGCATCAGAATTTGCCTGCCCGAGGTAGGGGAGAAGTCCGCCGAACCACCTGTTCTCCTCCGGCCAGGTGGTTGGTGGGCGCTCCCCCACCTCGTTAATTTGGCTGCTGTCTTTCCCCGCGCTCTTTCTCAGCGAATCTGTCCCGGACACGCTAAAATGCTCCGAGCATGGTGCCGCTCCCCCTCGATGACAATGTTCGCCGCACGACCTTCTGGTTTTCAACCCTGGTCCTGATCGCCGCAAATCTTTATGTCTTCTGGCTGGAGCTTTCGCTGGACGGCCAGGTCGATCGTCTCATCTTTCTGTACGGTATTGTTCCAGCGCGATACACGACGGTCAGCGGTCTCGAGACCCTGACTGCAGCGGGCTTTCTGGTTCCGATCTTCGCTTCCATGTTCTTGCATGGCGGCTGGCTACACTTGCTCGGTAATATGCTGTTTCTTTATGTTTTCGGGCGGACCGTGGAAGACCGCTTCGGCCACTTCACTTTTCTGCTTCTCTATTTCGCGAGCGGCCTGGCCGGGGCGCTGCTTCACATCTACCTTAATGCCGGCTCGCGCGTGCCCAGCATCGGCGCGAGCGGCGCGATCGCCGGGGTCCTGGGCGCATACTTCGTGAGCTCTCCTCGCGCCTGGATCAAGATCACGATCTTTCCGCTCATCTTCTGGACCTTTGAGCTGCCGGCCGTGCTGGTTCTGGGCTACTGGTTCCTGATCCAGTTTCTGCAGGGCTACCAGATGCTCGCCATCGAGAACGCCACGCGCGGCGGCGGCGTGGCCTGGTGGGCGCACGTGGGCGGATTCGTCACCGGGATGTTGCTGGCCCTCGCATTCGAGCCGCGCCGGCCGAGAGCTGGGGGTTTCTATCGATAGCTTGTCCGTGCAGTTCTGTCATCGGACTCAGGTTGCGTGCTAAAGCCGGGCGGTAATCCAATCGCCGACTTCGCGCGTGCCGAACCTTCCCCCCAATCCGCCCAGATCCGGCGTGGTAACCTCGTCGCGGATCGCCTCGCGCACCACCTCTTCGGTGCGGGCCCCGGCTTCCGCGTGGCCAAGTTGGTCCAGCATCATGCCGACGGTGAGTACCGCCGCCATGGGATTCGCCAGGTTCCGGCCGGCGATGTTCGGCGCCGAGCCGTGGACGGTTTCGAACATCGAGACCCGACCTGGATGAACGTTGGCTGAAGGCGCGAGGCCGAGTCCGCCCTGGAGCGCCGCTCCGAGGTCGCTCAGGATGTCGCCGAACATGTTGCAGGTGACGATCACCTCAAATTGGCCGGGGTCGCGGACCAGCTCCAGGGTCAGCGTGTCCACGTAGAGGTGGCGCGATTCGATCTCGGGATAGCGCTGGCCTACCTCGGCGAAAGCCCGCTGCCAAAGGCCGTGACCGAAAGTGAGGGCGTTGGCCTTATCGCTCATGCAGACCTTCTTCAGGCCGTGCCGGCGCGCGTACTCGAAGGCATAAACCAGGATCCGTTCCACGCCTTTGCGGGTGTTCATATCCTCCTGCACGGCCACCTCGTCCGGAGAGTTCTTTTTGAACACGCCTCCCATGCCCACGTAGAGCCCCTCCGTGTTTTCGCGGAAGATCACGAAGTTCACCTCGCGTTCGGCCCGATTCTTGAGGGGACAGAGCCGCGCGTCGAGGAGCTTCACAGGCCGCTGGTTGACATAGAGATCGAGATTGAAGCGTATGCCGAGCAGAATGTCCGCGGCGTGCCGGTTGGAAGGAACGCGCGGATCGCCGAGCGCGCCGATAAAGATCGCCTGGTAGTCGCGCCGGAACATCTCCAGAGAGCCTTCGGGCAGGCTCACGCCGTCGCGCAGATACTTCTCCGCACCCCAGTCAAACACATTGTAATCAATCGGTAGCTTATGGCTCTTGATGAGAGCTTCGAGCGCCTTGATGGCCTCGGCGGTCACTTCGATACCGATGCCGTCACCGGGAATGAAGGCAATTCGCTGGATTTGGAGAGAATCAGCCATGTTTCAGGCCCCTGAAGCACAGCGCCACAAGCGGGCCGTGCGCTTCAATAGGCTCCTTCAAGCTCGGCCGCGGGTCACTCCCGTCCCTTCGCGCTCCGTCAGATAAACACCCAGCAGAATCAGGACTCCACCCATCACCACATGCACCGTCAAAGTCTCGGAGAGCAGCCACACCCCGAGGACGGCTGCGATGACGGGCTGGAGGTAATTGAAGGCGGCCACGCGCGTGGCCGTGAGCTCGGTGAGCGCAAAGGCGTAGATGAGATAAGCAACCACCGAACCCAAAGTAACGAGAAAGGTGATCCCCCACCAAGCCTGGGGCGGAAGCCCCGACCAGTGCGTGCCCAGCAGGTCGCGAACCGAGAAAGGCAGCATCATGACGGCGCCCAAAATGAACAGGATGGTATTCAAACTGAGCGCGTCGTAGCGGGTGGCCACTTTCTTCAGCAGAATCGTGTAGTATGCGAAGACGGCGGTGCCCATCAGCGTGATCAGATCGCCTGCCAGCGTGGACGGATGGCCAACCTGAGGCCTGCCCGTGGTGAGCACCGCGACGCCCGCCAGGGAGATCGCGGCGCCGAGGGACTTGAGCGCCGTCAAAGCTTCGAGCTGTGTGGCGCAGGAAAGAATCAGGACCATCACCGGGCCGAGTGCGACGATCAAACCGGCGTGTGCCGCCGACGTCTTACCAATACCGCCGATGAAGAGGAGCTGATTGAGAGTAATGCCGAACAGCGCCGTGATGACCAGATACCCCCAATCCTTTTTCAGTTGAAGTCGCGGCCGATTTCGCCACAGAGCCAACGCGACCACAAAGATAACTGCGGCCCCCGTCACTCGGACTTGCGCCAGGGCGAGGGCGCTCATACTTCGCAGTGCGAATTTGCCCGCGATAATGTTCGAGGCCCAGAAGAAGGTGCCCCCCAGCATCAGCAGGTGCATCAGCCCGTGTCGATGCCCGTGTTGATGATGCGGTCGCCCGGCAGGCTCACCGATTCCGCCGGCTGGTTTGCCCAAGCCCGGCCTTTCCGAGCGATCAACCGGAATGGGGGTCGTGCTAGGCAAATGACTCCTTCCTTACAGAGGCGCTCTCGATGCGATCGAGATTAGGCGCATAGCCCAACCCAGGTGCTTGCGGAACTCGAATGGTCCCGGAGGCGCTCACCGTGACTTCGGGATCGATGATGTCCTCACTCCAGTAGCGGCGGCTCGCCGAGACGTCTCCCGCCAGCGTGAACCCGGGCAGAGTGGACAGAGCGATGTTGTGGGCGCGGCCGATACCCGATTCCAGCATGCCGCCGCACCACACGGGAATGTTGCGGGCCCGGCAGACGTCGTGCACCTGCTTCGCCGAGGTGAAACCTCCGACGCGGCCCAGCTTGATGTTGATGATCTTGCAGGCTCCGGCTTCGATCGCCTTACGGGCATCATCGGCGTCATGGATGGACTCATCGAGGCACAAGGCCGTCTTGATCTCGCGCTGCAGGCGGGCGTGGTCGAGAATGTCGTTCCAGTGGAGCGGCTGCTCGATCATCAGCAAGTAGAAGCGGTCGAAGTCCTTCAGGTGATCGAGGTCGGCAAGGGTGTAGGCCGAGTTCGCGTCCACCGAGAGCACAATTCGCGGGAAGCGCTTGCGGACGCGTTCGAGCACCGCCAGGTCCCAGCCCGGCTTCACCTTCAGCTTGATGCGCTGGTAGCCGGCGCTGACCTCGCACTCGATCTTGTCGAGCAACTCGTCCACCGAATTCTGGATGCCGATCGAGACCCCGCACGGTATTTCCTGGAGGGCTCCGCCGATCAGCTTCGCCAGCGGCAGGCCGGCGCGCTGGGACTCGATATCCCAGAGCGCATTTTCGAGCGCCGCCTTGGCCATGTTGTGCCCACGGATGGGCGAGAACCGGGTCGGCACCTCGGCAGGGCCGGTTAGTTCCCGGTGTAGCATCCCGGGAACCAAGAAATCGCGCAGGATGTGCCAGGCCGTCTCCGGCGTTTCGTAGTTGTAGAGCGGCTGCTCGCCGGAGGTGACTTCGCCCCACCCTGTAAGCCCCTCGGCTTCCACTCTAACCAGCACGATGCGCCGCGTGGTGGTGCGGCCAAAGCTGGTCTCAAAAAAATGGACCAGCGGCAGGCGAACTTCGCGGAGCTCAATGCGGTCAATTCTCATGGAAAGGCTCCAGGAGATAGCGGCCGATCTTGTCATCGCGCTCGAATCCGGTCACCGCCAGGCCGCGGCGGAAACATTGCTCGAATTTTCTCCGCACAGAACGTTGCAGCCTCCGTGCTCGCTCAGGCTCGTGCCGGGCGAGGGAGCCGAAATCGGCTGGAATCGTGATCTCCACGGCGGGTTGAACCTTCCGGCCCGGCCGCCTGGAAGCGGTCCCGCTCGCGATCATGAAGCGCACCCGCGCCGAGCGTAGCCACCATTCGCACACCAGGCGGTCGCTCGGCAGACCCTGCTGCAAGCGGCTGCGAACACAGCCGTAGTAATCCGGCTGGTACCGGCGCGAGATCGCGCCCAGCCGCGCGATGTTGAAGAAGGCGTTCTTGGCGCGCAGAGGATCGAAGGTCCACTCGATCCACCGGATTCCCGCCGCGAGCGCGAGCTTACGCTGTTCCAGTTTCAGTCTCCTTCCGAGCCCCTGATTCTCGTGTCCCGGAACCACCCCGAGCGACAACGAGTGCAGGTAGCGCTTGCCGTCACGCCAGGCAGGCATCGCGGCCACGAAACCGACCATCTCACCAGGCCGGTCCTCGAGTCGAAATGCGCCGCGCGAGCGGTGTGGGCCATCGGCGCCGGGCGTAAAGGCTCCGATCACCTGTCCTCCAATATGCGTCAGGTTGACAAAAAGCCTCAGCGGGTACACTTCCCCTTCCGCGTATCCCCAGATCTGCTTCTGCAGCCGGACACAGTGTTCGAGTTCCTCGATTCCGCGGCAGGGTCTGATGTCGTAAGGAGCGTGCACGGCACCTGGCATGGGTCACTCGGCCGCGGACGAGGACACGCTCCGGCTTTCCTCGCGCTTGACGGCGGTCCAGACGGCTTCGAGCTCTTCCAGGTCGCAGTCCGCCAATTTGCGGCCGCGCCGCGCGAATTCGCTCTCGAGAGCGCGAAACCTACGGCGGAACTTCCGATTGCCACGGCGCAGGCAGCTCTCAGGATCGGTGCCGAGATGCCGGGCAAGCTGGCTGATGGAAAACAGCAGGTCGCCGAGTT
>DATDGR010000001.1:0-18632 GCA_036521995.1 Terriglobia bacterium | reverse complement strand
AAATCGATCTCCAGCGCCTGCTGACCGACCTTGCGCTCCAGTTGGGCCACCCGGCCCTCTTCCCAGCGCCGCTTTCCCAATCCCGGAAAGGCATTGCCGGGCCCTTGGTGAAACTCCCGCCGCCAGCGGTGCAGCACGTTCACGTTCACTTCAAAGGCCCGCGCTACCTCCGCCAGCGATGCCCCCATTTCCAGCCCCTGGACCGCGGCCAGCTTGAATTCCTTCGTGAATCGCCGTCGAGACCAACCCATGACTCAAATCTCCCTTCGATGGCATTTTCATGCCATTCGCTGAATCTTGAGTCTTAACTGGTTGTCTCAAAAACGGGGACCACTCCAAAGCTGACTCCCGGCCAACAGGAGGCGCAACTCATGCTTAGGCTTCAGTCCACCCATCAGGGGACCAATCGAGACCCGAGACGTTGGGCCAATCCTTCACCGTGATGTCGCGGTCAGAGCCACCCGTGAGTGAAAGCAAGCGAATGTTGATCTCGGCCTCGTCATGTTTTGAAATCGCAAGCGTCGATCCGTCGAGCGAGATGCCATCGGAGAAGACAGCCCAAGGGTCTTTCTCGATAGTTCTAAGTATCTTGCCTCTGCCCTTCACGGGATCGAATGCCGTAACCATAATCTGCTTATCATCCTGGCTCTCCTCGAGGACCACGCAGAGGTTCGCTGGAGAGCGAGCGCACTGGAAATCCTGCCAATTGGGGCCGATCTCGGTCACAAACTCCGAGACACCACCGCCCTGAGGAATCCGCATCAGGCTGAGACCCGACGCCGTTTTAGACCAGTTCAGGTACAGTATCCAGGCGCCATCAGGGCTGAGGCGTGGCATGAATGTGCGCCCCGGTCCAGCGACCACGGGTTCGGTGCTATCCTGGCTGATCTCCTGTTTGAAGATGCCCGGTGGGCCGTTGGCGAAGTTTGAGAAGAACAATACCGCTTTGCTGTCGGGAGCCCATGCGGTGGCCATGTAGTTGGCCTCATCGTTGGTCAGCCGCCGAGGGGGATTCATGCGCGTCCCTCCTGCCGCCAGCTCGCCCAGGTAAATCTGGCCCTGAGGCATCCCTGCCTTTAGGAAGGTTAGTCGCTTCCCGTCCGCACTTGCGTATAACTTTTCAAAGGAGACATCCGGCTCCTGTGTGACGCGTTTCGGTTTGCCGGCGGGCATGCCCGACTGGCCGTTGACGCTGATCTGCCAAAGGTTAAGGTTATGGCGCGCCCGCGGAGATTCCAGGCGCGTGTAGATGATCCGGCCGTCGGCAAGCCAGCAAAAATCGGACAACGACAGGTCTGGATCCGGCACAACCACTGTCCGGCTCGCCCCGTTCAGCTCACACGTTTCAATCGAGTCTGGCTGCCCCGGCTGCTCCCTAATGTAGCCCAAGCGCTGTCCGTCCGGCGACCAGTGCACGCTTTGGAGCCAGTCGCCCTCTCCGAGGGCGAGGACCTTTTGCGGGTTTTCCCCCTGGCTACCCATCACCCAGATCTCACGAGCGAGGCCGGAGGCGTCGACCGGGCCGAAGGCGATACGCTTCCCATCCGGCGAGACCTGCCAGGCTATTGCACCCTCGCGCAGCTCGCGTGCAGATTGCCCCAGCACGGAGACCGCCCACATGGCGAGCTGTACGCCCGGTTCGCTCGCGTCAGCAAGCAATTGCGTGCCGTCGGGAAACCAGGATTGCACATGCCAGGAGGCGCCGGTGGGAACTCCGGCGGGCTTTGGAATCAGCCGCTCGTCGCCTGTCGAAAGCAACTTGAGGTGAATCCCCGCTGGGTCAGAGTAAGCGAGGTACTTGCCATCAGGAGAAATGGCGCCGCTCCCGACAAAGTTCTCGCTCGAGTTGAACGTCAGGCGCGTCTGCGTTAACTCGGCTGGAGGCTGGGAAGGGCGGCGCAAGAAGAGGAACCATGCAACCACGAGCCCTCCGGCAATTGCCGCCAGCGATCCGGCCATTATCCACAGCGGCCAGCGACGTAGGCCCTCAACCGGCCCTTCGGGCCACCCTCTCCCCGATGGAGAGGGGCTAGGGTGAGGGGAGTCGCGATTCCGGCAGCGTTCCCGCCGCCGACCGGCGAAAGGGCAGGCGCAAGGCCCGCCCCTACCTCTCTCAAATCCGCCCGCATCTCGGCGGCCGCCTGGTAGCGCAAGTCTCTATCGTTCTCCAGAGCCTTTTCGATGATTGCTTCCAGTTTGAGCGGGATATCAGGGTTCGCTTCGCGCGCCGGCGGCGGTGTTCGGTTCACGATAGCGTCGTGAACCTCCGCGACCGTTTCGCCCGCGAAAGCTACGTGCCCGGTCGCCATTTCGTGCAAGACCAGGCCAAACGAGAAAAGGTCCGTGCGGGCGTCCAACTTCTCGCCTCTTACCTGCTCGGGCGACATGTAAGGCGCCGTGCCCATCGCCACGCCCGTTCGGCTCATCAGTAGTGCGGGCGTCTCGCCCGCTGTGGCACGGGCATCCTGCCCGTGTTCCTCCTGGCGATCCTCTGGCCTTTCCACAGGCAAGATGCCCGTGCCACTATCCGACGTCAGCTTCGCCAAACCGAAGTCCAGAATCTTCACCTCGCCACGGTTCGTAACGAATACGTTTGCCGGCTTGATGTCGCGGTGAATGATCCCCTTCTGGTGAGCGGCGTCCAAAGCATCAGCCGCCTGCGGGGCGACGTCCAACAGCCTGTCAACTGCCAGCGGCTTTCCGGCGATGAGGTGGCTTAGCGTCTCGCCTTCGAGCAGCTCCATGGCGATGAACGGCTGGCCTTCGTGTTCGCCAAATTCGTAAACCGTGCAAATGTGAGGGTGATTGAGGGCTGAGGCCGCGCGCGCCTCGCGTTCGAACCGGTCAAATGCTTGGGGATGGGCGGCCAATTCCTCGGGAAGAAATTTCAGGGCCGCACCCCGGCCTAGCTTGAGATCCTCGGCCCGGTAGACCACTCCCATGCCTCCACCGCCCAACACTTCAAGCACGCGGTAGTGGGAGACCTTCTTACCGACCAATGGCACAGCGACTGAAACTAAGCCGTGGAGTGAAGGCTGGGATTCAAGAGCCTGGAGGCCGACAGGGTTCGCCTCGGTCCACTTGATTGGAACCATCCACCGATAACCACGACGTGCCAATGTTTCAACGTATTGTGGGCGGTCGGCAGAATCGTTCAAAGCAAGCCGCAGTCTCTTGACGGCGGCGTTGATGCTGTTTTCGAACTCCACGACCGTATCATTGGGCCAGAGTCGCTTCCGAATCTCACCACGCAGGACTACTTCACCGTCCCGCTCCAGTAGCATCACCAGAATCTGAAACGATTGTTCCGGCAGTCTTACCTTCTGGCCCTCTTTCCACAATTCGCCGGATCGAAGGTCTACCTCGAACCGCTCGAAACGTGCCACGTGTTCGGCTTGTGCCTCTTCTTTCACGGAGACCAGTGCGAAGTCTAAGATCGGTTTGCCCAAGTCGAAATCTAATTTAACGGCGGGCGGCCGGCGTAACCCCCAACGTCACTGGGAGATAGCTCACGGGCACTACCCCGGGGCATTCTCCAAACTCACCCACCGTGTCGGCCCAAGTCACCTCGATATCACACAGATGTCACGCCCGTACCATTGATCCCGGTCTCTCCCCGGTTCAAGCTGCCCTCAGTCGCGAAGCGATTGAAGGCGAGACTAAAAGAAGTCAAAGAGGAGGATTACCGTTATGAGGACTCGATTTGCTTTTGGTTTGGTCGGTGCCGCGGCCTGGCGCAAGGTAGCGCTGACGCTGTGCTTGGTGACCTGCGCGCTCGGACTGGTGTTTCCCGCGAAGAGCCAGGCTTGGACTCGCGAGCCCGTCATTATCAGCTTCGAAGCGCCAGGCGCCGGCACGGGCGCCGGCCAAGGCACTGTCCCCTTTTACCTTAACCCGTCAGGGGCGATCACGGGATACTACCTTGACGCCAGTGACGTGATCTACGGCTTCCTGCGTGCTCCTGACGGTACTTTCACTGAGTTCGAGGCCCCTGGCGCAGGCACGGGCGCCGGCCAAGGCACCATCCCTTACAGCATCAACCCGGCGGGGGCGATCGCGGGATCGTACTTTGACGCCAGCAACGTGATTCACGGCTTCCTGCTCGCTTCTGACGGCACTTCCACGACGTTCGAAGCTCCCGGCGCGGGCACAGGCATGTACCAAGGCACGTACAGCCTCAACATCAACCCGAAAGGGGCAATCGCGGGATTCTACATTGACGCCAACTACGTGGAGCATGGCTACGTGCGCGCTTCTGACGGCACTTTCACGACGTTCGACGCTCCCGGCGCGGGCACAGACAGCGGCCAGGGCACCTACACCGCAAGCGAAGGGGACGGGATCAACCCGGAGGGGGCAATCGCTGGAACCTACCTTGACGCCAACTACGTGGAGCATGGCTACGTGCGCGCTCCGGACGGCACCATCACCGAGTTCAATGTATCGGGGGCGGGCACAGGCATGTACCAGGGCACGTCCAGCGCAGGCATTAACCCAGCGGGGGCGATTCCCGGGCTTTACACTGACCCGAACGGTGTGAACCACGGCTTCGTACGCGCCGCTGACGGCGCCGTCACCACGTTCGATGCGCCAGATGCGGGTACGGGCAGTGGCCAGGGCACCTACGCTTTGAACATCAACCCGGAGGGGGTAATCGCGGGATTCTACATCGACGCGAGCAATGTGAATCACGGCTTCGTGCGCGCTCCGGACGGCACCATCACAACGTTCGACGTTCCCGGCGCGGGCACCGGCTCGGGCCAAGGCACTTCTCCTGGCGCAATCAATCCGGAGAACGCGATCACGGGGTTCTACAGCGACGCGAGCGGCGTGTATCATGGCTTCTTGCGGACGCAGTAAGCCGGTCGCCGTTCGACTGTCATCGAATCGCGCCGCGGCGGCTCATGTGGCAGGGATTGGTCGGCCCACTAGGTCCATCACTCTCCTTTCACGACGCTCCGTCCCGTCTTCGGCCTCCTGTATTGCCTTGCCCGCGTCCTACCGGCCACGAGTCGGGTTAGCGGTGCCCCGCGTCCGTCTTTTGCCCATGTGGGTGTCATCGAAAAGCGCCACGCGGCTAGTGCACTGCAGCCTTTTGACAAAAGTGTCCTAAATTGAGAACACCCGACAGAGGGGATCGGGCTGAGCCTCTTGGCGAATTCGACGAGGAGGCAATCGGAGGCGTCGTGTGGCGAGTTGACGGTCACCGGCCGATGACGGCAGCGCTTTCGTAAGACTCCTTCCTTACATCCGGCGGAACTGACATTTGGTATGATGTTGCTGCTGGACTCGCCTGCCAGATTCCGGCGGCCACTTCCATCGTGAGTATCAAAACGGAGAATCGCCCATGAAGCTGCTGAACCTCGATATCACGCGCATTGCGCATGACGCCTTTCGCGTTGCCGGATCCAAGGTGATCTACGTTGATCCCTTCAAGGTGATGAAAGGCGACGAAGCGGACATCGTGCTGATCAGTCATGAGCACTTCGATCACCTCAGTCTCGAGGACCTGAACAAAGTGAGTTTTCCGGGAACCACCATCGTGGCCAGCCCTCTCTGCAAGGAGGGGCTCAAGAGTGTGAAGGTGAAGGAGGTCCATTACCTGGACCCGGGCGGGAAGCGTACGGTGGGCAAGGTGGAGATTGATGGCTATCCGGCATACAACCTCGACAAGGGTCCCGAGCCGGGAAAGAGATTTCATCCTCCAGGAGAGAAACGCCTGGGCTTTCTGATCAAAATGGACGGCACCACCGTCTATCACGCCGGCGACGCCGATTTCATCCCAGAGATGAAATCGATCAAGTGCGATGTCGCACTGCTGCCCGTCTCCGGCACCTACGTGATGACCGCGGAAGAAGCGGCTGAGGCGGCGGCAGCGATCAATCCCAAGATCGCGGTGCCTATGCACTACGGCGCCATTGTAGGCAGCGAGGCCGACGCCCAGAGGTTCAAGTCGCTGGTGAAAAACTGCCAGGTGGAGATCATTTGATCTTGGATCTTAGACCTTCGATTTTGGATCGGGAAGACCAGTTTCATTCCGGATTTACCAGCGGCGACCCGGCGGCTAGCCTCCGCAAAACCGACATCTAAGATCTACAATCCAAGAATCTTTATCGCGCCCACGCCAGACCATCCGCGCTCTTGCCGGCGTCGATCAGCTTCGCCACCGTCCAATCGCCAACGGTGATCGCCGCCACCTGACGGCTCCGGTCGCAAGAGATGTAGGCCATCTTTCCATCGGGCCGGATCACTACCTCTTGCGGGGCAGGCGGCAGGCTGATCGTGCGTGCCACCTGCAGGGTGCTGAGATCGACCACCGCCACGCCTGGCGCGTCGGGCAGCGCCACCAGCAGCCACTTGCCGTCCGGTGTGGGCGCGCTACCGTAGCCGGTGGCGGGCAGAGTGATCCAGCGGTCGACTTTGTTGCTCGCGGTATCGATCACGGCGAGGCGCGGCTTTTCGGTGTCGGAGGTGAACACCCAGCGGCCATCCGGCGTGACCGAGATGCGTTGCACGTGCGTGGCGACTGGAATCACGGTCATCGTCTTGCGCCCCACCAGGTCAAGCACCGAGACGCTCCCAGGCCCGACGTTAGCTGTGTAGCCTCGCATTCCATCGGAGCTGATGGCCAGCATGTGCGATTCCGGAGCGCCGGTGGGCACCTTGGCAACGATCTTGAACGTGTGGGGGTCGATCACCGTCACCGCTTGGTCCAACTCGGTGGTGACATAGAGCAGGCCGTCCTTGGGCCCGAACAAGGGGCAGTGCGGCCGGACGCCGTGCCCGAAATCGATGGTGTGAACCAGGCGCTGCTCGCTGAGGCTGAAGACGTCGAGCGTACTGCCGTCGGTGCCCGGCATACCCACGCCCGAGTTGCCGTAGATGGGAACAAACGCAAGGCGCCCGTCCGGCGAGGCGATCACTTCGTGTCCGGTAACACCGCTTTCGGGGATGGTCAAAGCCTGGCGGCCTCCTTCAGCATCAATCAAGCCGAGCGTGTGTTCGCCCTTGTTGGCCACCAGCAGCAATCCGGCGGCTGCTGAAGACGGCGCGGGGTGATGTGCGGGCAAGACCAAGGCGAGAGCGAACGTCAAGGCAAGAAGTGGCAGCATGATTTATCCTCCCTGGGAGCGCGTTGCGCCGCCATCTGTTGGCTGCGACGAGAGCCAGCTCTGGCGCGCCCGGTCACGGCCTGAGCACCTGGTCCACCGCGATCAGCACTTCCGGCACGAGCTCCACCGGACCATCATACTTGATTCGGCCCCTTTCGAGCGCTACCACTCGCCGCGCGAGCGAGGCGCCCTGGGTGTAATTGTGCGTCGAAAAAATCAGCGCTTTGCCTTCTTTCGGCAGGCGCGCCAGTAGACCCTCGAGGTTGCCGGCGGAATCGGCGTCAAGGCCCGTAAAGGGTTCGTCGAGCAGCAGGAAGCTCGGGTCATGCAGGAGAGCGCGGGCCAGCGACATGCGCTGCTGCAAGCCGCGTGAGAGATCTCGCGCCGGTTCATGGGCGCGCTCGCGGACCGCGAAGAGATCAAGAGCCCAGTCGATGCGGCGCTCGAGATCGCGCAGGCCGTAGAGACGGCCGAAAAGACGCAGATTTTCGCGCCCGGTAAGCTCGTTGTAAAGAAACGTAGCGTGCGAAACGAATCCAATCCTGGCCTTGGCGGTCTGGCTGTCCTCAGCGAGGCTCCGGCCAGCGAACAGCACTTCGCCTTCCGCCGGACGGGCGAGCCCCGCCAGCGTACGTAACAAGGTGGTCTTGCCGGCGCCGTTGGGGCCGTAGAGCAGCGCCGAGTCGCCCGGCTCGATGCGCAGGGTAACGTTGCGCAAGGCGGGGAGATCGCCAAAGAATTTGGAGACGCCGCGGGCCTCGAGCGCACCTTCAGTGGGGGTTTTGACGGGCGGCATAGGACTCGAGCGTGGCCGGCGGACTCTTTTTCAGGAAGGCCACCAGACGGGCCTTGAGCTCCAGGCGCTCTTTCCAGTACTTCGGCTCCGCGATCTTGCCGGTGGCGAAAAGCTCGTCGAGGTCGGCGATGGAGTTGAGCAACTTCTCAGCCTGGGGGTCCAGCGTGCGGCCGGCGGGTTCGCCAGTGGCCTCAGCCTTGATGTGCGGCCACTCCTTCATCATCCGGACCGCGAGCGCCCAAAGGAGGAGGAGCAGAAGTCCGGCCAGCACCGGAGCGGTGAGATTGGAAACGGAATTGGGAACCACCTTCACTTCTTCCTGAGCGCCCTGATTTCCGTTTGGATTTCCGCCCTGACTCTCTTCCTGCTGGCCGCCCTGGGCGGGCTGCCCGCTTCCCGGCGGCGGTCCGGCGGCGGATTCGCCGCTCAGGCGGATGTCAAGGGCCGAGGCGCCGGCCGGAAGCTGCGCCGCCTGATACTTCGCGATCAGGTGAGGGTTGTCGATTCCCGCCGGCTGGAAGCCCGGCGCGTCCACCACGAGGCTGGACGGATAAATATAGAGTTCAGCCTGGTCGAGAAGAAAGGAAGCGCCATCTTTCAGTTCGACACCAGACGCCTCATAGGGTTTGACGTACTGCACGGTCACCGTGGTGACGCCCGGTTTCATGGGGTAGTGAATCGAGAACGTGCCAGGGGGCTTGCCCGGCGCAGGCGTCTGCGGCAGCGGCATATTCATAAGGCCGGCCACAGAGACCGTGGGGGTGCCCGCGTCGGCCGGAATGCGAAAGCTGAAGGTCGCGCCCGGCACGGCATAGGCCCTCGGGGGGTTGGTGGAATTCTGGACGGCGTATTCTTCCTGCACCCGCAGCTCGTCCTTCTCAGCACCGGCGAGCACTCGCATGGCCGGGATGCGCAAGCCGTTGGGAGAGCGGGTGGAATCATAGACCGTGAGGTCGACGCTGGCAGCGCCGTTGGAATTGAACGTGGCGGGCGTGTTGTAAGGCACGCCCTGAAAGTCCGTCGAGACCAAGTAGAAGGACTTGGAATCGATGCCGGCCGCGTCGAAGACAAAGTGACCGTCGGCTCCGGTTTTGGTGGTCCCCACCTGTTGCATACCGCCGCGCGGAATGAGCAGGCGTATCTCCTGGCCGGGCACCGGGCGGTTCGTGGTTCCGTTGACGACTCTACCCTCGACTTTGGCCTGGGCGCAAACGAGAGAGGGAAGGAGAAGCAACACCGCCGCTGAAATGAGCGCTGCCATCAGGTGCCCGTTCGCCCGAACGCCGAAACTCAGTGAGCGAACCACCCAGTTGGAGGATTTCAAGTTCAAGATTTCAGATTTCAAATCGATGCCTGAGAATGCTGATATGCACCCCCGCGACTGACATCCGCCGGCGTCAACTTGACAACCAACTGCGAACCGCAAGGCTACCTCTTGTCGCGTATCTTGGCGCCGCAGTCGCCGCAGAATTTCACGGGCAAGGGATTCTCGAACCCGCACTTCGGGCAAGTGTAATCGGGCACCGTCGGGGCTTGGCGCTGAGTCCGGGCCCGTCTTGCTGCCACCTCACGCTCGATGAAAGCCTCCTCGGTACTGCCGCGCTCGATCTGGCGCGAGGCGGTCATCAGTTGCGCGGCTTCCGCAGTGTAAGTGTCCCGTAGCGCCTCGTAGTCTTTCGATCCGATCTTGTGAGCGCGGTACTCGAACTCGAGATCCTGGATGTTCTCGTACAGCACCAGGCGGCGGCGCTTGAGGTCGGCGAGCGGTGTCACGTCCACGGGCAATGTGCCAGCCTCCTTTTCGGTGGCGAGCAAGGGCGCGGCCACGAAGCAGGCCAGACCGAGAGCAATCACGAAGGCAAGCGCTGTGAACATAATCTATCCTAAAAACCAGGGGTCAGTGCCCACAAACCCCTTCACCTTTCACTGGTGATTCTCTTCATTTCCTCTTCCACTTCGGCCCTCATCTCCGGGTCAATCGGCGGCGTGGCTTCGGTGGGCGCCATGGCCGGAGCGTGCCGCCAGCGGCGCACCAAGGTCACTACCAAGGTGAGGCCGATCATTCCACCCAGAATAGGCAGAATCCACACCATCAGATTGAAGCCGGTGGGCGGTGGAGTGGCCAGTACCTTGGTGCCGTATTTCAACACAAAGTCCTGAAGGATGGCAGGGTTGTCCTTGCCGGAGGCTACCTCTTTCTCGGCCATCGCTTGCATCTCCGCCTTGTCGCCGCATCCCTCGTGGTTACAGCCGCTGACGGTCTGCTGGCACCCGCACTGGCAAGTGAGGCCGCCTTCGATCGCTTGCGCGGTCGTCTTTGGCGCGGGAGACCCCTGATCGGCCCGCACGGTGACTCCAACTACGAGCCATGCGGCTGTCAGGATTACCACGGCGAACTGGGAAACTCGGCCATCACTCATGCAGGGAAGCTCCTGGCTAGCCAACGCCTAACACTGGCACCTGGCACCTGCTTTTACGGCACCATTACAATCTTACCGTAGGCTCCCGGCTCCATCACCGCCTGGTGCGCGCGCGCGGCCTCGGCGAGTGGGATCTGCTGCCCTACGACCGGCCGCAAGGTGCCGTTCTCGAGGCCCGCCACCAAGGCAGCATGGATCCGAGCGAGCTCCGGCTGAGTGGCGTTCAGCAGCGTCATTCCCAGGATAGCGGCGTCGCGCACCATGGTGTCGCGTGGATTGATTTCAACGGTCCCCCGGCTGCCTATCACTACTACGCGGCCGCCGGGAGCGAGGACCGTAAGGTCTTTGCCCAGATTCACGTTGGCCAGCATCTCCGCGATCAGATCCACGCCGCGCCCAGCAGTCAGCGATCGGACCTGCTCGAGATACCCCGGAGTACGGTGATTGAGGGTGTGATGGGCGCCCTCCTTGGCAACCAGGGCGAGACCGCGCTCCGTGCCTGCGGTTCCGATCACGGTCAATCCTGCGGCGCGCGACATCTGCACGCAGGCCACGCCCACGGCGCCACTTGCTCCATGCACCAGCACGGTCTCCCCCGGCTGAGCGTGAGCGCGATTGAACAAGCCGCGATACGCAGTGGCGTACGCCACGTTGACCGCCGCCCCCTGGGCAAAGGTCACCCTTTCGTGCAGCGGCTGCACCTGCCAGTCCTTGGCGAGCACCTGCTCCGCGTATGTGCCTGTTATCACCGTTCCCGCCACGTACACTCGCGCCCCTTCGGCAACCCTCGAGACGCCGGAGCCCAGGGCCGCGACAATCCCCGCGCCGTCTGCACCCGGCGTATAAGGAAGGGTCGGTTTAACCGCATACGTCCCGGTGCGGATGTAGGTGTCCACGGGATTGACGCCGGCGGCTTTCACCTGCACCACGACTTCGTCTGGACCAGGGCGCAGGTCCGGGACTTCTTCCAGCTTCATGACCTCAGGGCCGCCGAATTGGTGAACCCGAATCGCTTTCATCCGTCTCGTCAAAGGCCGCGGAATCTCCGCGAAGGAAACCTCGCGCTACCGGCTTATCCTCACCTTCGGCCGCCGCCATTACTCCCAAACCGGCGCACGCGCGTGGCCCCGATTCTATTTGAAACTGATCAAGCTTCACCTGATGCTGTATCACGAACTGCCCCGCACGTTCCATGTCTTCGGGAGTCATCAGAAGGTCCTCCCTCGATCCTACTCCGACGCCCCGAGGCCCGATATTCTGACTGCGGCTTCCTGATCGCGTCGCATCTCGGCCATTTCGCGCTCCACACGGCTCGGAATGAGGGCCAGCAGGGTTCCAAGAAACACCACCGCGCCGCCCACCCAAACCCACATCACTAGCGGATTGATGAAAACCTGTACGATAGCCTTCTTGCTGTCGGGGTCCTGCCCGGCCAGGACCACGTAAAGGTCCTCGCGCGGCGAGGTTCGAATGGCGACGTGGCTGGTGGCTTCCTGGCTCGCTTTGTAAAAGCGCTGTTCCGGCTCCACGGTGCCGAGCGCTTGCCCGTTGCGAATCACCGAGAGCACGGCTCGCTGGTATTCGTAATTCGGCGTGTCACCGATGGTGACACTGGCGCACCGCAGGACATAGTCCTTGGCCCGCATCAGGTCTCCCTCCGCCATCAAGCTCTTGGTCTCGCTCTTGAAGGCCTGGCCGAGGAAGCCCACGAACAGAATCACGATGCCCAGGTGGATCACGTAGCCGCCATAGCGGCGGGTGTTGCGCATGGTCAGGTTGTACACCGCCTGGGGAAAGTTCTCGTGCACCGTGCGCTGCCGGGTGCGGGCTCCCTTGTAAAATTCGAGGAGCGTCGCTACCGCCACAAAGGACGTGAGCAGAACCGTCATGGCGACGTAAAGGCCGCGCACGCCGAAGACATAGGCGGCCACGGTGATCGCCACGGCCACCGTCATGGGCACGGTGAAGTTCTGCTTGATGCTCTGGAAACTAGTCTTGCGCCAAGCCAGCAGCGGTCCCGCGCCAGTCAGGAACAGAAGAATGAGACCGATCGGGATCATAAAGCGGTTGAAGAACGGCGCCCCCACGGTCACGGTTTGGTTTTCAATCGCCTTGGAGACGATGGGAAAGATGGTCCCCCAGAGTACCGCGAAGACGGCCGCCAGCAGCACCCAGTTATTGAAAAGGAATCCACTCTCGCGCGAGACTACCGAGTCGAGCTGGTTCTCGCTCTTCAGGAAGTCGAGGCGCAGGAAAAGCAGGGTGACCGAGAAAAGCAAGATGATGGCCAGAAAACCGGCGAAAAAGGGCCCGATATTGGATTGGGCAAAGGCGTGCACCGAGCTGACGATCCCGCTGCGGGTGAGAAACGTGCCGAAGATGGAAAGGAAGAAGGTGGCGATCACCAGCACCATGTTCCACACCTTCAACATGCCGCGCTTTTCCTGGATCATCACCGAGTGCAGAAAGGCCGTGCCGGCGAGCCAGGGGAGAAGCGAGGCGTTTTCCACCGGGTCCCAGGCCCAGTAGCCGCCCCAACCGAGGACTTCGTAAGCCCAGTTGCCGCCGAGGACGATGCCCACCCCCAGGAACATCCAGGGCACCATGGTCCAGCGCCGTGTCGTGCGGATCCAGTTGTCGCCCAGTTGCCGGGTGATGAGCGCGGCCATGGCGAAGGCGAAGGGCACCACCATGCCCACATAGCCCAGGTACAGCATGGGAGGGTGGATCACCATGGACGGATACTGCAGCGACGGGTTCAGACCGTTACCGTCCGGTGGAGTGAAGGCTCGGAGGGCGCCACCAGCCCCGGAGATCGACAGCTCCATGAAAGGATTGGCTACGAAGAGGATCAAGGTCGAGAAGAATACGCCCGTGCCCATCAGGATCGAGACCACATAGGGCATGAGCTGGCGGTTGCGCCGCCGGTTCATCAGAACGACCAGGGCGCTGTAAATAGAGAGCAGAAAGGTCCAGAAGAGCAAAGATCCTTCCTGGCCTGACCAAAGAACCGGGAGCTTGTAATAGAAGGGCAGAGCGCGGTTCGAGTGGGCGGCGACGTAAGCGCTGTTGAAGTTGTCGGTCAGGATCTGGTATTCCAGCGCCAGGACGGCCATTGTCACCATGGCGAAGAAGGCGAGCACCGCCCGTTCCGCGCTGCGGGTGATCCGCAGGCTGCGAAGCTTGCCGCCGAGCACCCCCGCCACCACGGCGTAAAGCGAGAACGCCAAAGCCCCAATCAGACCGACGCTGCCGACCTGGTTCATATTGTCTCTCCCGAGCTGCCGATCCCGGCTAGCGACCGGTTAACAGAGCAAATTTTACACACCGTCGCTCAACCAGCCTGCGAAACTGACTCGAGACATTTCTGCAAGACCTTTTTTTCTTATACATCGTGGCTTCGTTCGTCAATTCTCGACTTTGCTACCTTTTTCGGACCGGGGCGGCGCCGCACGGAGCTGGCACAGCCACCCTCGACCGCACCCTGGGTGTACTACCCCTCCGGCTAGGCCATCGAGATATTTTTGCAACCCCTTTTTTTTCTTAAACATCGTGGCTTCGTTCGTCAAGTTCCGTTCTGAGCGACCTTCTGGGACACCCCAGGCGGAGCCGCCTGGTATTTGGACGCACATTTTGCTTGGATCTTGTCTGCCTGGAAGACACCATTGGAAGAATAATTGCCCTCAACGATGGCCTGCGCACCACCCACGAAGGTATCCGGCAGCGTGTCCGAGCCCACGTAGACGACGGGTACGGTGGCCGTGTCCTGGGACAGGCGGAAAGTCACCTGCCCGCCCCGGCGCTCCACCGATCCCTCGGCTACCATGCCGCCCACCCGCACCCGCTCATGCCCGCCCTTGCCATTCAGCAGTTCGCTGACGGTGACGTAGTAGGTCTTGTTCTGCTCAAAGCCGGAAACCGCCAGCCAGCCTACCAGGACCAGGATCACGCCAATGCCGAGTCCGAATTTCAACCGCTTGCCCTTCATGGATCACTCTCCGATCGCGCCTGCCTTCAGTCTTGAATTGTCGCCCTTCTGGAGATGGGAGTCAACGGCAACAAGACGGACTATGGCGTGCCAATGAACGCTTTGAAGGACGAGGGAGAGCGTTGACGCTGGGTCATGGGAGCCCCTTCTGGAGCCTCGCTGGTGCTGCTCGCGGCGCATCCGGTTCTCTGACAGGTGCCGGTTGATAGAAGCAGTTGGGCTTGCGCGGATGCCGGAAGTATCAAATGCTGTATAACCTTGGATAACCAGGCAGGCGCCAGGGCCGACAGAGTGCGGTTGGCCCCCGGCCGGACAGGTCAGGGCTGCCGTGAACTCGCCGGCGCGGACTGGAATCAAGGCCGCGAACATCAAGCCAAAACTCGACCGTGGGTTAAGCGGGCACTGCCCGATCTTCGGCCGTGATTTCACGCTCCCTAGGAACCCTGGTCCATACGGCGTGCGATCGAATGCAGCAGGTCGTATTTAGTCAGAATTTCGTACTGGCCGTTGCCAAGATCCACAAACACGGCCGGGCAGTCACGCGTAATGCAGGACATAATCTGATCGACGGCCGCCGCCGCCCCGACCACCGGAAAGCTCTCGCTCATGGTCTCGCGCACCACCACTTTCTTCAGCTCTTTGCCTTCGAGCGCCAGGTTGAGGATCGCATCCTCGTAGATCGCGCCCACCGGGCGGCCGTCCTCGAGCACCGGAAGCTGTGAGAAGTCGTTGGACTGCATGGCTTCGAGCGCGCTCGATACCGTGTCCGACGGGGCTACTGCAATCAGCGCCCGCCCGGCGTTCGCCGCCGTCTTGGCCTGCACGATCTCGCCGGCAATCAGGGGCATTCCCGATTCGAGGTACCGGTTCTCCTTCATCCACTCGTTGTTGTAGACCTTGCTGAGATAGCGTGCACCGGTGTCGGGAATCAGCACTACCAGAAAATCGTTCTCGCGGAGCGTCGGTCCGATGGCCATCGCCGCGGCCAACGCTGTCCCCACAGAGCCGCCGGCAAAGATGGCTTCGCCGCGGGCCAGGCGCCGGGTCCACAGGAAGGAGTCCTTGTCGCACACCTGAATGATGTCGTCGATGACGCTGAAGTCGAGCGTCGAAGGCAGATAGTCCTGGCCGATGCCTTCCACCTTATAGGGCTCTCCCTCAATGAGCCTGCCGGTGTGAAAAAGCTCGGCGAGGACCGATCCGACCGGGTCAGCGCCGATGATCTTCACCTCCGGGTTTCTGCTCTTAAGGTAGCGCCCCACACCCGTGATGGTCCCGCCGGTTCCGATGCCGCACACAAAGTGGGTGATCCTGCCTTCGCTGTCTTCCCAGATCTCAGGTCCGGTTGTCTTGAAGTGGATTTCGGGATTTTTGGGGTTCTCGTACTGGTTGGGCTGATAGGCGTTGGGAATCTCGCGCGCGAGCTTGGCCGCCACCGCTGTGTAGCTGCGAGGGTCATCGTGCTCAACGGCCGTGGGGCACACAATCACTTCGGCGCCCAGCGCCTTGAGAAGGTCGCGCTTCTCCTTCGACTGCTTGTCAGCCAAAGTAAAGATGCACTTGTAGCCCTTGATGACGGCCACCAGCGCCAACCCCATACCGGTGTTCCCCGAGGTCGGCTCCACGATAGTTCCGCCGGGCTTGAGCAGGCCTCGGCGTTCGGCGTCTTCGATCATGGCGATACCGATCCGGTCCTTCACGCTGCCCCCGGGATTCAAGTAGTCGCACTTGGCGTAGAACTCGCCTTTGAAACCGCGCGTGATCTTATTGAGTCGGACGAGTGGCGTGTGGCCGATGGCTTCGACAATGTTGTTGTAACGCATAAGGCAAGTCACAGGTTACAAGGTACAGGCGATGGGCACAAGCTTTTACAGGAAGAGAGAAGAGCGAGAAAAGCCACAGCGGTTGACAGGTTTTCGCTTTTTGTTATACTGGCATCTTGGTGAGTCTGAACTCTCTTGTCCTTAGGGCCAACCCTCACTTGTCCCAGATCGCACCCGCCAATGAACGATGAGGAAGTGTGGAGCCTCCGACCTGCAAAAAAGAGCTGGTAATTGAAGTTCCCGATGACGTGGTGGCGCGCGAACGCGAGCAGATCGCGGCGCAATATGCGCGAGTGGCGCGCATTCCCGGCTTCCGTCCGGGCCACGCCCCGCGAGCGCTCGTGGCGAAGCGCTTTCACGATGAGATTCGGAGTGAAGTGGTGCAGAATCTCGTTCCGAAGTATTTCGCGGACAGCATCCGTGATCAGAACCTGGTGGTGGCCGGCGAGCCTCATTTCGAGGATCTGCAACTCGAGGAAGGACGGCCCATCCGGGCGAAGGCGAGCTTCGAGGTCTATCCGGAGATCGAGCTCAAAGAGTATAAAGGTCTCGAGGTGGAGCAGGAGCCCGCCACAGTGACGGACAGCGAGGTGGACGAGGCCATCGAGCGCCTGCGCCAGGGCGCCGCAACCTTCGAAGTGATCGAGGACCGGGCGGCGGCGGACGGTGATTTTGCCCTGGTGAGTTACAAGGGTCAGGACCTCAAGAATGTCGGCGCCGAGCCGCTGGAAGTGACAGACGGACTGATCGAGATTGGCGGCCCGGGCGTGGTATGGGAATTCACCCAGAATCTGCGTGGCTCTGTGCCGGACGAGGTTCGGGAGTTCGAGGCCAACTACCCGGACGACTTCAGCGAGGCACGACTGGCCGGGCGCCGGTTGCGTTACCGAGTGGAAGTCCAGGGCATCAAAAAGAGGGTTTTGGCTGCGGTCGATGACGAATTGGCCAAGACGGTGAGCGAGTTGTCGTCGCTTGCCGAACTACGCCAGCAGCTCCGCCGAGACCTGGACCGGAGGAAACAGCGCCAGGTAGAGGACGCCGTCAAGCACAAACTCCTGGAAAAGGTCATCGCCAACCATGATTTTCCGTTGCCGGAGACGCTCGTGGAGAGCCAAGTGCGCCGCCAGATGCAGAGTGTGATCAGGGGGATGATTGCCCAAGGCGTCGACCCTCGAGCCCCAGGGATCGACTGGAGCAGGGTTCGAGGCGATATGAAGCCGGAGGCCGAGCAGGAAGTTCGCGGCAACTTGATTCTCGACAAGGTTGCCTCCGACGAAAAGATTGATATCTCGGAGGCTGAGATCGACGATGCGCTGCGGGAAATCGCGGCGGCCGCGGAGGAGACCCCGGCGGCTCTAAAGACGCGCTTGACACGAGAGCATGGCCTTGATAGACTGAAGTCTGGTATCCGGCGGCAGAAAGCGCTCGATTTCATCTACCACCACGCTAAAGTCAATCATCAGACGACATTATCGGGATCCGAGGGTGAAAGCTCAGCCAAACCCTGAAACCTTGAGGGTAAAGATAGCGGGCAGGGCGAAGAGAAGGCGATGAGAACAAAGGAACCTCAAATGACGCTCGTCCCCATGGTGGTGGAACAGACAAATCGGGGGGAGCGTGCCTACGACATTTACTCTCGGCTGCTGCGTGACAACATCGTCTTTATCGGGACGCCGATTGACGATAATGTCGCCAACCTGATCACGGCCCAGCTCTTGTTCCTGGCGGCCGAAGATCCGGAAAAGGACGTGCATCTGTATATTAATTCGCCGGGCGGGAGCGTGTCGGCGGGCATGGCCATCTACGACACCATGCAATTTATCCAGCCGGACGTAAGCACAACCTGCATCGGGATGGCGGCCAGTATAGCGGCCGTGCTGCTTTGCGCGGGCGCGCCAGCCAAGCGCTTTGCCTTGCCGAATTCCCGGGTCCTGATCCATCAGCCCTGGATCGGCGGCGTTTCCGGTCAGGCCACTGATATTGACATTCACGCCCGCGAAATCCTCCGCTTGCGCGCCAGCATCAATGAGATTCTGGCTCAGCACACCAAGCAGTCGGTGCAGAAGGTCGAGCACGACGTGGAACGCGACTTCTGGATGAGCGCCCAACAGGCGCTCGAATACGGCATGGTCGATGAGATCATTTATAAGCACAAGTAACGAAATTCCGGTCCAGTGGTCATCGACTCGCGTTCCCGGCAAGGGTCCGGGCGGCTCCAGAGCAGGTCATCAGAAAGCAAAACATTCGACTTTGTACGAACGAACCCAGCATCTTTATGATAGGAAGTTCTTTACGCTCGAAAAAGGGTGCTGAAAAAATGGAAAGCCGTTCAAAGGGCCGGCAAAATAGCTCGATCTGGGTATCCACTTGACTCAGGTGACCCCAACCTATAGTATGCGAGCTCATGGAGGATTACCCTCGGACCGCAGCGGACTTCGAGGCTCGCTTCCGCTCGGAGCAGGCCTGCCGGGAGTATCTGTTCCAACTCCGCTG